>JBFJNI010000036.1:0-30834 GCA_041618235.1 Acidimicrobiales bacterium
AGGACGAGGACTGCGCCGATGATCGTCCAGCGCACGGCCGCCGCGCTCCGAGCCCGGGTGGCGTCGGCGTCGACCACGTGGCGTTCGAGCAGTCGTACGTTGCGCGTGTTGGCCTTGAAGGCGAAGTCGAAGACCGATCCCAGCAGCGGGATGGCCCCCACCACCGTGTCGATGGCGACGTTGCCGACCATCCGTACGACGGTGGCACCCCGGGCGCCGAGGCGGACCGCCTGCAGGATCACGGCCGACGAGAGCACCAGACCCGCGGCGTCGCCGAGCCCGGGGACCAGGCCGAGCAGACCGTCGACGCCGAAACGCCAGCTCGTGCCCGGCACCCGGAAGCGGGTGTCGAGCAGATCGGCCAGCGCCTGCACCTCGGCACGTTCGGGCGTCTCGGTCTTGGTCACGGGGGGTCGGTCGCTCATGGAGAGGGCTCTACCCGAACCGGCGCCGGCGCACTCCGGCGCCGCTCACCACGGCCTGATCGTGCGGACAACGCCGGAGCGGCTCAGGGGCGGGGCAGGCCCTGGTGCTTGTCCATCATGTCGGCCATGATCCCGCGGATGAAGTCGTCGGCCTCGTCGGTCATGCCGCCGGCGACACCGCCGTAGACGGCGGCCGAACCGGGTGTCTCGTCCTTGTGCTCGACCGCGTAGGCCACGGCCTCGTCGAGGTCGCGGGCGAAGGCCTCGGCCACGCCGGCCTGGGTCTGGGGTCGGGTGACGGCCATGTGGATGGCGTTGGGATACTGCTGGCCGTTGAAGCGCCAGCCACGCAGCTTCATGAAGTCGTTGACGTGGTAGATGTCGAACTCGACCCCGCTGCTGGGGTCGTTGGTGAAGCTGAAGCAGAAGGTCGGGTCACCGATGATCTTCAGCTCGGGGTGGCTCTTCACCGCGTCCTGCATGGCGAAGGCGGTGTCGAAGATCTGGCGGGCGTAGTCGAGATACCCCTGCCGCCCGAGGCTGACCATCGACGCCCACGTTGCGGCGAGCAGGCCGCCGGATCGTGAGCCGTCCATGCCGGGCGAGCAGTACTTGCCGCCGGTCCAGTCGGTGCGGAAGAAGTACTGGCTGTTGCGGACCTCCTGGTCACGGAACAGCAGCGTCGACGTGCCCTTGAGGGCGTAGCCGTACTTGTGGGTGTCGGCCGAGATCGTGGTGACGCCGGGGAGGCGGAAGTCGAAGACCGGGATCTGGGTGTGGCCGAGCTCTTCGCCGAAGGGGAGGATGAACCCGCCGAGGCAGCCGTCGACGTGGAGGCCGATGTCGTGCTGGACGGCCAGCTCGGAGAGCTCGGGGATGGGGTCGACCGTGCCGTAGCCGTAGTTCGAGGCCGAGCCGATGAGGGCGATGGTGTTCTCGTCGATCTGCTCGGCCATCACCTCGGGGCGGACCGTCATCGTCTCCTGGTCGACGGGGACGTTGCGCGCCTCGATGCCGAACAGGTGACAGCCCTTGTCGAAGGCCGGGTGACTGGTCTCGGGCTTGACGACGTTCGGGTTGGTGATGCCCTTGGTCTCGCGGGCGTGATCGCGGTAGGCGAGCAGCGCGTGCATGATCGAGCCGCTACCGCCGGAGGTGACCATGCCCGCGATGTCGTGCCCGCGCTCCTCGGCGGCCGAGCCGTGCATGAGGTCGAGGGCCATGGCGATGACCTCGCCCTCGAACCGGGTGGCCGACGGGCACATGTCGCGCTGGAGGATGTTCATGTGGCCGAAGAGGCCGAACACCTCGTTGAGGAACCCGTAGTGGTCGTGGTCGCCGCAGTACATCGACCCCGAGCACTTGCCGCTCTCCCACGCCGCGTCCTCCTCGGATGCGAGCTCGCGCAGCTCGGCGAGGATGGAGTCGCGGCTGCGCCCCTCGGACGGAAGGCCGCGGTTCACGGGGAAGCGGTCGGCATAGGGGTAGAGGCTGCTCATGGCGGCCGACGGTAGCGGTCGGGCCGGGCGCAGGACCGACGACGGCACCGGGTCGTCGCTCGAGGCCGACTCGATCCCGAGGAAGTCCGACCGAGTTGCTCAACTATTCCTGATGGCTGCCGATGCAGTAGGGGAACCAACAGAGGGCAGCCCCCGATCGAAGAAGGAATCCACGAGATGCCATCGGATCGAGCGAGCGCCCTCGAACGCGCGACAGACGACACACTGCTTCCCATCCTGGCCACGGCCGGGCGGGCGCCGCGGCGCAACAACGACCGCTACGTCGTCGGCCCGGACGGGTCGGTCGAGCGACGGGTCCAGAAGCGCCGCGTCCACCCGGCCTTCGAACGGCGCGCCGCGGAGAAGCCGGACATCGACGTCTCCAAGTGACCTAGCGGGGCTTCGACGCCAGCACGCTGGCCGCGACGAGCGCGTCGACACGCGCGTCGTCCCAGCCGAGCAGGCCCGTGAGCACCGACCGGTTGTGCTGGCCCAGCGTCGGCGCCGGCGCCTCGACGCCCGGTCGCTCGCCGTCGAACACCAGCGGGAAGCCAGGAACGGTGACCGGCCCGGCCACCGGGTCGACGACCTCCTTGATCATCTCCCGCTCGACCAGGTGCGGCTGCTCGGCGAACTCGGCCGGGCTCAGCACGCGCGAGCACGGCACCCGTTCGGCCTCGAGCGCGGCGATGACGTCGTCGTCACGCTCGAAGCCGTCCATCCACCCCTCGATCAGGTCGGTCAGCTCGTCGCGGTGGGCCAGGCGGGCGTCGTTGGTGCGGAACCGCTCGTCGTCGCCCAGCTCGGGTCGGCCGAGCGCCCGCCACAGTCCGTCGATCTGGCCCTGCGTGCAGAACACCACGATCCATCCCTCGGGTGAGCGATAGCCGGCGCCGGGAGCCGACGGCTGGTAGTGCCGTCCGGCCCGCATGGGCACGTAGGGGTCGACCGATCCGTCAGCTCCGGAGTCGGCGGTGATCGACGGGGCGTAGATCGACGTCTCGTGCATGTGCACGAGTGAGTCGACCATCGAGGCGTCGATGTGACAGCCCCGTCCGGTGCGCTCGCGCTGGTACAAGGCCATCCCGATGGCACCGAAGGCGTGGACACCGGCGTTGGTGTCGGCGAGTCCGATGCCCACGAACATGGGCGGCCCGTCGGGGTCACCGGTCATGTGCATGACCCCGCCGTAGGCCTGGGCGACGAAGTCGAATGCCGGCTTGTCGCGGAGCGGACCGGTCTGCCCGAAGCCCGACACCGAGGCCATGATGAGCCCGGGGTTGGTGGAGGCGAGCCCGTCGTAGCCCCATCCCTTGCGGTCCATCACCCCTGGACTGAAATTCTCGACCACGATGTCGACGTGGTCGGCCAGCTCGCGGACCACGGCGACGCCGTCGTCGGTCCGCAGGTCGAGGCAGATGCTCTGCTTGCCCCGGTGCTGCTGCACGAAGAACCCGGCGCGCCGGTTGCGACGGGGCGTGAAGGCCCGGCTGGGGTCGCCGAACGGGGCGGCCTCGACCTTGATGACCTCGGCGCCGAGATCGGCCAGCATCCGGGTACACGCCGGCCCCGCCAGGTACTGCGTCAGATCCAGCACCCGCACACCATCCAAGAGCGAGCGCTCACTCATGCGCACGCCGTGAGCACGATCGGCGTCGGGAGCGCCAGCGAGCAGCCGACACGACTGCGGCGGAGCCGCAGGCCCTGAGCACGATCGGCGTCGGGAGCGCCAGCGAGCAGCCGACACGACTGCGGCGGAGCCGCAGGCCCTGAGCACGGACCGATCTCATTCGGGGGTGACGTAGGCGGAGGTGATGCCGCCGTCGACGGTGAAGGTGGCGCCGGTCATGTACGACGAGTCGTCGCTGGCGAGGAACAGGGCGGCCTTGGCCATCTCCTCGGCCTCGCCGAAGCGGCCCATGGGCACGTGCACGAGGCGGCGCTGCTTCTTCTCGTCGGTGTCGAGGAAGTCCATCAGCAGCTTGGTGCGCAGCGGGCCCGGGCACAGGGCGTTGACCCGGATGTTCTCTCGGGCGTGGATCACGGCCAGCTCCCGCGTCATCGACAGCACCGCGCCCTTGGAGGCGGTGTAGGCCAGTTGGGCCGTGGCAGCGCCGAGCAGCGCCACGAAGCTGGCCGTGTTGATGATGGAGCCGCCGCCGGTGTCGCGCATGGCGGGGATGCCGTACTTGCAGCCGAGCCACACGCCCTTGACGTTGATGGCGAGCGTGCGGTCCCAGACGTCCTCGGTGGTGGTCTCGGCGTCGCCGTCGTCGGCGAGCATCACCCCGGCGTTGTTGAACAACACGTCGAGGCGGCCGAAGTCCTCGACGGTGGTCTCGACCATCCCACGCACCTCTTCCTCGGACGAGATGTCGGCCGTCAGCGCCTTGGCCCGACCGCCGGCGGCCGTGATCTCGTTGGCGACCGCGTTGGCACCGTGGTGGTCACGGTCGACGCACATGACGGTGGCACCCTCGCTGGCGAAGAGCCGCGCCGACTCGGCGCCGATGCCGTTGGCCGCGCCGGGGACGAGCGCGACCTTCCATTGGAGCTTCATGACGGTTCCTTCTCGCTTCGTTGGGCCGTGCTGCGTTCGACGAGGTCGTCGAAGAGACGCTGTTGGGTGACGTCGGTGGCGGACGAGAGCTCGGGGTGCCACTGCACGCTGACCAACTGCGGGTGCTCGGGATGCTCGGTGGCCTCGATGGTGCCATCGGGCGCGGTGGCCACGACCCGGAGGCCGGCACCGAGCCGGTCGACGGCCTGGTGGTGCCAGCTCACCGGGACGACCTCGGTCGCGCCGAGGATCGATGCCAGTCGGCTCGTGGCTTCGACGGTCACCGGATGCGGTGTCGGCGTCGCCCGGTCGCGCAGGACCGGCGGTTCGATCCGGTGCAGCACCGGCGCCGCGACGTCGGTGCTCGGGGCGATGTCGGGGAGATGGCCCACGAGCGTCCCGCCGAGCGCGACGTTGACCACCTGGTGTCCGCGGCAGATGGCCAGGGTCGGGAGGTCGATCTCGAGCACCCGGCGGGCCAGCGCCAGCTCGTCGACGTCGCGGTCGGGGTCCAGGGAGTAGATGGTCTCGTGGCCGGCGCCGCCGTAGGTCGACGGGTCGAGGTCGCCGCCGCCGGACAGGACGAGCCCGTCGAGCCGGGCGACCAGTGAGGACGGGTCTGCGCCGCCGGGCGGGAGGAGGACCACGTCGCCGCCCGCCTGCCGGACGGCGGCCACGTACTCGGCGGGCAGGTCGAAGCGGTCGTCGGCATTCGGCGGGTACGTCGTGATGCCGATCAGCGGTCGCTCCATCGGCGGCAGAACGTAGTGCGGATCAGCAGGCGGGCGAGTGCCGTCTCCGGACGAGCTCGGCGAAGCCCGTGGCGCTGACCGCTTCGCTGAACAGGAACCCCTGCGCGAGCTGGCAGTCGAGGCGGGAGAGCCGGCTGAGCTGGCCGACCCGTTCCACGCCTTCGGCGATCACCGTCAGGCCCGCTCGACGAGCGAGGGCGATCGTCACCTGCACCATGGCCCGGTCGGCGCCCGGCTGCTGCATGCCGGCGACGAACCCGCTGTCGATCTTGACGATGTCGGGCTCGAGCAGCTCGAACTGCGGCAGCATCGACTCGCCGACGCCGAAGTCGTCGATGGCGATCCGTACGCCCAGCTTCCGCAGCCGCTGCAGGACGGGTCCGGCCAGCACGGGGTCGATGGGTCGCAACTCGGTGATCTCGGCCACGATCCTCGAGGCGCGGTGCGGGCCGATCAGGTCGGCGATCAGCTCGTCAAGCGACCCGTGCGCCAGGTCGCATGCATCGAGATTGACCGAGCACCACACCCCGGTGGCGCCCACGTCGTCCCACTCGTCGAGCGCGTGCGCCACCCGGCCCAGGACCGTCTCGGCAACGGGGACGTCATGCCGGTGGAGCTGTCGGATGAGGGCACGCGGCGGGAACGACGTACCCCCGATCCGACCCCTGAGCAGCGCCTCGGCACCGACGGCGGAGCCGGTGCGGACGCTGACGATGGGCTGGAAGCGGACTTCCAGGTCGAGCGTCTCCGGCGGCTGCATGGAACCACCATCCCGGCCGACGGGGTACCCCGTCACGAGTACCCCGGGACACAGTTCTCCGGGACCGACGCCGCCGCGCGCCGGCTAACGGCGGTCGAGCTCGTCGAATCGCCGGATGGCGTCCGCTCGCGAGACCACGCCGAGCTTGCGGTAGGCGCGTCGTCGATAGGCCCGCACCGTGTTGTGCGACAGGTTGAGCTCGGCCCCGATCTCTCGCTCGGTGAGGTCGCCGCGGAGCGCTCGAACGACGCGACGCTCGCCGTCGGTGAGATCGGCCCCCAACTCGGGCGAGTGGTCGGGGAGGTCGAGGACGGACGCCGCTCGGGCGACGATGAGCGACAACACCCCTGGTTGCTCGCACCGCTCGGCGGCGGCCCGCGCCGCGGCGTGCGACCGGCGGGCGTCGGCCGCGAACGGCGAGGTGATGGCCGCCACGACATGGCCGACCACCACGGCCGTCGGTTCCGCGAGGCGCTCGCCCTCGGCGGCGTGACGAAGGGCCATCTCGTCGGCGTCGTCTCCCCGGTTGACCAGTGCGAAGGCCGCCGCTGCGAGGTGGTTGCTGCTCGTCAGCTCGTCGTCGAGGTTGCTGACCGCGATGGCGGCATGGAGCGCCGCCGACGGGTCGTCGTCGAGCCATCCGATCATCCCGAGCACACCATGCAGCGCAGCCAACGCCGGCCGAGACCACTCTCGGGCCACGTTGGCCCGGAGGAGCTCGGCGCGCGCATCTTCGAGCTCGCCGGCGTGGAACAGGCAGTGCCCCAGATACATGCCGACGAGATCCGGCGCGACCGAGGCATAGGGGATGTCGGGGTCGGGAGTGACCGACTCGCCCAGCTCCTCGCACGCGATCGCGTGGAAGAGGCAGTCGTCCATGCGGCCCTCGCGACGGGCGAGGACCGCTCGGAGCATCTCCAGCTCGCTGTCGGCTCGGATGCGCCGTGCGCCGGCGAGCGGTTGGGCGGCAGCGGTCTCGATCGAGCTGCGGGCGGCTCGGTCGTCACCGTCGAACACCTCGAGCCATGCGCGGGCGAAGTGCAGCTCGACGATCCCGGGAGACCGCACGATGGTCCGATCGATGAGCCGATCCACGAGATCTCTGTTCGCGCCCGACGACCACTCGAGATGACGCTCGAGCAGCAGGCGTGTCAGCGCATCGTGGTCGCCGGCCTCCTCCAGCACCCGGACGGCGAGGCTGGGACGCCCCTCGTCGGCGTGGGCGTGCGCCAGGCGGCGACGCAGCAACGTGGCCGACTTCGGATCGGTGATCTCCCGCTCGTGGAGGAGATGGGCCAGCGCTGCCGGCGCTGCACTGACACGCCCGCCGTCGACGACCGCCAGATGGAGCCGTTGCAGCCGCTCGAGGTCGCGCAGGGTGTCGGGCCGTTCGGTGAGGGCCTCGAATCGGCCCGAGGTGATCGGTCCGAGGACCGCGAGATCGGACAGGACCGGCCGCAATTCGATGGGGACCGGTTGACAGATGGCCCGGTGCAACCGGTCCGCCACGGCGGGCACCGCAGGGTCGAACGGCTCGAACGCACCGGCCTCCTGGGACCGTTCCGCCGCCAGCAGCACCGCCAGCGGCCAACCGCCGGTCGAGTCGACGATCTGGTCGACCTCGACCTCGGCGAGTTCGATCCCGGCCTGCGCGAACACCCCGACGACTTGCTCGCGTCCGAACCGCAGCTCGCGCTCGCCGATCACGGCGATCTCGCGCGTGCCGTCCTCGGTCCGCAGGTCGACGGCGGCTTCGTCGTCCACCACGAACACCAGCGCCATCGGGCCCACGCGGAAGCGCTGCATCAGGCGGATGACCATGCGCGCATCCGCGTCGACCAGACGGTGGGCGCCCTCGATGACCGCGGTGAACGAGCCACGGAGGGCATCGACCTCCGCGACGATGCTCGGGACGCCTCGATTGCGAACGGCCTCGATGCCCTCGTCGAGCGACTCGAGCGTTCGGTGCCCGATGGACGGGTCGATCTGCTGGACGGCGGCGACCAGGTGCCGGATGAGCCGCGGAAGATCATCCCAGCCATCGAGGCTGAGCCAGATGGTGGTGCCAGCCGGCTGGCTGGCGATCCAGCGGGCGATCAGGTCCCGCTTGCCGTACCCGGGCATGCTCGCCACCACGACGGTGCCATCTCGAGCGAGCGCCGCGCCGAGACGCCGCATGGGCTCGTCGCGATCGACCGCGAGCGGATGCGCCGTCGGCGGCACCAGCTTCGTCTTGATGATCCGATCGTCCGCCGCCATTCCCACCTTCGAACTCGACCCCGCCGAAGTCGACTCTATTCGGAGATCGACGGCGTCGTCCGCCGAACCGCCTCGGCTCGCGGCCGCCCCGGCGACTCAGATGCGTTCGAAGTACCGGGTGCGCTCCCAATCGGTGACCGCGGCGTCGTAGGCGTGCACCTCGGTGCGGAAGAAGTGGGCGTAGTGGTCGACGACGTCGTCGCCGAAGGCCCGGCGGGCGAACGCCGATGACTCGAAGCGGGCGACGGCCTCGGCCAGCGTGCGGGGCACCGTCGGCAGGTCGGTGGACGAATAGGCGTCGCCCTCGAACGCCGGTGGCGGCTCGGTGCCCTGCTCGATGCCGTCGAGGCCGCTGGCGAGGGCCGCGGCGTAGGCCAGGTACGGATTGACGTCGGCGCCGGGGATGCGGCATTCGATGCGCTTGGCCGGGCCCTCGCCCACGATGCGGAAGCCGGTGGTGCGGTTGTCGGGCGACCACGCCAGCGCCGTGGGCGCCCACGACTGCGCCTGGTAGCGCTTGTAGGAGTTGACCGTGGGCGCGTAGCAGACCATCAGGTCGGCCGCGTGGGCCATCCACCCTCCGAGGAAGTGGCGGAACAGGTGATCGCCGTCGCCGCCGCCCACGGCGGGGTCGACGCCGAACACGTTCACGTCTCCCCGCCACAGGGAGAGGTGGAGATGCGAGGACGAGCCCGCCTCGGCCGTGTCGGGCTTGGCCATGAAGGTCACGGCGACGCCGAGGGCGTCGGCGATCTCCTTGCAGGCGTGCTTGAGCACCACGTGTCGGTCGGCCATCGTGGCCACGTCGCAGTAGCGGATGTTGATCTCGTGCTGGCCTCGGCCCCACTCGCCCTTGGTCGACTCGACGGGGATGCCCGAGGCGGCCAGGTGCCGGCGGAAGGCGCCGTTGACGTCCTCGGTGCGAGCCGCTTGGAGCAGGTGGTAGTCCTCGATGTACCAACCCGCCGGCGTGAGGTCGCGGTAACCGGACCGGGCGGCGTCGACGAAGCCGTCGCGGTACAGGAAGTACTCGAGCTCGCTGGCGGCCATGGCGTGGTAGCCGACCTCGGCGGCCCGGTCGAGCTGGCCTTGCAGGATCGACCGCGGCGCCACCGGGACCGGCTGGTGATCGTGACCGTGGGCGTCGCACAGCACGAGCGCGGTGCGGTCGAGCCACGAGCACACCCGCAGCGAGTCGAGCTGGGGAACGAGGTGGACGTCTCCGTAGCCGGCGGCCCAGTTGGTGAACGCATAGCCGTCGACCGGCTCCATCTCCATGTCGACGGTGAACAGGTAGTCGCAGGCGTGGGTGCCGGCGGCCGGCGCCTCGAGGAAGAACGACGCGTCCAGACGCTTGCCCATCAGCCGGCCGTAGCAGTCGGCGAAGGCACAGATCACGGTGTCGATGCGGCCGTCCCCCGCCAGCACTCGGAGGTCGTCGACGGTCAGCATCCCGGGGTTCACCCGGGGTAGTGGACCACGGCGTCGTGGGGGCGGCAACCGATCGCCTGCGATCGAGGCCGTGTGGTCCACTGATCCCATGATCCGCCCCATCGGTCATGTCATCGCGTGTGCGCTCGGCGCCGCCGTCCTGCTCGCCGCCTGCGGCAGCGACCCCGACGCGCCGTCCGCCGACGCGATCGACGGCGTCGTCGTGGAAGACGGCCAGAGCAGCGGCCACGTCGACCCGCCCTACACCTTCGCCGGCGACCCGCCCTCGGGCGGCGACCACGCCGGCATCTGGCTCGACTGCGGGGTCTACGACCTCCCCGTCCCGAACGAGAACGCCGTCCACTCCCTCGAGCACGGCGTGGTCTGGTTCGCCTACGACCCCGCCATCACCCCCGACGAGGTCGACACGCTGGTCGCGCTCCACGACGCCGAACCCGATCGGGTGATCGTCTCGCCCTACGAGGGGCTCGCGTCGACGGTGGTCGCCGTGGCCTGGGAGCGGCGGCTCGAGGTCGACTCGGTGGACGACCCCCGCCTGGTCGCGTTCCTCGACGCCTACGTCAACGGCTCGCAGGCGCCGGAGCCGCGCGCGGCGTGTGCCGGCGGGGTCAGCCGGCAGGGCTGACGGTGGCCAGGACCCGCTTGCCGTAGACCGAGCCGGCGCCGGCGGCGGCCGACAACGGGATCAGCACCAGCAGCCGGATCCACGGCGCACCGTCGCCGCTGCTGCCCGAGATCGGGCCCGCGGCGGCCGTGGGCGAGTCGAGGATCTCGCTGGTGGACTCGCCGACGGGCGGGGCGATGGTGGTGGGGGTGACCGCCGGGTCGGGTGGCGGTGCGAAGGTGGGCGGCGGCACCGGCCGCGGCACGATGGCCGTGGGTGGCGGACCGCCGCCGAAGGTCGGGAAGGGCGAGCCCGACGCTTGCGTGGTGGTGGTCGTGGACTGGGTGGTCGTCGTCGAGTCGGTGCCCCCTCCCCCGCCGGCCGTCGTCGTCGTGGTCGGTTGCCGGACCACCACCGCCGCACCGCTGAAGACCACGGAGAAGCCCGGGTCGAACGGCGCGGATGCGGTGGCGCCGGGACCGGGGACGATGGCGAAGCTGGTGGCGGTGCCGGCGGTGAGGAACGACGTGATGTCGGCCGTCCAACGGAAGTCGACGCCGCGGGTGACGGGCACGGGCGTCGCGCATTCGGTGGCCGGCGCTCCGGCGATGGCCCCACCGGAGGCGTCGGCGAAGTCGCCGGCCACCACACAGAGCTGCACCGCCGCGCCGGCCGACGCCGCGCCCGGCACCTCTTGGAGGGCCAGCGTGGTGGGCAGCACCGCGCCGGTGGTCTGGACACGCACCGCCGCCACGCTGACGCCGTCGAGGGTCTTGGCGATCTCGAAGCCACCGGGCGGGGTGGCGATGGCCGCGCTGCGGCTGGTCCACCACGAGGTGCGCACGACCTCGGCCGAGGCGCGCGCCGCCGTCGAACCGAAGACCAGGACCACGAGGGCCACGGCGGTGACGACGACGGTGATGCGGGCGCGGACGCGGCCCCGGGGGCTGATGGCGAAGGATGCGTTCCTCATGACGTGGCTCATGATTGGGGCCCCGATCGGTTGATGACCTCGTCGGTCGTGCCCAGGTAGCCCTCGACCACCCTCGGATCGGTGACCACCGCCTGGGGTTCGCCGCGGGCGATCACGGCGCCGAGCTCGAGGGCGATGAGCTCGTCGGAGATGCCGGTGATGAGCGGCATGTCGTGCTCGATGACGACGATGGCGGCGCCGAGCTGGTCGCGGATGTTCTGGATGACCGGGCCGAGGGCCTCGGTCTCGCGCTGGGCGATGCCCGACGACGGCTCGTCGAGCAGGAGCACGTCGGGCCGGTGGGCGAGCGAGCAGGCGATGTCGACGATGCGCCGCGAGCCGGTGGACAGCTCGCCGACGAACTTGTCGGCGAAAGCCTCGAGGTTCATCAGCTCGATGAGCGTCTCGACCTCCTCGGCCACCGCCTGTTCCGAGAACTTCACCGCCGGCGACAGCACGATGGCGGCGAGCGGGTCGCGCACCTTGACGTGGCGCTCGAGGGCGGTGGCGATGGTCTCGCGCACCGTCATGGCCGAGAACAGCCGGGCGTCCTGGAACGACCGACCGAGGCCGAGCAGGGCCCGGCCCGAGGGCGTGAGGTCGGTGACATCGGTGCCGCCGAGGCGGACCCGACCACTGGTCGGCGTCACGAAGCCGGAGATGAGGTCGAAGATGGTGGTCTTGCCGGCGCCGTTGGGCCCGATCATGCCGACGATCTGCTCCTTGCGGACCTCCAAGGAGACGCCATCGACCGCGCGCACGCCACCGAAGTTGACCGCGAGGTCCTCGAGCTCGAGGAGCACCGGATGTTCGCGGCCGCACGCGCACGCACCGCCGTCGAAGCTGTGCGTGGCCGCGACGGGCTCGGGAGCGCCGGCTCGCACCTGGCGGCCGCGGGTCCGCACAGGGGCGGGGGCCGGCTCGGGGGCGGCCTCGTCCTTGGCGCCCGCGCCCTGGAGGAACACGGCACGGAGGATCTCGGGGCGGTCGAGCAGATCGCTGGTGGGCCCGTCGAAGCGCACCTCGCCCTTCTCCATGAAGACGGCCCGCTGGGCGAGGGCGATGGCGACGTTGACCGACTGCTCGACCAGCACGATGGTGGTGCCCTGGGCATGGATCCGGCGAACGATGCCGAGCAGCTGCTCGACGATGATGGGCGCGAGACCGAGCGACAGCTCGTCGATGAACAGCACCTTCGGCTTCAGGATGAGGGCCTGACCGAGGGTGAGCATCTGCTGCTCGCCGCCGGACATGTTGCCGGCCTTCTGCTCGAGGCGCTCCCGCAGCCGAGGGAAGGTGTCGAGGACCTCCTCGATGGTGGCAGCGACCCACTGCTTGTCGTCGTGGATCCACCCGGCGAGCTCGAGGTTCTCCTTCACCGTCAGGGTGGGGAACACGCCCTTGCCGCCGGGCATGAGGACCATGCCCTCGCGCACCACCACGCCGGCGTCGGCTCCGGTGATGTCGCGGCCGTCGAAGACGACGGTGCCGGCCATGGGCCGTACGAGGCCGGTCATGGCCGACAGCAGCGTGGACTTGCCCGCACCGTTGGTGCCCAGCAGCGCGACGATCTCGCCGCGCTCGACGTGGAAGTCGACCCCGAAGAGCACCTGGGTCTTGCCGTAGGCGACCTCGAGGCCCCGCACGAGGATGAGCGGGTCGTCGCTGGGCTGGCTCAGCTGGGCCGCCGGGGCCGGCTCGGGTGCGCCGAACACCAGCGTCTGGTCGACCAGCGTCTGATCGCCGGACTCGTCGCCGTCGGGGATCTCGGCGTCCTCGACCCGCACGTCGGCCAGCAGGCTGGGGACGACCATGCCCTTGCGCGAGGCGATGGCCCGCAGCGCGCGGTCGCGGAGGTCGTACACCAGGCCGCCGAGGCCGTTGGGCAGCACGAGCAGCACGAGCAGCACGCCGAAGCCGGAGGCGAACAACTGGCCCTGGGTCGAGGTGATGAGGCCCGAGTACTTCACGACGGTGAAGTAGGCGGCGCCGAGGAGCGCGCCGGGAACCGAGGCCAGACCACCGACCACGGCGATGGAGAACAGGATGAAGTTCTCGTTGGGCGCCAGCAATGAACCCGACACGGCCCGCTGGTGGAAGAAGAACAGGCTGCCGGCGAGACCGGCGATGCCCCCCGAGATGCCGAACGCGGTGAGCTGGGCCTTGTTCGCGCTGATGCCGTAGGACTGGGCCGCCCGGGTGTTGTCACGGTTGGCGATGAGCGTGCGACCCGTGCGGCTGCTGCGGAGGCGGGCGACCACGGCCACCGTGAAGACCAGGAAGAACAGGCAGACGTAGTAGTAGGTGTACTCGGAGTCCATGTCGAACTTGTCGAACAGGATCGGCCGGAACCGGGTGACGGTGGACGCCGGGTCGGGCACCAGCCACCCGAAGTACTTGGGGTTGAGCAGGAACGTGCCGGTGGCCACCGCGAACGCGAGGCTGGTCACGGCGTAGAACAGACCGCGGATCCGCAGCGCGGGCACGCCGATGGCCAGCGAAACGAACACGCCGGTGAGGATCGACGCGGCCACGCAGACGAAGAAGTGGCGGCCCTGTTGGGCGAGGACGCCGGTGACGGCGGCGCCGAAGGCGACGAGCGCGAGGTGCCCGAGGGTGACCTGGCCCGCCCAACCGGTGAGCACCACCAGCGACACGATGACCATGGCGAAGATGATCCCGACGCTGAACAGGTTGACGTCGGGGGCCGACCAGCGCAGCGGGGCGAAGAGCAGGAAGGCGGCGATGACGCCGCCGGCGATCTGGAGCGGGATGCGCACCTCGGGCAGGGAACGCAGCTCCTTCGGGATGGGCCGCACCTCCTTGGTGGCGCCCCACGACGACATGCCGGTGTCGCGGGCCCGCTCGCCGAGGCCGCCCTTCTGGAGCAGGAGCACGGCGAGGATCACCGCGAACACCACGCCGTCGACGATGACCGTCTGACCCGTGATGTTGAGCACCGACTGGCTCACCATGCCGAGGATGATGGACGCCACGAAGGTGCGGGGCAGCGACTCCATGCGCCCGAAGACGGCGGCGGCGAGGGCCAGGAGGAGCAGCGACGGGTCGAAGACGGCGCCGATGGACACGCCCTGGATGGGCACCCGGAGCAGGGCCGCGGATGCGGACAGCGCCGCGGCGAGGAGCCAGACCAGCGTGTTCAGGCGCTTGACCGGGATGCCGAGCAACGACGCCCGGGCGGTGGACTCGGCCGCGGCACGGATGCCGACACCCACGCGTGAGCGCCGGAAGAACAGGGCCAGACCGGCGGCCATGAGGGGGACGGCGACGGCGATGAGGACGTGACCCCCCTTGAACACCACCGGGAACCACTCGAGGTTGACCTTGAACGGCTCGGGCGTGGGCGGGGTGACGTTGAAGTCGAACAGCTGGGGCAGCACGAGCTGTGCGACCTGCAGCAGCTGGGCGATGCCGAAGGTGGCGACGGTGAGCACCAACCTCGGCGCGTTCGAGAACCGCCGGATCACGAGGATCTCGATGGCGCCGCCGAGCACGACGGCCACCGCGAACGCGATGGCGACCGCGGCGAAGAAGGGCATGTCGTAGGCGACGATCATCGATCCGGCCAGCACCGCGGCCACGCCGCCGAGGTCGCCCTGGGCGAAGTTGATGACCCCGTTGGCCCGGTAGATCAGGACCAGTCCGAAGGCGAGCACGGCGGTGAGCATCCCGAGGATCCCGCCGAGCACCAGGACCGAGACCGCGGCCGGATACAGGATGAACAGGAACACGGTCACCGCGAGCGTGGCGCCGCCCACCGTGAGGGCGCTGCGCAGGTCGTCGCCGTCGAGGCGGAGGTCGATCGGCGCTCGACTCGGAGCCGAACGGTCGTCTGGTGCTTCGTGTGCTTCGGCTTCGACCACGATCGGCTCGGCCATCGGTCCCCTTCCATGCCCGCTCGTGCGGACGCCCCCAGCGACGTGTCACCATGTGACCGACGTCATGTGGCAACAGACTTTGCCAGATTCGACCGGCACACGCCGAACGAATCGCTGGGGACACGATTTTCTGGGGGGCGCTCGTGAGTGCCAAGGAGTTCTTCGATCGCTACGGGATCTCGCTGGCGGTGCTCGGCGTCCTCGCCCTGGTGGTGGTGCTGCTGCCCGGCAACGCCGACGACCGCTCGGTCGAGGCGGGGCTCGGGTCCTCCGACTTCTCGGCCGACCCCAACGCCGACCCCTTCGCCGCCGGTGATCCGGCGCTCGACGTCGAGACGGGCGTCGACGGCCAGCCCGTCGACGACGGTTCCGGCGGCGACACCGGGTCGACCGGTGGCAGCGCCGACACCGGGTCGACCGGTGGGCAGACCGGTGGGCAGACCGGCGGATCCTCCGGCGGCAACACCGGGGGTGGCCCGGCCACCAACCCGAACCAGCCCACGGGCGGCGCGGCGGTGCAGTTCGGCACCGGCCCCAACTGCCGGCCCGACGGCCGCCAGAAGGGCATCAGCGCCTACATGCCGCCGTGCGTGGCCTGGAACGGCACCGACAACGGCGGCACCACCTCCCGCGGGGTCACCAAGGACACCATCACCATCGTCCGCTACCTCCCCCAGCTCGACGAAGGCACCCGGGCCATCCTGCGCGGGGCCGACCTCTCCGACTCGCCCGAGGCCATCAAGGACGCGTACTCCAAGCTCTTCCGCTACTCGAACCTCCACTACGAGACCTACGGGCGCGAGGTGAAGTTCGTCGACGTCGCCGCCAGCGGTGCCAGCGAGAACGAGGAGGCGATGCGCTCCGACGCGCTCAAGATCGTCAACGACATCAAGCCGTTCGCCGTCATCGAGGGCGACTCGGCTGCGCCCATGCCCACGGTGCTCATCCGCGAGCTGGCGCTGCGCAACATGCTCTGCCTGTGCGGAACCTCGGGCACCAGCGCGTTCTACACCGAGCTCCCGCCGGTGCTCTTCTCGAGCCTGCCCACCGCCGACGAGTACGCCGCCCACATCGCCGAGTACGTCGGCAAGAAGCTCAAGGGCAAGAACGCCCAGTTCGCCGGCGACGAGTTCAACCCCACCCAGGGCTACAACGGCACGCCTCGCAAGTACGGGCTCATCTACCTCAACGGCGCACGCGGCAAGGTCGAGCCCGAGGGCGAGCGCGCTCGCAAGGCGTTCGTGCGTGAGTTCGCCAAGTACGGCATCGAGTTCACCGAGCAGGTCGGCTACCTCTACGACCCGGGCCGCAACGCCCAGGACGTCACCAGCATCATCGCCAAGATGCGCGGCAGCGGCGTCACCACCATCGTGCCGGTGTGGGATCCGCTGTACCCGATCCTCATCACCAACGAGGCGTCCAACCAGCAGTACTTCCCCGAGTGGCTCATCGTCGGCACCGGGCTCTCGGACACCACGGCCGCGGGTCGGCTCTACGACCAGAAGCAGTGGCAGCACGCCTTCGGCATCTCGCCCCTGTGGGTCACCTGGGCCACCGTGCCCGCCTCGCCCGGTGCCCGCGAGTACAAACACGGCCGCAAGGCCGGCGAGAGCGGCGACGGTGGCATCTTGATCAACATCTACCGGGCCCGCATCGAGACGCTGTTCCGGGGCATCCACATGGCCGGCCCCAACCTCACCACCGACGCGTACATCCGGGGCCAGTTCAACTACCCGCCCACGGGTGGCTCGCCCGGCATCCCGCTGTTCTTCATGACCCGCCAGTTCCCCACCGAGTACAAGGACTTCACCGAGGTCTGGTACGACGAGGCGGGTCAGGGTCCCGACGAGCGGGGCAAGCAGGGGCCGGGTCGCATCCTCAAGGCCAACGGCGGCAAGCGCTACCAGATCGGACAGTGGACCGGCGACCCGTCGAGGGCGTTCGACCCCAACGGCACCGTCCACGTGTCGGACAACCCCGCCGGCGGCACGCACCCCCCGCACGAGCAGGACGGCCACACCCACCCCGACAGCCAGAAGTGCCTCAGCTGCAAGTAGCTGGGCGCGCCGTACGGGCTGCGGGCTCGCCGGGCGAGCCGACTCGGCTCAGGCGGCGGTGATGTAGGGGTCGAGCGTGATGCAGGTGTCGTCGCGGCGCAGCCGGATGCGATCGGCGCCGGGGTCGACGTCGACGACGGTCACATGGTCGGCCCAGTCGTCGAGCGTGGCCGGGATCATCAGCCCCAGCACCGGGTCGGTGGGCCGAGCACCCACGAGGGTCGCCGGCTCGCCCGGCTGGCCGGGCTCACGGACGAGGATCCCGTCGACGTAGATGGCATCGACCGAACGGCGGGAGAAGAGGACCTGGAAGTGCATCACGGGCTCCGGGGGCGGGGGCGGGGTGGCGGAACGCCCCGGGCTCTACCCCGCTGCCTGCACGATCATGCGCCGGCCAGCCACGGCCGGAGCAGCGCCACCGAGTCGGGGCAGTGCTCGTGGGTGGCGAGGAACTGCGCGAGGTCGTGTCGAGCGACGGCCCGGACCTCGACGACCTCGCCATCGGGACACGGATAGGGCCCGTCGTGGACCGCCTCGTAGACCCGCCCGACCACCGCGGTGTGGCCGTCGGACCAGGTACCCGAACCGATCGGCCGGAGGTCGGCGGCGATGCCGGCCTCCTCGGCCAACTCCCGCGCGGCCGCGTCGTCCCACTCCTCGCCGGCGTCGAGCACGCCGCCGAAGCAGATGTCCCACGCGCCGGGGTAGACGTCCTTCCAATCGGCCCTGCGGTGCACCACGACCTCGTCGGCCGAGGTCCGGACCACGACGTAGACGGCCCGGTGGCGCAGCCCGTCGCGACGCATCTCGGCCCGCGTCGCCTGGCGCAGGACCTGATCGTCCTCGTCGACGATGTCGACCAGGTCGCAGTCGCTCACGTGCTCATGCCGGAACGGGCCCGACCCACCCGGACGCGCATCGAGCGGGCCCAGGGACCCGCTCGATCGTGTGCTGCGCTCGGTGCCGGCGAACCGGCGGGACCACGGACGGTCAGCGCTCTTCTTTGAACATGACGTGCTTGCGGAGCACGGGGTCGTACTTGGAGAGCTCGAGGCGCTCGCGGGTGTTGACCTTGTTCTTGCGGGTCACGTAGGTGAACCCGGTGCCACCGGTGCTCTTGAGCTTGATGATGGGTCGCTTGTCGTTCTTGGGCATGTCAGACCTTCACCCCGTTGCGGCGCATGTCGGCCAGCACGGCGTCGATGCCCTTCTTGTTGATCGTCTTGATCCCCTTGGCCGACACGGTGAGCGAGACCCACCGCTTCTCGGACTCGACCCAGAAGCGCTGCTTCTGGATGTTCGGGGTCCAACGCCGGTTTCCGCGGCGGTGGGAGTGGCTGATGGTCTTGCCGAAAGACGGCTTGCGACCGGTGACCTGGCAGATCTTGGACATCGAGATGGTTCCTTCGAAGGACGCGTCGTTGCGCGCACGAGGCGGGGCCGGTGACGGCAGCGGACAAGTTTCGCAGGCGCGCGGCAGAAACGACAACCCGGCAGGGTTCGAAACCCGGCTCGATCGTCGCGAAGCTCTCCGCGACCCAAACTACGCCGCTGTAATCACAGGTGTGGAGTTCTTGTGGAAAACTCCACCGCCGGGGTGTCCGGCGATGCCGCGAGCGGTGCGTCGTCGAGTGCGGCGAGCCCGGACCGCTCGGCGGTTGCGGCGCGACCACTGGGCAGGCCGGGCAGGAGGCCCCGGCGACGTCGGGCCGACGCGCGGGCGGCCATGACCCGCAATCCGGCGCCGGCTCCCCCGACGTACATGGCTCCCTCGGCGACGCAGGTGACGCACATGTTCGACGACGCTAGCCAGCCGCGGGCGCGGCGCGTCCCGCGGCACCCCGCCGGAAGCCGGTGCCGGTCACGACGACCGCCGCCAGCGCGGTGGTGATGGGCACCGCGGCCACCAGACCGATGCTGCCGACGAGGGTGCGGATGACCTCGACGGCGATGATCTCCGAGGTCACCGCTTCGGACACCGGGATCCCGATGTTGGAGTAGAAGAGCAGGAGCGGGAGCGCGGCGCCGGCATAGGCGAGCACGAGGGTGTTGACGGTCGAGGCGATGTGGTCACGGCCGATGCGGACGCCGGTGCGGTAGAGGTCGCCGACGCCGTAGGCCGGATTCGCCTCGCGCAACCGGGCCACGGCCGAGACCTGGGTCACGGTCACGTCGTCGAGCACGCCGAGGCTGCCGAGGACCACGCCCGCCAGCACCAGGCCGCGCAGGTCGATGCCCTCCGCCGAGACCAGGAGGTAGAGCTGATCCTCCGAGGCCGCCCCGGTGATGTTGGCGGCCGCGGTGAAGACCGCGGCGAGGATGCCCGTGAGGGCCAGCGCCGCCATGGTGCCGAGCAGCGCGACGGTGGTGGTCGGCGAGACCCCGTGGGCGAGGTACAGCGCGGCGAAGGCGATGACCGACGCAGCGACCAGGGCCACCGCGAGTGGGGGCTGGGCGTCGAGCAACGCGGGGAAGACGTACAGGAAGAGCACCAGGGCCGAGACCACCAACCCGCCGATGGCCCGGACTCCCTGGAAGCGGCCGAGGGCCACCACGGCGATGACGAACAGCGCGCCCAGCAGGAGCAACGGACGGTCGCGCTGGAAGTCGGCGAAGGAGTACGCCGTCTCGCCGCCGGGCACCTCGAACTCGCTGAGGACGACCCGGTCGCCTGCCTCGAACGTCGGACTCCCGCCATCGGGATACGACTCGAACGAGGTCGTGGCGCCGGCGTTCGCCCCACTCGTCACCTCCAGCTCGACGGAGTCGCACTCCAACACGGGTGAGGCAGCCGGACCGTCCACGTCGAAGAAGTCCTCCCCGAGGAAGTCGCCGCCGGGGCAGCCGCCACCGACGACATCGGTGACGGTGGCATCGACTCGCTGCCCACGGGCGCCGAAGCCCTCGGGCAGCTCGGCGCCATCGCCCGGCCACCAGACCACGGCGCCGACGACGGTGAGCACGAGGATGACGAGTACCGCGATCCACAGGAGGCGCGCGACCTCGGGTGCGACCTCGATCTCGTGGTCGTGGTCGTGTCGGTGGTCGGGGGGCGGATCAGTGGCGTGGTCGTCGGAGCCTGCGGGCATGCGTCCATCGTTCCAGACCTCCCCGCCGGCGCTCGGGATCCCGGCGAGCGCGGGTTAGCGTCGACGCCATGGACCCCGCCGGCTGGCTCGACCACCTCCGCACCGACATCGACCGCATCCTGGCCACTCCCGCCGATGCCTTCGACGCCCCGGTGGCCGCCTGTCCGAGCTGGACGGTGGCCGACCTGCTCGGCCATCACGCCGGCGTGTTCTGCTTCGCCACGGCCCAGCTCCGCGCCGAGCCCGGCTCGGAGCTCGTGCCATTCGACCCGCCTGACGAGTCCGTCCCGCCGCTCGAGATGTTCCGGCTCGCGGCCGACGCCCTGCTCGCCGAGCTGGTGGCGGTCGACCCGGCCGAGCACCGCCCCACCTGGGCCGGCGCCCCCCGCAGCGAGTGGTACTGGCGCCGCATGGCCCAGGAGACGGCGATCCACCGCTTCGACGCCCAGGCCGCGCACGGCGCCGCCGATCCCATCGGGACCGACCTGGCCCTCGACGGCGTCGAGGAGTTCATCGACGTCTTCCTGCCGTCGGCCCGCAAGCGGGGCATCACCGGCACCGGCGAGACCGTGCACCTCCATGCCACCGACGACGGTCTGGCTGCCGACCATGGGGAGGGCGCCGGCGAGTGGATGTTCACCTTCCACCCCGACGGCGTCGACGTCACCCGCGAGCACGGCAAGGGCGACATGGCCGGGCGGGGCACCGCTTCGGACCTGCTGCTGTTCGTGTGGAACCGGCGGCCGGTCGAGCTCACCTGCTTCGGCGAGCCCGACCTGCTGACGTGGTGGCCTTCACACGTGACCATCTGACCGGCGCCGGATCTGGCGACACCTCACCTGGAGTGGGTCCGTCAGCTGTCGCCAGATCCAGCCGCGTCGGCCGGCGGCACGGGCGGAGGCGGCGGCGCGGCCGCGACCCCGACCGGGGGCCGGGACCCGTTGGCGCCGGTGGCCCGGTTGGCGAGCTGACTGAACAGTGCGGTGAGGTCGACGCCGGTGAGGTCGGAGGCCAACTGCAAGCCCTCGGTGACGTTGGACGACACGGTCTTGGTGAGCTGTGAGGCACCGTCGGTGGAGATGACGGTGAGCTTGTCGATGTTGCTCATCGGCTCGGCGGCCTTGGCCACGACCTCGGGCAGCGCCTTGGCCAACAGGTCGATGATGGCGGCGTCGCCGTACTGCTCGTAGGCCTGGGCCTTCTTCTCCATGGCGTCGGCCTCGGCCTCGCCGGTGGCGCGGATGGCTGCGGCCTGGGCATCGCCCTCGACCCGGACGGCCTCGGCGAGGGCCTCGCGGCGGGCCTTCTCGGCCCCGCCCTCGGCCCGACCCTCGATCTCGCGGGCCTTGGCCAGTTCTTCACGGCGCTGGCGCTCGCCGGCGCCGATGAGACGGTCTTCCTCGGCCTTGGCGGTGGCGGCGGCGATGGTGGCCTCGCGACGGGCCTCGGCGTCGCGGATGGCGGCGCTCTTGCGGCCCTCGGCCTCCTGCTCGACGGCGTAACGCTGGGCGTCGGCCGGCTTGCGGATCTCGGTGTCGAGTTCGCGCTCCTTGAGTGATGCCTGCTCCTCGGCGACCTCCTGCTGGGCGGCGAGGACCTCGCGGTCCTGGGCTGCCTTCGACCGGGGCCCGGCCGCGGCCGCCTCGGCCTCGGCGGCGTCGGTCTCGGCCTTGATCTGGGCGACGCGCAGGGCGAGTGTGCGCTGGGCCTCGGCGACCTCCTCCTCGGCCTGCAGACGGGCCTGCTCGCTCTCGCGCTGGGCCACCGCCTCGGCGATCTTGGCCTCCTTCTCGGCCCGAGCGGCCTCGGGGCGACCGAGGTCCTGGATGTAGCTGCCCTCGGCCTGGATGTCCTGGAGCTGGAAGGTGTCGAGCACGAGGCCCTGGTTGGTGAGGCTGACCTCGGCCTCCTCGGACACCTCGCGGGCGAATGCCGCCCGGTCGCGGATGATCTCCTCGATGGTGAGGCGACCGACGATGGAGCGCAGCGAACCGGCGAGCACCTCGGTGGTGAACAGGTTGACCTCGTCCTGCTGGCCGAGGAAGCGCTGGCCGGCGGCCCGGATGGCGTCCTCGGTGCCGCCGACCTTGACGATGGCCACGCCTTCGAGTGAGCAGCGGATGCCGTTGGACGACACCGCCGAGCCGACGTGGATGCTGATCTGGCGGCTGGAGAGGTCGAGTGACTCGAGCCGCTGGACGAACGGCACCACGAACACGCTGGCGCCCATGACGACCTTCTGACCCGAGAGGTCGGTGGTGACCTCGCCGGTCTCCGGGTTGGTCACCGGCTGGCCCTTGCGGCCGGTGACGATGAACGCCTCGTTGGGCCCGGCCACCTTGATGCGGGACAGGAGGTACGCGACCACCAGGACGAGCAGGCCGACCACGCTGGCGGCGGCGATGAGGACGAGGTTCACGGATTCTCCAGGATCTCGGATGCGGGGATGACTCGAACGGTGCTGGCGCTGACGACCTCGATGACCACGACCTCGTCGCCACGGGCGATCTCGGTGCCGGAGTCGGTGAGGGCGGCGAGCTTCTGGGGCGAGCCACCGAGGCGCAGCATGACCTCGCCGCGGCCGCCGGCGATGGGCGTGATGACCCGACCGATCTGACCCATGAAGTCGCCGCTGGCCGGCGTGGCGTCGGTGGGCATGTCGAGGAACGCCCGGGTCAGCTTCACGGCGATGGCCCCGAGGGCGATGCCGCTGGCGGTGGCGCCGGCGAGGCTGAGGACGGCCGAGTCGTCGGTGGCCGCGCCGACCAACAGTCCGCCGATGCCGAACGCGGCGATGAACGCGCCGACGACCGGCAGCGACAGGAACCCGCCACCGTCGACGTCGATGGCGTCGAAGAACCCCTCGAGCAGCCCCTCGAACAGGTCGGCGACGACGAGACCGAGGACCAAGAGGCCGACGCCGAGCACGGTCGCGACGATGAAGAGGGTGGTCATCGTCCCTCGGTCATCCAGATGTCGCTGCGCCCGAACTCGGACACGTCTCCGCCTTCGCCAGACCCGGCTGCTCCGGGCTCGGCGGCGAGTGTAGGGAACCCGACGGTGCCGCGGTGGGTGATTTGCCCACTCGCCGACCCGGTGCGACGGTTGCTCAGTCGACCTTCGGGCCCTCGGCCCGGACCTTCTCGACCGCCCCGATGGCGTCGCGGAGCGATTCGATCCACTCGGCCTGGTTGGCGCCGACCAGCTTCACGCACCACGCCAGGGCCTCGGAGCGAGACCGGGCGATTCCGGCGTCGATGAGGGTGTCGAGCACCTGGCGC
The DNA here is from genome assembly GCA_041618235.1 of Acidimicrobiales bacterium. Taxonomy (GTDB): domain Bacteria; phylum Actinomycetota; class Acidimicrobiia; order Acidimicrobiales; family Salinilacustritrichaceae; genus Salinilacustrithrix. The sequence continues at coordinate 23,611 of JBFJNI010000036.1, forward strand.
TCGTCCATCAGCAAGCGGGTCATCACCGGGACGTTGGCCACGGTGAAGGTGCGCTCGAGATCGTCGCACCGCGCACCCCACGACACCTTCTTGCCGAAGAGGTGCTCGGCCTCGCTGGCGATGGTGATGCGCCGCTCGCGGGTGTCCTCTCGGAAGCCGTTGATGCGGGCGGACGCAGCGATCCGCCGGGCGTCGCCGGTGCCATCGTCGTCGCCGGTCAGCTTCGGCGTCGGGAGGGTGCCGATGACGAGGATCTCGTCCTTGTCGACGACGACGTCGAGGGCGGTGAACCACTCGTCGTCGACCCGGCCCCCGAACCATCCCTGGATCTCGTTCGTGGTCGTCGTTCGTCCGCTCATGATTACATCATTACAGACCTACGCACCAACAACAAGGGCGGACTCCTCGGGCTGGCAGGCTGGCCGCCATGAGCGCTGCTGTGCCCGCCGTCGACGCCGATCTCCTCGCCTGGGCGGTGGAGCTCACGAAGGAGGCCGGCCGGCGCACGGTGCGCCGCTTCCGGGCCGACGACCTCGCCGTCGAGGCCAAGGGCGACGGGACGCCGGTGACCGAGGCCGACAAGGACGCCGAGGCCTACATCCGCGCCGAGCTCGCCGCCGCCCACCCGGACGACGCCGTCGTCGGCGAGGAGGAGGGTGCGTCGAGCGGGTCGAGTGGCCGACGCTGGATCATCGACCCCATCGACGGCACCAAGGCGTTCATGCGCGGCGTACCGCTGTACTCGAACCTGCTGGCCGTCGAGGACGAGCACGGCTGGGCCGTCGGCGTCATCAACCTGCCGGCGCTCGACGAGTGCGTCTACGCGGGCCGTGGCCTCGGGTGCTTCCAGGACGACCGCGTCGGCTCACGTCGACCGGCTCACGTCGGGCCCCGGTCCGGGACGCCCTTCCTGAACGCCTCGGGTTACACCCACTGGGACGACTCGGCGCTGCTCGCGGTCAAGCGTGCCGGCTGGGCGCTGCGCACCTGGGGCGACGGCTACGGCTATGCCATGGTCGCCACGGGGCGGGCGGACGCGATGGTCGATCCTGCCGCGAACCTGTGGGACCTGGCGCCGATGCCGGTGATCCTGTCGGAGGCCGGCGGACGGTTCTCGACCATCGACGGCGACCCCGACCCCGCCGGCGGCAGCGGCGTCGCCACCAACGGCGACGGCCACGACGACCTGCTGGCGCTCCTCCGCCCCTGATACCGACACGACAGCCCCGAGGGAGGCGCCGCCGGCAAGCCTCACGCCGACCGGCCAACCGGAGCGTGACCAACCGCTCCGTGCAACGTGGGACCGCCCGCAGCGAAGCGAGGACGGTCCAGGAGACTCAGTCCGAGCCGATGAAGCGGGCGGCGCGGACGCCGAGCGCGGCGAGCTCGTGGAGGAACGGCGCCGGGTCGACCACGGCGGCGAGGCCGTGGGCGCCGGCGGCGAAGCGGCCGGACACGGCCCAGCGGGCGGCGAGGCCGGCGACCGCGCCGGCGGCGACGGCCGGGCGGTCGATGGCGCCGGCGACCTCCACGACCGCGGCACCCTCACGGTGGCCGCGGACCTCGACCCGCACGGCACCGATGCGCCCCTCGGGATGGGGGCGACGCAGCATCGGCAGCCACGCGGTGAGCCGCTGGCGGCGGTTGGCGGCCTGGCGAGCGGTGATGCGCTCGGCACTGGGGAAGGCCGGCCGCAGCAGGAGGGCGTCGGGCAGGGCGGCGCGGTAGCAGTCGACCGAGCCGACGGGGTCGGGGAAGACGCACAGCTCACGGCCGGAGCCGCCGGAGCGGCGCACCCACTCGCCGTCGCGCCAGTCGATCGACTTGCTCGACAACGCCTCGTGGTGCGACCGGGCGCAGGCCGGACCGCCGGTGCCGAAGCGGGCGGTGTGGATCTCGTCGACGACGTCGACCCAGTCGGCGAGGTGACGGGCCAGGACGCAGGTCAGGCCGGGCGCGAAGCCGGCGCCGGCGACCACGGTGACGCCGGCGGCGCGTGCCTCGACGTCGAGCGCGAGGAGGCCCTCGACGTCGGCGAGCGCGTCGGCGGACGAGATGACGTGGGCGCCCCCGGCGATGGCCCGGCGGGCGAGGTCGACGTGGGTGCCGGCGGGACCGGCGAGGACGACGGCCGCGGGCGCGCCCACGAACGGGTCACCCACCGAGGCGCGCTCGCCGAGCGAGCGTCGCAGCGCGTCGGGCCGGTCGCCGTGACCCGAGAGGACGACCGACGCGACCTCGTCGCAGCTGGCGAGCTGGCGGGCCGCGCGTGCGCCGGTGGCACCGATGCCGACGACCGAGACCCGGGCGTCACCGGTGGTGCGGTCGGCGCTCGAAGCCATGGCGTCGTCGTGATCGGCGCCGGCGGGCGACGTCGTCACTGCAGATCGGGGCCCTTGAGCTCGCGCCAACCCCCGGTGCGGGGTGGCGTCCCGCCCGTGCCGCGGATACGAAGGCCGGCGGCGATCATCGCCGCGACCCCGATGGCGGCGATGGCACGGCGCAACAGGGTCATCGGGAGCTCCAGGGTTGGGGGGCGGCGGGCCGACCGGTTCCGGGACGGGGAGTTGCGAGGCACCGCCGAGCAACTCCGACGAACCGGAGGCCGGCCTGCGGCCGAGGTTCGCGTGGGGCTAGCAAGAGTCGAACTTGCGACCTCACCCTTATCAGGGGTGCGCTCTAACCAACTGAGCTATAGCCCCGGAGGGCGGAGAACCTAGCAGGAGGCCCCAGGCCCGACACCAGTCCGAACCGAGCCGACGATCGACCGGTCGGGGGCCGCGAGGACGGATCAGGCCGGTCGCGGCTCGGGCGGGTCGATGCGACCCGGTGCCCTGCCGTCGCCGCCGTCGCCGCCGTCGCCGCCGTCGGCGGTGCGGGGCGGGCCGGTGGGTCGGCGGGCGGGGGTGACGACGAGGTCCTCGTCGATGGCCGTCATGCGGATGCCACCGGTGAGGTCGCTGATGAGGTTGAACAGCACCACGCCGAGGACGATGACGAAGACCGTGAGCACCGCGAGGACGACACCGATGCCGGCCGCGGCTCGGAAGACGACGTCGCCGAGTATCTCGAAGCGCTCGTAGCCGCCGGAATCCTCCATGAAGCCTTCGATGCCGTCGATGGTGCCGACGCGATCGGCGGCCCGCCACAGCAGGTAGCCACTGACCATGGCGACGACGTAGCCGCAGGCGACGAAGATGGCCGCCAGCTTGGCCACGGACCAGACCTCGATGTGGCGCACCACCCGATGGACCTTGCGGACCTTGCGCTTGCGGCGAGACGGCGTCGACCGGCGGCCGGGGCCTGGGGCACCAGCGGACGGCGGACGGCTGTTGTCGGAACCGGCAGGACGCTTGCGTCGGGTGGGCGTCGCATCGACGGCGGGTCCGCTCCGGGCATCTCGTCGACGGCCCTGCATCGGCGCCGTGGTGGCGGCGGTGTCGCCGGACCGCTGGGTCACGTCGGGGTCGACGGACCCGGCGGGCACCTGCAGGCGTGAGGAATCCGTCGACATCAGGTCTCCATTGTAGGAAGTCTGAGCTCCCCGCCCGCGGGCACCCACGATACCTCGCACATCCGAGCTCCGGACGGACGGCCCGGAGGGCCCCGACCGCTAGAATCACCTCGTTGTGATTCGCGCCCGGGGAGCACCCGCGGCCGTCACCCAGATCGCCGAGCACCCGGAGCCACGCCGTGTCCGACCAGACCCCCCCGACCGACGACTCACCCGACGGCGACCCGTCCGGCGACGAGACGGCCGGCATCGACACCGACGACGTCGAAGCCGAGTACCAGTACGACATCGAGCCCATCGAGATCCAGGACGAGATGGAGAACTCGTTCCTCGAGTACGCCATGTCGGTCATCATGCAGCGGGCCCTGCCCGATGCGCGCGACGGCCTCAAGCCGGTGCACCGTCGGATCCTGTGGGGCATGGAGGACATCGGCGCCCGGCCCGACCGCTCGCACATGAAGTGCGCTCGCATCACCGGCCACGTCATGGGCCACTTCCACCCCCACGGCGACGGCGCCATCTACGACGCCCTCGTCCGCATGGCCCAGCCGTTCTCGCTGCGCCACCCCCTCATCGACTTCCACGGCAACTACGGCTCCCCCGACTTCGGTCCCGCCGCCGCCCGCTACACCGAGTGCCGGCTCCACGCCCTGGCAACCCATCTCCTCGACGGCATCAACGAGGAGACGGTCGACTTCAAAGACACCTACTCGGGCGAGTTCACCGAGCCCACGGTCCTGCCGGCGCGCTTCCCCAACCTGTTGGTCAACGGCTCCGAGGGCATCGCGGTCGGCATGGCCACGAAGATCCCGCCCCACAACCTGGGCGAGGTCGTCGACGCCACCATCCACCTGCTCGAGCACCCCGACGCCGTCGTCGAGGACCTCATGAAGTTCGTGAAGGGCCCCGACTTCCCCACGGGGGCGCTCATGATGGGCCGCCAGGGCATCATCGACGCCTACACCACCGGTAAGGGCACGGTGAAGCTGCGGGCCAAGGCCGAGATCGTCGAGGGCAAGCAACGCGACAAGATCGTCGTCACCGAGATGCCCTACCAGACCTCGATCTCCGCCACGGCGCTCAAGATCAAGGAGCTGGTCAACGACAAGTCGATCGAGGGCATCGCCGACGTCAACGACGAGTCGTCGAAGGGCGAGACCCGCCTGGTCATCACCCTCAAGCGCGACGCACCGGGCCTGGTCGTGCTGAACAACCTCTACAAGCACACCCCGCTGCAGACCAGCTACTCGATCAACACCGTCGCGCTCGTCGACGGCGTGCCGCGCACCCTGAACCTGCTCCAGGCGCTGCAGTCCTACGTCGGTCACCAGATCGAGGTGCTCACCCGCCGGTCCGAGTTCCGGCTGCGCAAGGCCCAGGCCCGAGCCCACATCGTCGAGGGCCTGCTCAAGGCGCTCGACATGATCGACGAGATCATCGCCGCCATCCGCGCCTCGGCCGACAAGCAGGCCGCCCGCGAGGCCCTCACCGCCGAGCCCTTCGAGTTCTCCGAGACCCAGGCCGAGCACATCCTCGACATGCAGCTGTCGCGGCTCACCCGCCTCGGCCGCTCCGACCTCGAAGAGGAGATGGCCAAGCTCCGCGAGACCATCGCCGAGCTCGAGTCCATCCTCGCCGACGACGTCAAGCTGCGGCAGGTGATCAAGGACGAGATGAGCGAGATCCGGGAGAAGTTCGCCACCGAGCGCCGCTCGATCATCACCCTCGACCCCGGCGAACTCGACATCGAGGACCTCATCGACGACGAGGAGCTCGTGGTCACGCTGTCGCACCGCGGCTACATCAAGACCGTCGAGGCCGACCAGTTCCGCCGCCAGGGCCGTGGCGGCCGAGGTGTGGCCGGCGCCAAGCTGCGCGACGAGGACTACGTCACCAAGATCCTGACCACCACCGCGCACGCCTACCTGTTGTTCTTCTCGAACCTCGGCAAGGTGTACCGCCTCAAGGCGCACGAGATCCCCAAGAAGGACCGCACCGCCCGGGGCACGGCCATCGTGAACCTGTTGCAACTCGACAACGACGAGCGCATCGAGGCCATCATCGACACCCGCGACTACGAGACGATGCCGTACCTGTTCTTCGCCACCAAGCAGGGCCAGGTCAAGAAGACGATCTTCTCCGAGTACGACAAGACCCGCCGCGACGGCCTCATCGCCATCAACCTGCGCGACGGCGACGAGCTGGTCAAGGTGCTCTCCACCGACGGCGAGTCCGACATGTTCATGGTCGCGAAGTCGGGCATGACCATCCGCTTCAACGAGGCCGACGTCCGTCCCATGGGGCGCGCCGCCGCCGGCGTGCGCGGCATGAAGCTCAAGGGCGACGACGACGCCGTCGTGTCCTGCGACGTCGCCCGCGACGACACCGCCATCCTCATCGTCACCGACGCCGGCTACGGCAAGCGCACCCAGCTCGACAAGTTCAACTCGCAGGGGCGCGGCGGCCAGGGCGTGCGCGGCATCAAGATCACGGCCAAGAAGGGCAAGGTCGTGTCGGCGTTCATGGTCGGCATCGAAGACGAGATCTTCGTGATCTCGTCGCATGGCACGGTCATCCGCATGGAGGTCCGGGGCATCTCGTCACAGGGTCGCGACGCCACCGGCGTCAAGGTCATGGGCGTCTCCGGCGACGAGAAGGTCGCCGCCGTGGCACCGGTGCTCTTCGCGGACGACGACGAGGCCTGACGCTTCTCCCCTCCTGCCCCGAGCCGCTCTTCGCCGGCCCACGACGGGCCCAGCACTTCCCCCGAGAACGCAACGTCTCCGGAGGAACCCATGTCCGCCCGCTCGAACGGTCGAGGCCAGGCCACGCCCCTGGTCGCCGTCGTCCTGCTGCTCGCCGCGCTGCTCCTCGTCCCGATGGGCCTGCTGGCCCGAGCGGTGATCGAGCGGGCGGAGGCACAATCGGCGGCCGACGCCGCGGCCCTGGCGGGCGCCGCCGCGCGTCCGGGCGAGGGTGAGGCCGACGCGCGCAGCATCGCGGCCGCCAACGGCGCTCGAGTCGTCGCCTATCGGTCCGACGGTGGGACCGTCGAGGTGACGGTGGTGGTCGGGAACCGGCGGGCCACCGCCCGAGCCGAGCGTCGCGAGGTCATCGTCCCTCCGCGTCGTGGTACGCCTCGGTGATCCACCCGCGGAGCTGACCGTCGACCTCGTCGGGATCTCGGACGTTCACCACGTGGTACCAGCGAGTGCCCTCGCCCACCACCTTGCGAGCCAAACGGGGGTGATCGATCTTGCGATGGAGCACGAAGCCGATCGCGACCCACTTGGTCATCGGTCGGAGCTGGAGGAACGTGCGCGACCCGTGTTTGCAGAACAACCCCACCGACACCGGCTCGACATACGGAGGGTCGCCCTGGATCGTGTCGAGATGGGCCTGCACCGCGTCGTAGACCGGTCGCTCCCACGGAGGTCCGGTCGAGAAGTACTCGTCGAGCGACAGCGCCGGGGCGCAGTCGTGGCCCTGGTTGGTGCGGCCGAAGCGGCGGTCGCAGTCCGGGCAGGTCCACATGGAGCCACCCTACGACGGCGCCTCAGTTCCAGATCGAGGAACTCCAGCTGGCACCCGACCAACTCGCACCGGACCACGACGCACCCGACCACGACGCACCCGACCAACTCGCACCCGACCACGACGCACCCGACCACGACGCACCCGACCACGACGCACCCGACCAACTCGCACCC
>JBFJNI010000037.1:0-29602 GCA_041618235.1 Acidimicrobiales bacterium
ATGTCGCGTTCGAACGCGGCGTCGACGTCGGCGGCGATGGAGGTGGCGAACGACGGTGGGTCCGGGGTCACGTGTCCATCCTCGCGCTGGCGGGTGCGAAGATTGGACCGTGCTGCTCGACGCCATCGACCACGTCCAACTCGCCATGCCATCGGGCGGCGAGGAGCTGGCCACCTGGTTCTACGAAGGGGTGCTCGGCGTGCCCCGCATCCCCAAGCCGCCGCACCTCGCGATCCGGGGCGGCTGCTGGTTCGAGCACGGGAACCTGCGCATCCATCTCGGGGTGCAGGACGACTTCGTGCCGGCCACCAAGGCCCACCCGGCGTTCGCCGTCAGCGATCTCGATCAGCTCGAGCAGGACCTGATGCTCGCCGGGCTGGCGGGCGAGCGGAAGGACGAGGACGAGGGTCCGCAGCTCTACGTGCTCGACCCGTTCGGGAATCGCCTCGAGTTCCGGCCGGAGCGGCCGGTGGCCGAGCGCCCCGAGTACGCCGACACCGTGGTCTCGGTCGCGTCGGCGTCGGTCGGCGAGCGTCTCGCCCGTCGGCTCGACTTCGTCCAGGAGCTCGATCGCCTCAAGACCGTGCAGCGCCAGTCGTTCATCCTCGCCGGCGAACGCCGCGAGAACACCGCCGAGCACTCGTGGCACGTGGCGATGCTGGCACTCGTGTTCGCCGACCACGCGCCCGACGACGTCGACGTCGACCGCTGCGTCCGGATGTTGCTGATCCACGACATCGTCGAGATCGACGCCGGTGACACCGGCATCCACGACCGCGTCAACGGCGAGTCGAAGGTCGACCGAGAGCTCGAGGCCGCCGACCGGCTCTTCGGACTCCTGCCCGACGACATCGGCTCGTCGATGCGGGCGCTCTGGGACGAGTACGAAGCCGGCGAGTCCGCCGACGCCCGCTTCGCCCGGTCGTTCGACCGCATCTCCCCGTTTCTGCTCAATGCGGTGTCGGGCGGGCTGCCGTGGAAGCGATGGGGGGTCACCGCCGATCGGGTGCGCCACGTCATGGCCGCCGTGGGCGAGGGCGCTCCCGAGCTGGCGCCGTTCGTCGCCGCGATGATCGACCGGGTCATCGCCGACGACCTGCTCCCCGAGCGTCAGGGTCTGATCCTCCCCCCGTCCTGACGCCCCCCGATCGAATATCTCGTGGGTTCTGGCGAACTGGGCTCCGGAACCAACGGAATATTCCCGGGGCGGGGTGGGTGCCACCGTCGATGCCTGGCCGCTCCCTACGCTCGCCGGCATGCGACGTCCGGCCCGGCGAACGATGGACCCCATCGACCTCGACCCGCGACCCAAGCGGTTCCCCGTGGTCGGCGCCGTGCACGGCACGCCCATCGTCCATCTGCCGACGCGGACGCAGGGCACCATCGAGCGGTTCGCCAACCGACAGGTGCAGGTGAAGGACCGCGCCGGGCGCATCCACACGTTCACGATCGTGCCTGGCGAGTTCTCGATCAACGGTGTCGCGTGTGAGCCCGTGATGGGAAAGGTCGCGGCGGCACCGAAGACGACCATCTCGGCCAGCGGATCGGTGGCGGTCGGCCACCAGGCGCGCGTCGCTCGGGCCAGTCGCATCCTGGTCGAGGGCGTCCACGATGCCGAGCTGCTCGAGAAGATCTGGGGCGACGACCTCCGCCACGAGGGCATCGTGGTCGAGCGTCTCGACGGTGCCGACGACCTGCGTGCGGTCGTGTCCGAGTTCCGGCCCGGCCCGACCCGCCGGCTGGGCGTGCTGCTCGATCACCTGGTGGAGGGCTCGAAGGAGTCGCGCATCGCGGCCACCGTCGACCACCCGCACGTCCTCGTCACCGGCACGCCATACATCGACGTCTGGCAGGGCATCCGTCCGTCGGTCGCGGGCATCGACGCGTGGCCAGACGTCCCGATGGGGGAGTCGTGGAAGGAAGGGGTGCTTCGCCGCATCGGGCGGGCCGACACGCACCCCGGCGAGTTCTGGCGTGCGTTGCTGTCGAATGTCTCGACCTACGCCGATCTGTTCCCTCCCCTGGTCGGCGCAGTCGAGCAGCTCATCGACTTCGTCACCGAACCCGTGGACTGAAGTTCCCGAGCGCAGTACGTTTTGGGGAGTTTCGGAAAAACCGTCCGCTTCGGTCAGGCGTTGGTTCGGTCATGAGACAACGGGTTCTGCTGCTCGCCCTCGTGGCGTTGGTCGGTATCGGTGGCCTGCCCGTCGCCAGCGCGGCGACGCCCAGGACGGCGACCTATCGGTACACGGCGAACGGGCACATCGTCCCTGGGGGAGCGATCACGGCGGCGGTCCTCGGCGTCGGGGACAACCATCCGCATGGTGTGTCGGTCGTGCCCCGCTCGAAGCGGCTGACCGTCACGGTCGACGACGCGTCGGCGCTCGACGGGCAGTACGTCGCCGTCGTGATCCGCCAGGGATCGCGGACGGTGTTCTCGGACTGCATGCAGGTGCGTCGGCCCCGTCGGTTCCCGGTGGCTCCGGGTCGGCCGGTCCTCGTGGACGTGCACACGATCCCGGCGTGTCCGGCGGGACCATGCACGATGCCTCGAGTCGACGCCAGCGTCGGCGTCCGCAAGAACGATCTCGGTGTGGACCGTGGGTACGGGATCCACACCGCAGTTCCTGTCTGCGACGGGAGCCCGCCGTTCTCCTCAGGGACGACCGGCACCCTCACACTCTCGAGCTGACGCGGCGAAAACGTCAGTGCCCGGAGGGTCAGCCGACGGTCGCGCTGACGTGGGCGGCCAGCTTGTCGAACGCCATCCCCCAACCCGTCGCACCAGGGGAATCGGCCGGCACGCCGGCGTGCGTCATGACCATGGTCGTGCGCCCGGCAGTCTCCTCGAGTTCGACACGGACCTCGGTCGTCGTCGGATGGCCGTCGGGCATGCCCATGTCCGCGGCCGATTTCACGTTGCCGTCCTCGTCCGACATCGACTCGGTGTAGGCGAGGCGCTCGTGCTCGACGACCTCGAGGAACTCTCCGGTGAACCACATCTGCATCGCCCCGTTCGGCGTCTGCACCTCGATGCAGACCAGGCGCCGGCCTCCGACGCGCACGTCGAGCTCCGCGACCGGGATCGTGGCGCCGGCGGGGCCGTACCAGGCGGCGAAGTGTTCGGGGTCGGTCCACATCTTCCAGAGGACTGCGGCCGGGGCATCGAAGCTGCGCTCGATCACCACTGATTGGGTGTCGTCGGTCATGTCGGTTTCCTGTCCGTCGTGGTCCGGACTTGCGAGAGGTGTTCGTCGAGGCGATCGAAGCGCGCTTCCCAGACGGGCCGGTACTGGTCGGCCCAGCTCGCGACCTCCTCGAGCGGAGCAGGGTCGAGTGCGCACGGCCGGAACTGGGCTCGCTGGCCCTGCACGACCAACCCGGCCCGCTGCAGCACCTTGATGTGTTTCGAGATCGCCGGGAGCGACATCTCGAAGGGTGCGGCCAGTTCGTTGACGGTGGCCTCGCCCTCGGCGAGCCGGGCGAGGATCGCTCGCCGTGTCGAGTTGGCCAGCGCGGCGAAGGTCTCGCTGAGGCGGTCGTCGTCGAGCCGTCGTGGCGGGATCACTGCGGTCACCGGCGTCTCGCACTTTCTCGATCGGATAATTAACTACTAGGGAAAGTAAATCGGATCGACGAGCCGGTCAACGCGTGCGGCACGAAGCGGTCCCCGAGGTCGGGCCGGTCGTGGTCGCCTGACGACCATTCCTCGCCCATCCTCACCTTCACGTCCCGGACCGGACACTCGTGGCGCCACCGCGATCCCGGACCGGGCAGTCGGGGCGCCACCGCGATCCCGGACCGGGCACTGGCGGCGGGCGGTGCACCCGGAGCGCGCCAGGCGCCCGGGGTCTGCGACTCAGGTCGCGCCCACCGTCAGGCGCCGGAGGTCGTCGACCGTCACGCCGCGCAGCGAGCCGACCAGGTTGAGACCCGCCGCCGGCGTCAGTTCGACGGTGTGGGGAACGCCGAGCGTGATGCACCCCGCGGCGAGCGCCGAAGCCACTCCCGTCGGCGAGTCCTCGATCGCCACGCAGGCAGACGGCTCGACGCCGAGCGCGCGGGCCCCGGCTTCGTAGGGCTCGGGGTGTGGCTTGCCCTGCGTGACCTCGTCGCCGGTGACCGAGGCGCGGAACGAGCCGGCCGGCGCCGACGCCAGCACCGTGTCGGCCAGCCGGCGCCATGACATCGTGACCAGCGCGCACGGGATGTCCGCCGCCCGGCACTCGGCCAGCAGCTCGGCTGCGCCCGGACGCCAGGGCAACTCGCGCTCGACGCGCGCGATGACGCCGTCGAGGAGTCGCTCGACGATCTTCGCCGGTTCGAGGGCGACGCCACCGCGGTCGCGGAGCACGACGGCCGCGTCGATCAGGTCGAAGCCGACGACCGACAGCGCATCGTCGTCGGTCCATGTGCCGCCGTACTCGGCGACGAGGGCGAACTCGCACTCGATCCAGTACGGCTCGGTGTCGACGAGGGTGCCGTCCATGTCCCACAGCACGGCCGCGGGGAATGTCGTCGGAGTCACGAGGTCAGAGATCGAGGAGGGCGTTCTCGACGACCTCCGTGAGTGCGGGATGGATCCACATCTGCTCCTTGGCCATGTCGTCGACCGTCTGGCCGAAGCGCATGCCCTGGATGAGTGTCTGGATCAGCGTCGACGCTTGGGGGCCGAGGATGTGGGCGCCCAGCAGCTTGCGGGTCTGGGCGTGGGCGATGAGCTTCACGAACGACGTGGTGTCCTCCATGGCCCAGCCGTAGGCGGTCGACGCGTACGGCTTGATCGCGGTCACGAACGGCACGCCGTCGGTGGCGGCCTCGCGCTCGGTCATGCCGACCGATGCCACCTGCGGGTTGCCGAAGACGGCGTGCGGGATGATCGAGTAGTCCATCCGCTGGACGTCGTCGGGGTTGGCGACGTTGTGGAAGACCACCTTCGCCTCGGCGTTGGCCACGTGCTTGAGCTGGTAGCGGTTCGACAGGTCGCCGAACGCCCAGATGCCCTCGACGTCGGTCTGGAGATCCTCGTGCACGATGACCCGGCCGGACGGGTCGCAGCGCACGCCGGTGGTCTCGACCGCGAGCTCGTCGCTGTTGGGGATGCGTCCGGTGGCCACGAGCACCTCGTCGCACTCGACCACGCGGGTCTCGCCGTCGACGACGACGTGGATGCGCTTGGTGCCGTCGTCGCCCTGCTCGACCCGCTCGATGGCGGTGTGGAGGAGCAGCTCGAACCGCTCGGCGGCCAGCTCGGTGTAGGCGCGGGAGATGTCGCCGTCCTCGGACCGCAGCAGGTAGGGGCCGCGATTGATGATGGTCACCTCCGTGCCGAAGCCGGCGAACACGTGCCCGAGCTCGGTGGCGATGTACCCACCACCGATGACGGCGAGACGCTCCGGCAGCTCGGGAAGTCGCATCACGGTGTCGGACGTGTGGAAGTCGACGTCGGCCAGGCCGGGGATGTCGGGCACGTACGGGCGGGCGCCGGCGCCGAGGATGAACTTGTCGGCGGTGATCCGCTCGCCGTTCACCTCGAGCACCTTGTGGTCGACGAATGCGCCCGACCCCTGGAAGACGGTGATGTTGTCGCAGTCCTCGATGCGGTAGCGCTCGCCGCCCGAGGCGATGGGGTCGATGCGCCCGAACACCCGCTCGACGATCGCCGGCCAGTCGACCGATCCGAACGATGCGTCGATGTCGAAGCGTGCGGCGTGACGGATGTGTTCAGCGATGTCGGCTGCGTACACGAACATCTTCGACGGGATGCAGCCGCGGTTCAGGCAGGTCCCGCCGAACACGCCGCGCTCGACCAGCGCGATGTTCCAGTCGTCGAGGTCGGCCGGGATGCTGTTGCCGGACCCGCTGCCGACGATGACGAGGTCGAAGTTCTGCACACGTGCTCCTGCACTGGAGGGGGCTGGGACCGGTGACGGCAACCCCGCCGGCACCACCGATGTTCCCTCGGTGGTCGGGGGTCGCCTCGTGGTCTGGTGCCTGGGACCGTACAATGGTCAGTTCGTCGTACCACCCGGGTGCGGCGAGAACCTGTGGGAATCTGTCATGGCAACACAACGATCAAGCTTCGCCAAGCGCGAACGAGACCGCGCCAAGAAGGCAAAGGCGGCCGCCAAGCGGGAATCTCGCCTCGAGAAGAGCCCGGACGACGAGGACGAAGAGGTCGAGGAGACCCCGCAGTCCACCGAGTCGGCCGAGGTCATCATGGAGAAGCTCGCCAAGCTCCACGAGGCGTTCGACGACGACAAGATCGAGTTCGAGGACTTCGAGGAGCAGAAGGCCGAGCTCATGGCTCGGATCCCCATCGACTGACCCCCGAGGGGTCCGCTCACCGTCCGTTCAGCGGGAGGTGAGCACCGACGCTCGGGCGTGGCGGGACACGGCCGCAGCAGTCGAACCGAGAACCAGCCGTTCGAGTCCGCCTCGACCTCTCGTGCCGAGCACGATGAGGTCGGCGGCGTCGGCGGCGGCGACGTCGAGGATGATCGGGGACGCCTCGCCGGCCTTGACGATCTCGCGTGCACCCGCGGCGTGACGCCCCAGTGCTTCGCGCGTCGCCGCCAGCGCCGCGTCGATCTCGTTGCCGGCGTCGTCCACCGCGAGCACCACGATGGCGGCGTCGTCGATCCACGGCATCTTCACGAGCCCGTCGACGGCGCGCAGCGACGGATCGGTGGCGTCGGCGCAGATGAGCACCTGCCGGACCGCGCGCCCGTTGCGAGCGATCACCATCGGCTTCGGGGAGTTCCGGAGCAGCCACTCGGCCGTGCTGCCCAGACGGTCGGGGCCGAAGCGGTGTCCCGTGGATCCGACCACCACGAGGTCGGCGTCGGCGTCATCCATGAGCGCGATGCGCGGGTCGGACTCGGCCAGGAGTGCGTGCCGGGCGACGAAACCGGCCTCGGCGAAGCTCGTCCGGGTCGGGCCGAGCGGGTTCTCGTGGGCCGAGGAACGTTCGTGGGGGATCACGGCGCCGGGCGGCGGCACGATGGCCGAGAGCTGCGCCAGCTCCCAACCGTCCCATGCCTGCTCATGGATCCAGAGCCAGCCGAGGTCGGCGCCGACCGAACCGTCGTCACCGAAGAGGAGCCTGCCGCTCGCCTGCATGTTCGTGTCTCCCATCTCAGCCGAGGTGGTTCTCGGTCGCCGGCATGCGGAGATCCACCGGGTACGGCGCCGGCCGGCGCGGACCCGACTCGGCTGACCGGTCAGCCGCTCGGTCGATGCGTTCGGCCACATGGCGGACGAACGCCTCGGCGGTGGCCTCGGCCGCCCGCTTGCCGACGAGGCGATCGCCGACACGGCCGAGGAGGCCGAGTGGCGCTCGGTAGGTGCCCTCGATCTTCAACGTGCAGGTCCCGTCGTCCGCCGTCACCTCGACGGCGCCATCGAAGACGGGGAACAGGCTGGTGTGACCCGTCGCGGACCACCGCACGGGGATGTTGACCGATGTCGCGTCCGACCGCAACGGACCGAGTTCGATCTCGACCTCCTGATGCACCGAGGCACCGCCGCCGACCTGCACCTCGACGTCGGTCTTGTACCGGTTGTCGCGACGCTCGTCGAGCGTGGCGTGGTCGGAGAAGGCGACGCACGGGTGCTCACGGAGCACCGAGCGGACCTGCACCAACGGTGAATGGAGCGAGGTCGAAGCTTCCAGATGGCGTTCCATGGATCGATCTTGCGTCGCAGGGCGGCGGGATGCCAGGGGCAAAGGTCCTGTCCGGGCCGGGTCGCATCTCCGTCCGGGGTCCGTAACCTCGGTGGATGCCGGACCACGACATCCAGTTCCACTTCGACCCTGTGTGCCCATTCGCCTGGATCACCTCCCGATGGGTGAACAAGGTGGCGGATCAGCGTGACTACAGCGTCGACTGGCAGTTCATCTCCCTGCGGATCGTGAACAAGCACGTCGACTACGACGCGCACTTCCCACCCGAGTACGAGGCGGGCCACACGGCCGGTCTCCGGATGCTGCGGGTGGCGGCAGCGGCTCGCGAGGCGCACGGCCGGGAGGTGGTCGGCGATCT
Source organism: Acidimicrobiales bacterium (assembly GCA_041618235.1). Lineage (GTDB taxonomy): Bacteria > Actinomycetota > Acidimicrobiia > Acidimicrobiales > Salinilacustritrichaceae > Salinilacustrithrix. Next base: position 8,046 of record JBFJNI010000037.1, read on the forward strand.
GTACACGGCGCTCGGCGGCAGCGTGTTCGACGTCGATCCTCCCAGCGACCAGGCCGCCCATCGGGCGTCGTTGGGCTCGCGCGAGACGGTCGAGCGCCTGCTCGACGGGCTCGGTCTCCCCACCTCGCTCGCCGAAGCGCTCGACGACACGTCGTGGGATGCCGTCATCGAGGCGGAGACCGACGCCGCACTGGCCATGACCGGCAAGGACGTCGGGACGCCGATCATCGCGTTCCGCCCACCGGACGGTCCGGCGTTCTTCGGCCCGGTGATCTCCCGCGTGCCGAACGACGAGGACTCGCTCCGACTCTGGGACGCGGTGCTGGAACTCACGAACTTCCCGGGCTTCTCCGAGCTCAAGCGGAGCATGCGCGAGGTCCCCTCGCTCCGGGTCCTGGGTCTCGGGGACGACGACGACCGCACGTCCGAGGACTGGCACCAGGGGAGCCGACGCCTGAAGAAGTGAGCCCGAGGAAGTGGACCCGTGCGCGTCTGTGCCCAGCGGAAGCCGGGTAATGGCTGGGGATGTCGCCCACTGGCCAGTACCTCGTCCTCGCCAACGCCGGCGCCGGGAGCACCGAGCGAGACGCCGTCGGTGCCGCTGTCGCCCGCCTCGCGGAACACGCGCCGGTCGAGATGCGCTGGACCGCGGACCCCGATGACTTCGGGCGCTCGGTCGCGGGTGCGTCCGAGGAGACCCAGATCGTGATCGCCGGTGGCGACGGCAGCATCCACCTCGCCCTCGTCACGATCGACCGGCTCGGCCGCAACGGCATCCCGATCGGCATCGTGCCGCTGGGCACCGGGAACGACTTCGCTCGCAACCACGGCATCCCGCTCGATCCACGGAAGGCGGCGGAGGTGGTCGTCGCGGGCGCGCATCGCCCGGCGGACGCCATCGACCTCGTCGACACCGACACGAAGACCCTGGTGGCCAACAACCTGCACTTCGGTCTCGGCGTCGACGCCGCCCGTCGTGCCCAGTCGCTGAAGTCGGCCGCCGGACGCTTCGCCTACCCGATCGCCACCGCGTACGAAGGCCTGTCCGGCTCGCCGGGGCACTTCGAGGTACACGGCGACGGTGACCTGGTGTGGAGCGGACCAGCCCTCGCCGTCCTCGTCCTCCTCGGCCCGAGCATGGGCGGCGGGGTCGAGGTCGTTCCGGACCGAACCGATGCCATCGACCTGGTCGTCATCGGCCCCGCCGACGTCCGTGACCGTCTCGCCCTGGTGCGCGACGTCTGGCGAGGGGCGATCGAGGACCACCCAGCGGTGCATCGCCAGAGCGTGTCGTCGGTGGTCGTCTCGCGACCCGGCGGCGATCAGCTCGCCGCCGACGTCGCCGGCGAGCTGATGACCCTGGGGTCCACGGTCGACCTCCGCCTGCGCCGCGAGGCGTGGCGGGTGCTGCTGCCGTCAGCCTGAACTCAGAGGAGGCCGTCGACGACGCTGACGGCCTTCTCCTGCATTCGTTGCAGCAGGCTGCGGTCGTTCCAGCGTTCGAGGTCGAGCGGTTCGCAGCGCGGGAGATCGGCGTCGTACTGCTCGTCGAGCGCGGCGGTGATGCCCTCGTCGAAGACCACCATCACCACCTCGTCGTCGAACTCGGTCGAGCGCTGGTTGAAGTTCGCCGAGCCGACCACCGCAGCGACGCCGTCGATGGTCAGCACCTTCGCGTGCAGCATCGCCGGCTGGAAGCAGTGGACCTCGACGCCGGCCTCGAGCAGGGGCGCGTAGTCGCCCTCGGAGGCGACCTGCACCACGCGCTTGTCGGCATGGGGGCCCGGCACCATCACCTGCACCTCGACCCCGCGGTCCGCGGCCTCGCACAGGAGGCGCAGGATCTCGTCGTCGGGCGTGAAGTACGCCGTGCTGATCCGGAGGCGGGTCTCGGCCATCTCGATGAGGACGCGGAACAGGTTCCAGATGTCGCTGTTGCCGGCCTCGGCCATGCCCTTGACGACCTGGATGTCGATGTCGCCGGGTCGGGGCTGTGCCGGGAAGTGGTCGAACGAGGGGTCGACCAGGTCGGGGCCGGTCTCGGCCCAGTTGTCGAGGAACGCAGCGCGGAGGCCGTCCGTGGCCGGGCCCACGATGCGGAAGTGGGTGTCGCGCCACTCCTGTTCGTCGCGTGCATCGCCACACCACTCGTCGGCGATCCCGACACCGCCGGTGAAGCTGACGACCTCGTCGCAGATGAGCACCTTGCGGTGCGTGCGGTTGTTGGCGGTCAGCGCCTCGGCTGCCTTGATGGGGCGGAAGAACCTCACGTCGCAGCCGGCGTCGCACATGCGCTCGACCAACGACTCGTCGAGGTCCCACGCTCCGGCGGCGTCGAGCAACACCCGGACCCGGACACCGGCCCGGGCCCGCTCGCTGAGCTGGTTGGCGAAGACCTTCCCGATCTCGCCGTTCCAGTAGATGAACGTCAGCAGATCGATGCTGCGTTCCGCCTCCGCGATGGCGTGGAGCATCGCCGGGAAGATCTCATCGCCGTTCTGGAGGATCTCGATCGAGTTGCCCGAGGTGACCGGGACACCGAGGATCGCCTGGAGGGTTCGTTGCATGCGCCCGCGTGAAGCCATGTGGGCGTCGATACCCAGCCGACCGTGAACTCATCCGGTCGGAAGCCATCTGGCACAGGTTGTGGCAACGCCGTGGACAAATGCCCGATTCACCGCAGAACTGGCGAGCAGCCACCTCGGCACCCGCCTAGTGTCGGCGCTCATGGTCGGGGCTGACGGAGCGCAGGCCCTCCTCGCACGGGCGCGAGAGAGCCTCGAGAACGGACATTGGTCGGCCGCGCTCGATCTCGCAGTCGAGGCGCTGGCCCTCGACCCCACCGTGCCCGGCGCTCCCGAGATCATCGGCGAAGCCCGTCGGCGCTCGACCGCCTCCCGCGTGACGCCGGGGCTCAAGCAGCTCACCGTGCTCTTCGTCGACGTCACCAACTCCACCGGCATCACGTCCCGGCTCGGCGCCGAGCGCACGCGACATCTCCTGGTCGAGGTCTTCGCCGTCGCCGTCGATGCCGTGGCCCGGTTCGACGGGCGCATCGCCAAGTACCTCGGCGACGGGTTCCTCGCCTACTTCGGTCATCCGCGGGCCCACGAGGACGACGCCCGTCGCGCGGTGCTCGCCGGCCTCGCGATGATCGACAGCGTCGCGGCCGCCCGGGACGGCTGGCGCGAGACCTACGGCGAGGAGGTCGAGATCTCCGTGGGCATGGACACCGGCATGGTCATCGTCGGCCCGGTGGGCAACGTGCCGGGTGCGCCCGACGACGTCTTCGGCGACGCCGCCAACGTCGCCAGCCGCATCCAAGGCCTGGCCGACCCCATGACCGTGCTGATGTCCGGATCGACGCACGAGCTGGTCGCCGGTTGGTTCGAGGTCGAACCCCTGGGCCCGGCGACGCTGCGCAACTTCCCGACCCCCGTCGAGCTGTTCCGGGCGACGGCTCCCACCGCAGCGGAGAGCCGGAGCGAAGCCCGCCAGACGGCGCCGCAACTCGTCGGGCGCGACCACGAGCTCCGTCTGCTCCAGGACGAATGGAGCCTGGTCCGCGACGGCAGGTCGCACCGCGTGGTCGCCATCAGCGGCGACGCCGGCGTCGGCAAGTCGCGGCTGCTCGAACACGTCACCGCCACGGTGCAGGGCGACAGCGTCCCCGAGGTCACGCTGTTGTGCTCGCGCATCCATCGCACGACCGCCTGGCACCCGGTCGTCGTGGCCCTCCGTCGCTTCTTCACCGACGCGACCGGCACGACCGGCATCGCGATCAGTGACGTGCGCGCCCGCCTGGTCGAGATCGCCGGCGACGACCCCGACATCGATCGCCATGCCCTGGTGCTCGGGCGTCTCCTCGACCTCGACGATGGCATCGACCTCTCACCCGACGAGCTCCGTCAGGCCGTGTTCGAGGCGGTGGCGTGGCTCGTGGACCGGTTGGCCGGCGACTCCCCCATGCTGGTGACCATCGACGACATCGACGATGCCGATCCCACGACGCTGGCGCTCGTCGACCACGTGCTCGCCGCCGCTCGGACACCCCTGCTCGTCCTGACCTCGAGCCGCACCGAGGCCGCCGGTCCGGTCGCGCACCAGACCATCCGCCTCGGTGGCATCGATCGCGCCGCGGCGCTCGAGCTGGTCCGGTCGCTCGCACCGGGCATCTCCCGCGACGACACCGAACGAGTGGTGCAACGGGGCGACGGCATGCCGCTGCACCTCGAGGAGCTCGCCCGCATCGCAGCCGACGGCTCGGTGGGCGAGGCCCTGTCACTCCAGCTCAACGCCTCGATCAGTGCCCGCCTCGACGAGCTCGACGAGCGCAGCCGGACGCTGTTGGAGCGCATCGTGGTGCTCGGCGACGAGACGCCGCAGTCGCTGCTGGTCGCGCTCGACGACGCTCCGGCCGAGGTCGAACGCAGCGTCGATGTCCTCGAGCGTGCCCGCTTGGTCGTCGTGCGCCCCACGGGCGTGGGACCCACGGTCCGGGTCCGCCAACCGCTCACCCAGCAGGTCGTCTACGAAGCGCTGGCCGACGAGCGCCGGCAGTCGTTGCACCGCGAGGCCGCCACCGCCATCGTCGCCGACCCGTCGTTCGGTCTCGGAGCCGAGGAGCTGTGGCGTCACCACGCCGGCGCAGGCAACCACGTCGAAGCGGCGGCGGCCGCCCTCGAGGCCGGTCGGCGCGCCGCGGGCGTCGGTGGTTACTCCGAGGCGCTCGACCGCTTCGAGACGGGCTTGCTCTCGTGCCAGCACATCGAAGCCGGGCCGATGCGCGACGGGCTCGAGCTGGCGCTGCGGTTCGGGGTCGGCGCCATGGTGTCGACCACCCAGGGCTACACCCATCCCGACGCTCGCGCCGCGTACGAGCGTGCCTCGGAGCTGGGCGAGCGCCTCGGGCCGGTGCCGCAGGCGTACCCGGCGCTGTGGGGGACCTGGACCTACTGGTACGTGCTGGGCGAGCTCGGCGCGGCCGAGGATCTCGCCCAGCAATGCCGCGTGTTGGCCGCCGACAACCCGGACGACGACGTCCTGCGGTGGGAGGTGGGCGCGGTCCTGGGCTATCAGCGCTTCGCCACCGGTGACTTCGACATCGCCTGCGACGAGCTGCGCCTCGCCACGAAGCACCTCGGCTTCGCCCACCTGGCCGACTATCCCCAGGACACCGCCATCGTGTGCGGTTCGGCCCTGGCCATGGCCGAGTGGTTCCGAGGCGACGTGGCCGAGAGCCGGGCCGTTGCTCGCTCGTCGCTGGCCGACGCGCAGGCGTCGGTCGACGAACGGCGCGCCGCGTTCTCCATGTCATGGGTCCACAGCAACCTCGCATTCCGCGCCGAGCTCGACGACCGACCCGACGTCGCCCTCGACCATGCCCAGCGGGCCATCGAGGTCGCCGGCGCTCGTGGCTACCAGCAGTGGCTCGCGGCGGGGATGCTCCACCAGGCCATCGCGCAGTGCTCGCTCGGCCAGATCGACGTCGGCCACCCGATGCTCGAGGCCATGGTCGATGCCTGGCGGTCGGTGGGTCGCGACGCTGCCGGCAACCAGGTGCATCCCGTGCTCATGACGCCGTACTTCGCCGGCCGCCTGGCCCAGGTGCGCTTCCAGCTCGGCGACATCGCGGGTGCGGCGTCCCTCACCGACGAGCTGCTGGCGTCCACCGAGCGCAGCGGCGAGCACTTCTGGGACGCCGAGCTGCTCGGCTTGCGGGCGCGGATCAAACGCGAACGCGGAGACGTCGCCGACGCGCTCGCCGCGGCGAACTCGGCCGTCGCGCTCGCCCGCAAGCAGGGAGCGGTGCCGTTGCTGGCGCGGGCCGAGGCACTGCTGGCCGAGCTCGAAGGAGCCTGACGTGCCGCTGGTCCCGCACCATCTGCCCGACTACGTCGAGCGTGGCGGCGGTCTGGTGTACCGCCCGCCCTACACCGCCCGCAAGGTGGCGCTCGACGGGTTCGTGGTGAAGGCCGATCGGTCCGCGATCGACGCGCTGGTCCAGAACGACCTGGTCGAACCCACCGCGGGCGCGGTGTCCTTCCAAGCGGTCCACGACCACGTCATCGTGGCGTTCACGCAGATCGGCGAGCTGGCATCGGGCGACCCGGTCGACCGTCAGCGGGGCTTCATGACCGAGCTCGAGGTGTCGGTGTGGTGCCTGCTCGCCGACGTGCACGCCGGCGATCGCCTGTGCTGGTTCCTGCCCTACGTGTTCACCGACTCGGCCCAGACCATGGCCACGGGCCGCGAGGTCTACGGCTATCCGAAGCAGACCGGATCGTTCGCCGGCGGTCCACCGCTCGACCTGGCCCCCGGCGGCCGAGCCGAGGTCGAGGCCCTCGCCATCGACCCGTTCGATCCGCAGTCGGTGGCCACGTCGCGCCCGATGGTCGCCGTCCAGAGATCGGCAAGCGGAACCGGTGCACTCCCGTCGCTCGGTCCGGTGTCCTCGCTCCTCGGTGAGGTCGACGAGCTGTTCCCCGGCTCGTTCAGCATCTCCGCCACCGTGGCGTCGGGGAGCCCGCCGGCCGCCGATCTCCAGATCACCCACCCGGGGCAGAGCCCAGCGAAGAAGCCCGCCGCGCCGTGGCCGGTGAAGCAGGTGCTCAGCACCATGGGTGCCGGCGGTCTGGTGGCCGACAAGCCGGCGCTGGTCGCGTCGCTGGTCGCCGACCCGCGGCTGGTGTTCCTCAAGCAGTTCCGCGACGTCGCCTGCCCCACCAAGGCCTGTTACCAGTCGATCATCGAGGCTCCGTTGCAGCTCCACCTCGCCGGCGCCAGCTACCACGCCTACGACGCCACCGAGCTCACGATGGAGATCGCCGACTGGGCCAGCCACCCGATCGCTGGCGACCTCGGCGTGGCTGGGGCGACGCCGCTCCCGGTCGAACGAGCCTTCCGGGCCGAGTTCGGCTTCGACACGCTGCTCGGTGAAGAGCGCTGGCGCCGGCCGTGAACCCGAAGGTGGCGGTGCTGGGGGGAGGGGTCGGCGGCGTCACCGCTGCGCTGCAGCTGTCACAGCCGGGCTGGCAGCAGCACTACGACGCCATCACCCTCTACCAGATGGGTTGGCGCCTCGGCGGCAAGGGCGCCAGCGGACGAGGTCAGGACGACCGCATCGAGGAACACGGCCTGCACATCTGGTTCGGCTTCTACGAGAACGCGTTCCGCCTGCTCGACGAGTGCCATCGAGAGCTCGACGCCATCGCCGCAGCGGGCGGACCCGGCAGCGAGCGTTGGCCCGTGGTGTTCGCCGACGTCGAGACCAGCTTCGTCCCCACCGACGTCATCGGTCTGACCGATCACGACGGCTGCTGCTGGGAGCCGTGGCTCGCCGACTTCTTCGAACCGAGCGACGACCGACCCTGGCTCGATCGTCCCGCGCACGCCAGCCACCCGTCCGAGTGGTCGATCCCGTACTACTTCGCTCGGTCGCTGCACCTGGCGGCCACCTTCGCCCGTTCGCTGCCCTCGCTCGCCGACGCCGCGGCGACGAACACCGGCCCTGCGCAGCTGTCCACGGTCGACGTGCTGGGCGACGTGGCCGGGTTGGCCGAGACGTTCCTCCAACTCGTCGGGTCCGACGCCGGTGCTGCGCTCTCGCTCGCCGCCGAGGCCGCCGAGCTCGTCGCCGACGAGGCCGCGGCGTCGCCGCTCGTCCGACAGGCCTTGAGCGTGGTGCTGGCGCTCGGCGACCACGCACTCGAACTGCTCCGGATCCAGTTCGACCACCTGGTCCGCACCCACACCGAGATCCGCCGAGCCTGGTACCTCATCGACATCTTCGTCGCGGTCGCTCGGGGCATGGTCGACGACGAGGTCATCGTCGACGACGATCTCCAGCGCATCGACCACGAGGACTTCCGCGACTGGCTCCGCCGGCACGGCGCCGGGGCCGACTCCGTCGACTGCGCGCTGGTGCGATCCATCGTCTACGACCTGGCGTTCGCGTTCGAGGGCGGCGATCCCAACCGACCCCGGTGCGGCGCCGGCACCGCGTTGCGTGGCGTGTTCCGGATGTTCTTCACCTACCGCGGCTCGCTGATGTTCAAGATGAACTCGGGCATGGGCGACGTGATCTTCGCCCCGATCTACGAGCTGTTGGTGAAGCGTGGCGTCGACGTCGAGTTCTTCCACCGCGTCGAGGAGGTCAAGGTCTCGGGCGGCAACGTCACCGAGATCGTCGTCGACCAACAAGCCGTGGTGCTGCCAACGGTCACCCCGCGCGACTACCTCGGTGGCTCCGGCGTGAACCCCGCCTCGGGTGCGGCCACGTGGCCGGCTGACCCCACCAAGGTGCTGGCCGGTGGCCAGGTGACGCTTCCGGCCGACGAGCTCACGGCCGCGGGAGGCTCGGTCTACGAGTCGTGGTACGTCGGGCGTGACGCGGTGAAGACGTCGACCAAGACGCTCCAGCTCGGCACCGACTTCGACTTCGTCGTCTACGCCCTTCCCATCTCGACCGTGCCGCAGTGTGCGCCCGACCTGCTGACGCTCCCCGCGTGGGACCTGGCGTGCCAGACCGTCCGCACGGTGCCGACGCAGGCGATGCAGCTGTGGCTCACCACGCCGGCCCGCGAGCTCGGACCGTGGCCCGACGGCGTGGTCGTGGGCGGCTACGTCGAGCCGTACGACACCTGGGCCGACATGTCCCAGCTCCACGGACAGGAGGCTGTGGCGGGAGCAGCCACGGTCGCGTACTTCTGCAGCGCGCTGTGGGACAGCCCCCCACCGCAGCGCGGGCCGGCGTCGTTGCCGTGGCTCGCGGAACAGAAGGCCTTGGTCGTGGCGCAGGGCCGTCGTTTCCTCGAACGCGACATCGGCGCGCTGTGGCCCGACGCCACCCAGCCGTTCTCGACCGCACTCGACTGGGATCTGCTGGTCGCTCCGGCAACCGCCCAGGGTTCCGACCGGCTCGACCACCAGTACCTGCGCGCCAACGTCGAGCCCAGTGAGCGCTACGTGCTGTCGCTGCCCGGCTCCAGCTTCCATCGCATCGACCCGGCCGACACCGGCGTGTCGAACCTGTTCGCCGCCGGCGACTGGACCGACAACGTCATCAACGCCGGCTGCGTGGAGGCCGCGGTGATCTCTGGCCTGAGGGCGGCCAACGGCGTCCACCTCGCCGCGGGTTGGCCCGCCGCGGTCGTCGACATCATCGGAGACCAGCACCCATGAACCCCGAGCAGCCGACGCCGAGCACCGACGAAACGGAGCCCCCCATGGCCGAGCCACGACCACGCCCGCACGAGCCGCTGGTCAGCGGGGTCCGCGACGGCGTCGAGCACGGCTACCGCGCGCTCGAGACCGTGCTCGAAGGGATGCGGGGCAGCCTCGAGCGGGTCTCGCCGCGCACCGCTCGACGCACGTTCGGTGGCGATGTCGACCGACCCGCAAACCGCGACGGTGGACGCCCGGTCACGGGCTCGCACGACCACCGGAGGCACGGCGAATCGTCCGCGTCGTCGTCGTCGAGGACCGGTGGTCGGCGACCGCTCGGCGAGCTGGTCGGCGTGATGACCGATCTGCTGTCGTTCGCCGGCGAGGTCGCCGTGGACCTGGCCGGCGAGCTCACCAGCGTCGCCGGCAGCGGCCGGAGCGACGAGGCGCCCGTCGGTGCGCTCGTGCTGAAGGCGCCGGCGGTCGCTCCCGGTGGCCGCACCCGGGTGCAGTTCCACCTGCACAACCGCCTGCCGCACGCCACCGGAACGGTCGACTTCACCACCACGGGCCTCGCAGGCGCAACGGAGGTGATCCGCGGCCGGAGCATCCGCTTCGAGCCGAAGTCGCTGGACCGCATCGGCCCGCACCAGCACGCCGAGGTCGACATCGTGGTCCACGTGCCCGAGCAGACGCCGCCGGGCACCTACCGCGGCACGGTGCACGCCACGGTCGGCGATGCCTGGGCGGTCGTCGAGATCGAGGTCATCGGTCCGCGATGACCGCCACTGCGCACCGATTCGATGCCGCGCTGGTCGACCAGGTGCTCGAGGCCGACGGTCGGCGAACACAGGCCGCGCTGCTCGAGTGGGTGCGCTCCGACGACGCGGCGCTGGACGCGCTGCTCGGCGAGTACCCGCGCCGAGGCGGCAAGGGCCTGCGACCGGCGCTGTGTCTTTCGACCTGCCGCGCCTTCGGCGGCGACAGCGGCGACGCGCTGGGATCAGCGGTCGCCCTCGAGATGCTCCACAACGCCTTCCTGGTGCACGACGACATCTGCGACGACGCCAAGGTCCGTCGAGGCGGGCTGGCCCTGCACGTCGAGCACGGCGTGCCCCGCGCGCTCATCGCCGGCGACGCGCTGGCGTGGTCGGCGCTCGGTCCGCTGCTGGCCAATGCCGAGCAGCTCGGTGCCGAGCTGGCGCTCGAGCTCATCGAGGAGTTCAACCACCTCACCCGCCAGACCATCGACGGGCAGGCCGCCGAGCTCACCTGGCGCGACGACCTCTCGAGCCTCGACATCGACTCGTACCTCACCGTGGCGCTCGACAAGACCTGCTGGTACTCGGCCATCCAGCCGTGCCGCATCGGCGCGCTCATCGGCTCGCGCGGCGACGCGGATCTCGAAGCCGTATCCCGCTACGGCTTCTTCGTGGGCGCCCTGTTCCAGATCGTCGACGACCTCGACGACGTCACCACGGTGTCGGGCTCCGCCGACGACGTCGCCGAAGACTTCGGCAGCGATCTCCTCGAGGGCAAGCCCACGTTGCTGCTCGCCCACCTGCTGGCCACCGCATCGTCGTCGGTGAGCGACGAGGTGGTGGCTCTCGTCGGGCCTCCGCAGCACGACCGGCCGATGCCGCCGGACGCGGAGCGCGTCGCCCGCGTCGTCGAACTGTTCGATGCCTGCGGCTCGATCGACTACGTGCGCGAGTTCGCCGACGGGCTCGCGGGCGCCGCGCTGGTGGAGCACGAGCTGGCCTTCGGCGACCTCCGGCCGTCGGTCGACACCACCTTCCTCCGGTCGCTGGTCCTGCACCTGCGGCCGTGACCGCCACCTAGGGTTCGGCTCGACCACACCCGGGGGAGGGGCCATGCCCATCGAGACCGCCAGCGTCGACGAGGCGCTCACCACGACACGAGCCGTCCGGCTGCGGCTGGACCTCGAACGCCCGGTCGACCTCGACCTCGTGTACGAGTGCATCGACATCGCCGAGCAGGCGCCGACCGGCGGCAACCAGGGCAGCCGACGCTGGATCGTGGTGCGCGACCCAGAGCTCAAGCAGCGACTCGCCGACCTCTACCGCGCCAGCGCCGGCGACTTCATGATCGGCGCGCGCGATCGGCTGGCCGGCACCGGTCACCCGCAGGAGAAGGTGATGCGCTCGGCCGCCCACTTGGCCGAGCACCTGCAGGACGTGCCGGTCATCGTGATCCCGACCATCATCGGCCGCCACGACGGCAGCGGCCGTCCGGGGCTGTTCGACTCGGTCATCCAGGCGGGGTGGAGCTTCTGCGTCGCGCTGCGCGCCCGTGGCCTCGGCACCACGTGGACCACCGCCGGTCTGGCCGACGACGAGGCGATCAAAGAGCTGCTCGGCATCCCCGACCACACGACCGAGATCGCCATGTTCCCGGTGGCGTGGACGAAGGGCACCGACTTCTCCCCGGCCGTTCGCCACCCGGCCCGCGAGATCACCTACGTCGACGGCTTCGCCCTGACCTACGAGCGCGGTCCCGGCGACCCGGTCACGCTCGCCGACGGACCCGGCACGGTGGTCGAGGTCGACGTCGACGCTCCCGTCGCGGCCGTGTGGCCCCACGTGGTCGACATCGACTTCCCCGCCCGCTTCTCGGGCGAGTTCCTGGGCGCGTCGTGGGACGACGACGCCGAACCCGCACTGGGAGCCACGTTCACCGGACGCAACGTCCACCCGGCCATCGGCGAGTGGGAGGTGCCGTGCTTCGTCGACGCCTACGAGGAGCGCCGTCGCTTCGGCTGGAGCACATCGGATCCCGACAACCCCGGCGCCCGGTGGCGCTTCGACCTCGAGTCCATCGCCGGCGCCACCCGCCTGCGCTTCCTCGTCACGCTGGGACCGGGCCCGTCGGGCATCACCATGGCCATCGACGGCATGCCCGACAAGGAGGCCAAGATCCTCCGCCGGCGCCTCGGCGAGCACAACGCCAACATGCAGAAGGTCGTCGACGGCATCAAGGCGGCGGCCGAGGCCGACTGAGCTCTCTGGCTCAGGGAAGGACGCGGCGAGGCAGATCGTCGGGGTCGATGGCCCAGCCAGGGGCGCTGGGTGCGGCGTCTAGCGTGGTCGGCTTCGCCGGGAAGCCCTCGAGGCGCGTCCGGGCGGGATGCTCGGCGCGCTGCGGCACGAGCGAGCCGGTGGTGACGTGGCACTCGTGGCCCAGGACGACGCCGTCGCAGATGATGGCCGCGGCGTCGATGACCGAGCCGGCACCGATGTGGCACCCGTGGATCATGGCGGCGGGGCCGATGTGCACGTCGTCGCCGATGACGAGCTCGTTGTCGGGCAGCAGGTGCAGCACGGTGTTCTCGAGGATCTGCACGCGGTCACCGATGCGCACCGGTCCGTGGGAGTCGCCGACGATCTTCACGCCGGCGCCGATGATGCAGTCGTCGCCGATGATGACGTCGCCGGTGACCTCCGCCGAGTCGAACAGCACCGTGCCGGTGCCGATGGCGGGCGTCTTGTCGCGGTAGGCGTAGAGCTGTCCCATCGTGTGGTCTCCGTGTGCCGTGGTGGTGGGGGGATGGTCGTGGGTGCCGGCGGCCGGGACCTCGAGGTTCCCCCCGCGGAGCATGAGCAGCCGCTCGATGTCACCGGAGTTCGCGGTTCGGATGCGCCGCGCGGGTCGGCCGACGAGCACCGAGTCGTCGGGCACGGCCGTGCCGGCCGGGACGAGGGTGCCCTCGCCCAGGAAGCAGCGATCGCCGAGCTGCGCGCCCTCGCCGATGATGGCGCCGTTGCCGATCTCGCACAGGTCGCCGATGGTCGCGCCGACGACGACGGCCCGATGGCCGAACACCGTGCGCTCGCCGATGGTGCACGCGTGTGTGGGCGTGTCGACGAACACACAGTTCTCGAGGACGGCCGAGCCGGCGCCGAGCCGGACGCCGCCATGCGAGCCCCGCAGGATGGCGCCCTGGGCGACGTGGCTGCCTGGGCCGGCGGCGAAGCGGCCGAGGACCCGGGCCGACGCCGCAACCGACAGCTCCATGGCAACTCCTCCGATCGTTCGCACCGAACTCGGAACGGATGGCTGCGCCCCCGGCATGATTCGAACATGCGACACACGGTTTAGGAAACCGTTGCTCTATCCCCTGAGCTACGAGGGCTGACCTGCGGTTTCACCGGCCACGGTGCCCCCGGGACGGCGCTGGTCCCGAGGGTGTCCCGTCAGCACGGTGCGGCGTGCTGTCACGTGCCGGTGTCTGCCGTTCATCGCCCATCAGTGTGCCACTCGGCCCGGGACTGGACGGTTGCGCAGATCGCCGCCAGCGGAACCGCTCGCTGCCGCACCGAGGTCGAGGTGAGCCGATCCACCCGGAGCAAGGGGACGTTCGCTGGCTGCGGCTTCTTCCGGTGTGGGCCGGATCCGAGATGGTCAATGTGTCAACCCTGTCACCGCACGATCGAGTCATCTGGTGCCGACAGGTTCCTATTGAGCACGTTCCGTGGTTAGTTAGACGCTCTACGTGGCAAGGGTGACGAGGGAGTGGGCACGTGCGGCGGAGACGAACGACGGAAGACGCGCCAGGTTCGACGCCGGCGATGAGGGCGAGCTGGACGGGCTCCGGCTGGGAGTGATGATGTCGGCCGAACAGGAACTCGAGCTCAGCCCGGAGCGACGGACGACGAATCTCGCGACCGGGGTCGCGCTCGTCACCTTCGCCGGCCTGCTCAGCGTTCCCGGCCTCGAAGTCGCCGTCCACGGCCCGCAGCGCAGCGTGGTCGCGCTTGCGATCCTGCTCGCGTTCGTCGCCAGCGAGCGACTGGTCTTCCACATCGAGTCCCGGAACGAAGCCGTGAGCTTCTCGCCAGCCGATGTGCCGCTGGCGCTCGGCCTCGTGCTCCTCTCGCCGGTCACGCTCGTGGCCGTGCGGCTGGTCGGCGGAGCGGCGGGATTGCTGATCTGGCGGAAGCAGCCGTTGTTCAAGTTCGTGACCAACCTGACCAGCTTCACCGTCGAGGTCGTCGTCGCCACCCTGGTGTTCCGCTTGCTGCTGGGGGTCCATCCCACCCCGTCACTGGGCATGTGGCTGGCATTGGTCGTGGCCATGTTGTTCGCGCTGATCGCTGGGGGCGTGTTGATCGCGTCGGCCATCGCCTTCTTCGAGCACGACTTCAACGAGCGGGTGCGGCGCGAGTTCACTCACTCCTATCTCTTCTATCTCCCCGGCGCGCTCCTCGGCGCGTCGGCGGCGGTCCCGCTGCTGGTGGAGCCCTGGATGATCGCCGTCGGGCTGGTGCCCGCTCCGGTCATCTGGCTGGTGCTGCGGTCACACGGGTCGCTCATGCACCGGTTCAGCGACCTCGCGCACATCCACGAGTTCTCGAGCCAGGTGGGACGTTCGGCCCACCTGGAGGACATCGTCGAGATCGCAGTGGTCGAGATCTCCGATCACCTGCGCGCGAGCACGGTGGAGCTCGTGATCTGGCGGCGCGATGGCGCCAAGCTGGCCCAGGCTGGCATCGGCGAATCGGGCATCGTCGAGCAGCTGCCGCTCCGCCGCATGGACGACACCGTGCCGGCAGGGCGGCCTGTCCCGATCCGTCCCGGCGACGAAGGCCCGATCGCTGAGCACCTCCGGGCGTGCGGAATCGATGAGGCCATCGTCGTCGCCATCAGGCACGACGGCTGCGTGGTTGCAACCCTCCTCGTCGCCCACCGGGTGGGTGCGTCGCGGGCCTTCAGCGACGACGACTGCGATCGGCTGGTGCCCATCAGTCAGCAGCTCGCGGTGGCGTTGGCCAAGGGGCAGCTCCACCTGGAGATCCAGCACCAGGCGACACACGACGCGCTCACTGGACTGCCCAACCGGGCGTATTTCGAGGCCTACGCCGGCCAGTGTGTTCGAGAGCAGGACGACCTCGCGTTGCTCCTGCTCGACCTCGACCGCTTCAAGGAGGTCAACGACACCCTGGGCCATCACGTGGGCGACCAACTCCTGGTGGTCGCGGCCGAGCGGATCGCGGGCTGCCTGGCGCCGGGGGACACGCTCGCCCGGCTCGGTGGCGACGAGTTCGCCGTCCTGTCGCCGGGAACCGAGCTCGACGAGGCGAGCCTGCTTGCCGAGACCATCAGCGTCGCACTGGAGGAGCCGTTCCGCCTGACCGACGCGACCGTGGCCATCGCAGCCAGCATCGGGCTCGTCGTCGCTCCCGGTCACGGGCGCGATCACGAGTCGCTGCTCCGGCGAGCCGACCTGGCGATGTACGAGGCGAAACGGATGCACAGCCGGTGTGTGGCGTTCGTGCCCGAGCTCGAGGGGACCGACTCGATGCGGCTCGCGCTCCTCGGTGAGCTCCGCGACGCCATCCGGGGCGATCGCCTCAGCGTCCACTACCAGCCCAAGATCGGCGTGACCGACGGCGAGGTCGTCGGCGTCGAAGCACTGGTGCGGTGGAACTGCCCGGGTCACGGCCCCGTCGGCCCCGATGTCTTCGTACCCATGGCCGAGCAAGCCGGGCTGATCGGGGAGTTGACCGGACACGTCCTGAGCAAGGCCATCGCCGAGGCGGCCGGGTGGTTGGCCAACGGCTGGCCGATCGGCCTCGCGGTCAACATCAGCCCGCAGAGCCTCTTGGACGAGGACCTTCCCGAGGAGATCGCCCAGCATCTGGCGTGGAACCTCTATCCGCCCGAGTTGCTCACCCTCGAGATCACCGAGGACAGCGTGATGAGCGATGCCCCGCGAGTGTGGAGCATCCTCGAGCGCCTCGACCAGCTCGGTGTGCGGATCTCGGTGGACGACTTCGGCACGGGGCACTCGTCGTTGGTCAACCTGCGACGCATGCCGGTGTGCGAGGTGAAGATCGATCGCGGGTTCGTCACTGACCTGCTGTTGGAGCACGACGACGAGGTCATCGTGCGTTCGACCGTCGACCTCGCGCACAACCTCGGGCTCACCGTGGTCGCCGAGGGTGTCGAGACCGAGGAGATCCTCAGCGCTCTGGGAGAGATGGGTTGTGACATCGCACAGGGCTATGGCATCTCGCGGCCGCTCGCGCCGGAGCACCTGCTCACCTGGCTCCGGGGTCGCATGGGGTCCCGGACCGAGCGACCCGAGATCGTGCGCGACCTGACGGCGTGATCGGCTCCGGCCGAGGGCTGCATCGGTGAACGTGTGGAGTTCGAGCAGTCGTGTCCTTCGGCCACTGCGGGGCCGGTCTGAAGCCGCACGACTCCCGGTGATCGTTTCGCGTGCGCGAGCGCCTACGTCGGCCAGGCTGGTGGCGTGATCGACCTGGTCTTGTTGCTCCTCGGCGTCGGTCTGATCGTCTGGGGAGCCGAGCAGTTCGCCGAGCACCTCGCCGCCGCGTCGGCCCGACTCGGCGTGAGCGCGTTCGCCCTCGCCGTTCTCCTTGCGGGAGCGGAGCCGGAGGAGCTGGCCACCGCGGTGACCGCCGGCGTGCGCGACGTACCCGCAGTGGCGTTCGGCGACGTGATCGGGGCAAACGTCGCCATCTGCCTGGTCGCCCTGGCCACTGGTGCGATCGTGGCGCCGCTGCCGTTCTCGGCTTCGACCCGGCGCTATGGCCTCCTCGCGCTGCCTCCGGCCGTTGCCGCGGTCGCATTCTCCTGGGATGGCGAGGTGGGCCGCGCCGAAGGGGCCGTGCTGGTGGCGGCGTACGTCGCCTACGTGGCGTGGATCTGGATCCGTGAGCGCCGGCCGCCGTCGCTGGGTGAGACCGGCGAGCTCGACGAGGATCGTGACGAGACGAGCCGGGTGGGAACCGAGTTGGCGTGGGTGCTGGTCGGAACGGGCGCGATCGTCGTCGGCGCGTCGCTGTTGGTCGAGTCGGTGCGACGGTTCACGGACATCGAGGCGGACCAGACCACGCTGGCGCTCACTCTCGTCGGCTTCGCCACCGCTTTCGAGCTGGTCGTGCTCGCGTGGTCTGCGGCGCGCCGTGGAATCGCCGATGCGGTCGTCGCCGCGGTGGTCGGCAGCTACGCGTACAACGTGACGATGACGCTCGGCGCGGCGGCGATCGTCACCCCGCTGCGGATCAAGGGTGCCGCCATGCTCCACGGCCCGATGCTGGCCATGCTGGTCGCGTTGCTCGCCGTCCTCGGCTTGAGCCTGGCATCCGGACGCCTCGTACGGCGCGATGGCGTCGTGTTGCTCGTCGGGTACGTGGTCTTCGTGACCCTCGTCCTCGTGGGGTGACCGCCGTTCCTCGGACCGACGATGCAATACGGTCTCGCCGATGAGCGCCTGGGCACGAGACGACGTCGAACGCGAGGGCGTGACCCTCCACTTCCATCGGACCGGCCGGGGCGACAAGCCGGCCGTCGTGCTCGTGCACGGCTTCAGCGACGACGGGCTGTGCTGGACGAGGGTCGCCGAGCAGCTCGAGGCGGACCACGACGTCGTGATGCTCGACGCCCGCAACCACGGCCGATCGGGGCGTGGACCGGGTGGGCCGGCCGAGCTGGCGGAGGATCTCGCCCACGTCGTCGTCGAGCTGGGGCTCGACCGGCCGGCGCTGCTCGGGCACTCCGTCGGTGCCCGCACCGTGGCCGATGTCGCGGCGGCGCATCCGGAGCTGGTGTCACGGATCATCCTCGAGGACCCGCCGTGGCGGGCGGGGGAGACCGGTCCCTCCGACAAGGGTTCCGCACAGCTCCAGCAGGGGTTCCAGGCGTTCCTCGACTCGCTGGCCGACATGTCGGACGACGACATCGTCGCCGGCGGCCGCAACACCAACCCCGGTTGGCATGAGGACGAGTTCCCGGCGTGGGCCGCGTCGAAGCGTCAGGTCGGCCCCGATGCGGTGGAGGCGCTGGTGCCGACGGAGTGGAAGTCGGCGGTGTCGAAGGTGCAGTGCCCGGGCCTGCTCCTCCACGGTGAGCCCGAGCGCGGCGGAATGGTCACCCCAGAGGTCGCCCACGAGATCGAGGCGCTGAACCCACTCATCTCGACGACGCAGATCGCCGGTGCCGGACACAACGTGCGCCGCGAGGGGTTCGACGACTACGTGGCGGCGGTCCGGGCATTCCTCGCCGGCGACTGATCGCCGGGTTCCCCTCCGAGCAGACCCGGTGCCGGGAAGTGGCGATACCGTCGGCGCATGACGACGCCACAGGCACCCATCGGTACCGGCTTCGGACGGGAGTCGACGCCTGCGGACGTGCTCGGTGACCTCGACCTGACCGGCAAGCTCGTGGTCGTCACCGGCGGCTACTCGGGCCTCGGGCTCGAGACGACGCGGGCGTTCGCCGGCGCCGGCGCAGATGTCGTCGTTCCCGCCCGCCGGCCGGAACATGCCGCCGAGGTGCTGGCCGAGCTCGATGGCCTTCCGGGTTCGGTGTCGGTCGCCGAGCTCGACCTCGCTGACCTCGACAGCGTGGCGGCGTTCGCTGCACAGATGAACGACGCCGGCCGGCCCATCGACATCCTGATCAACAACGCGGCGATCATGGCGTGCCCCGAGACGCGGATCGGGCCGGGCTGGGAGGCGCAGTTCGCAACCAACCACCTCGGCCACTTCGCGCTGGTCAACCGGCTGTGGCCACTCCTCGCCGCTGGAGGTGGCACCCGCGTCGTGGTGCTGTCGTCGACCGGCCACAAGCGATCGCCGATCCGGTGGGACGACATCCACTTCGAGTCGGGCTACGAGAAGTGGGATGCGTACGGGCAGGCGAAGACGGCCAATGCGCTGTTCGCCGTCCAGCTCGACGCCCTCGGCGCCCAGCAGGGGGTCCGAGCGTTCGCGGTCCACCCCGGCGGGATCATGACCGAGCTCCAGCGTCACCTCCCACGCGAGGAGATGGTCGCCATGGGTTGGATGGACGGCGAGGGCAACGTCAACGAGCTGTTCAAGTCGCCCGAGCAGGGTGCGGCCACGTCGGTCTGGGCCGCCACGTCCCCCCAGCTCGCCGGCAAGGGTGGCGTCTACTGCGAGGACTGCGACATCGCCTCGGCGACCGACCCTGACAGCCCATTCGCCCGATTCCTGGGCGTCGATGCCCACGCGATCGACCCTGATCAGGCCGCACGCCTCTGGGTCCTGTCGGCCGAGCTCACCGGCGTGGATGCGTTCGCCTGAGCGTCCGCCGGTGTCGGCGATTCCTGCCGCAGGACCATGCGCGATGTGACGTCTGGCCCTTGGGGAGGATTCCTGTCATCTCGGACACTCGGGAGGAGCAACCAACCGGGAACAGGAGCACGTTTCGATGGCAGGTCGAGAGCACAGCGCAGACGGCAACGTCGAGATCGAAGGTGAGCCCGACCTGCTCGAACGACGCCACCCCTTGGCCATGGTCTACGGCGGCGGTGGGGTCTTCGGCATCGCGTACGGCGTCGGGGTCGCTCATGGCTTGGCCCGGGCGGGCATCGACGTCGCCGGCGCACCCGCACTCGGCACCTCCGCCGGGTCCTGGGCGGCATCGATCCTGGCCATGGGCATCCCGTACGGGCGCGTGGCGGCGCTCGATGCGCCGTCGGTCCCGACGCGCCGATCGGTCCTGATCGAGCAGGCCCGGGAGCTCTTCGCCGGCGCACGCCACGACCTGGTCGCCGCCTCCGCCGTCCACCTGCGCAGTCGGCGTCGACACATCCTCGACGGCGGCGAAGTCGATCTCGCGGATCTGGTCAGCGCATCGTCGGCCGTGCCCGGCCTGTTCCCGCCGCACCGGATCGGCGGACAGCTCTACATCGACGGCGGCATGTGGTCGGCGACATCCGTCGACGCGGCGGCCAACGCCGACCACGTCATCGTCATCGCACCGCTCGCCGGCCCGGTGGTCGGTCCGGTCGGTCGCACCGCCGGCCTTCTGCTCTCGCGGGAGCTCCAGGCATGGCGGAACCGGCATCCGGGAAGCAGCGTCACGATGATCCGCCCGACGGCGAGGATCGGGAAGCTGGCGGGCCGCACGCCGCTTGGTCTGTTCGATCAGGAACGGGCGGTCGACGTCTATCCGCTCGCCCTGGAACAGGGCGCAGAATGGGGCGATCGACTGCAGCTCGAGCGAGCCGCCTGAGGGATCGGACCGAGGCCACAGGTCGCTTGTGGCGACCGTCGGCTCCGCTTCGTCCGCCTGACAGTCGTCGGGTTCTCCAATCGGCACCCGGCGGGCCGGATCGCCGCGGGACGACTCGCGGTCAGTCGGATGGCGTGGTCGTGGTCGAGGTCGTGGTCGTCGACGAGGGGGGTGGAGCGGTCGTCGAGGTCGTGGTCGTCGGTGGAGCCGTGGTGGTGGTCGTGGTCGGGCGGGTCGTGGTGGTCGGGCGGGTCGTGGTCGTGGTGCGCGGTGGTCGGGTCGTCGTCGACGTGGATGTGGTCGTGGTCGTGGTCGACGAGGTGGTGGTCGCCGTGGTCGTGGTCGTGGTCGTGGTCGCGCCGGGGAGGAGCTTGTCCGGAGGTGGTGTCGGTCCCGGCCGGGCGAACGATTCGACGGGGAGGCCGTCGTGGGCCGCCAGCATCACGTCGTGCCAGATCAGCGCCGGGATCGACCCGCCCGTGACGGTGCGGAAGCCCCCGATCTCGCGCATCGGGATGTTGCCGGCGGGATCGCCGACCCAGACCGCAGCCGAGAACTGGGGCGTGTACCCGACGAGCCACGCGTTGGCGTACTCGTCGGACGTGCCGGTCTTGGCTGCGGCCGGACGACCGATGCGGGCGCGGGTGGCGGTGCCCCGCTCGACGTTCTGTTCGAGGATGCTGGTGACGAGTCGGGCGGACTGGGTCGAGATGGCCGGCTCACGTTCGCCGCTTGCCGGCGGGCGCAGGTCGAGCAGGACCTCGCCGTCGGGGGCGACGACCAGGAGCACGGGGGAGGGGTCGAGCCGGTTGCCGTCGTCGGCGAAGCCCGCATAGGCCGCGGCCATGTCGAGTGCGGAGGTCTCGTAGGCGCCGATCCCGATGCTCGGCCCGGGAGCATCGGGCAGATCGGAGACGCCGAGGGCAGCGGCGGTGTCTCGGACCTGATCGGCTCCGACGACCTCGGTGAGGCTCACGAAGCTGGTGTTGACCGACCGGATGGTCGCCTCCACGAGATCCACCATGCCGTGGCCGCGCAAGTTGAAGTTCCGCACCGGCTTCGGATCGTCGACGGTGGTGGGCAGGTACTCGGCGGGAGCATCGATCTCCTGGTCCGGCACGTATCCCTGCTCGAACGCCGTGGCCAGCACGAAGGGCTTGAAGCTCGACCCGGCCTGTCGGCCGGCACCACCGCCACGCGAGCCGAGGGCCAGGTTCACCGCCGACTCGTCGAAGTCGCGTCCGCCGACCAGTGCGGTCACGAGTCCGGAGTGGACGTCGACCACGGCGATCGCCGCGGCGGGGGATGCGTCCGGCGGGAGATGCCGGGCGACGGCCTCTTGCGCTGCGGTCTGTACCGCGGGG
>JBFJNI010000038.1:0-29461 GCA_041618235.1 Acidimicrobiales bacterium
CCGCACAACGACCTGGCGTGCATCGGGGTTCCTTGACGTCGGTGTCCCGGTTCCGGAGGGTACGGGTGGGTTCCGGCGATCGACGCACGGCCCGGTCGTACGTAGGTTCCGATCAGCGTTCATCGCGACCGGCCTGGGGGGAGCCCATCTGGCACGTTGATCCGGAGAGGCACCTGTGCTCGGTTCGAAGCCTGACCCGTCGACCCCCGGAGACGGGACCCCGCGTTGGGTCCGGTGGCTGACGATCCCGGTCACGCTGGCGCTGGTCAGCTCGATGATCGCGCTCGTGCCCGCGGAGGCCGACGTCGCGACGACCGCGGAGGAAGATGCGGCGGCGGTCGTCGTCGGGCTCCGCCGGCTCAGCACCGCACTGGGCGCAGCGGCGAGCCAGCCGGTGCTCGCCACCGACCTCCCGCTCACCGACGTGGCGGTGCGCGACGTGCTCGCACTCGACACCGCCCTCGGCCAGCGGGTCGCGGACGCCGTCCTCGCCGCTCCGGCCACCCCGACGCTGGCGACGCTCCCCGCCATCATCTCTGCGGACCCGGCGCTGACCCTCACCTCGACGGCATCGCTCCCCGATGCTCCCGCCGGCTCGACCGAGTGGCTGCTCGATCTCGATCTCCCCGGTGTCGTGCCGGTGCCGCTGCGCTACCAGGACGAGCGGCTCGAGTTCGGTGCCGCGCAGCTCGCCGGCGAGTTGGCGGCGACCCTCCGAGGCACCATCCGACTCCGCTTCGATCCGTCCGCGCTGCTGCTGCGGCAGTTCTCGGTCGTCGGCGAGTCGATCCTCACGACCCACGCGTGGAGCCGGCCCGTCGGCGGCGCGCAGGTCACCGGCCAGCAGGTCGCCATCCCGTCGTTCCCGATCGTCGACGGTTTCGTCGAGATCGCCGGCGCCGGCAGCGCCACCATCGACACCACGTCGACGATCCGCCTGCGTGACCCCAACGGGCGCGGCGCGCTCACCACCGAGGATCTGCAGTTCGGCACCCCGGAGGAGTTGTTCGCGCTCCTCGACGGTCCCGACGACGACGACGTGCAGGTCGACATCACGCTCCGGTCCGAACTGATCGACACTGCGCCGCACGGCACGGTGTCGGTGGGGACCCGTCCCCCGCTGTCGACCGATCCGTATGCGCCGGCGGTCCTGTCCCGCGACGCTGCACTCGATCGGCTGACCTCCCTGACCCGCGCCCAGGCGGTCGCCGGCTTCGCGCAGTTCACCGCGGCGATCCTTGCGGCCGAGAGCTCGGTCGACGCGCAGATCCCGCTGCTGGAGGCACAGCTGACCGACGTGTTCTCGCCCGGCGAAGACCTGCTGGACCTGCTCTCGACCCAGGCCGTCGCCACGATCACGTGCGGCGCAGCCGACACCGTCCCGCCGACCGGTACGCCGCGGCCGGGTCAGGTCCGCTACTGCCAGGCGGTCACCGACGGGATGACGGTCGACGGCGGCACCACCCCGGTGTGGTCCTCGCCGGAAGCGGGCGTCACCTTCGGCCCGGCCGCGGACACCGTCGGCACGTCGCCGGCGGCCAACGTCATGGTCACCGGCGGCGGGGGCTTCCCGAAGCTGATCGTCGACTTCGTGAGCGATGGCGAGACCCGGACCGCTCGGTCGCTGGTTCGATCCATCCAAGAGCTCGGAAGCACCGTGCACTCGATCGGGCTCGGGGGCGTCGTCAGCTACGACCCGTCGAACGAGTCGCTCGAGATCGCCACGTCGGTTGCGGTGGCCGACAAGACGATCGACGTCGCCACCGGCGGCACGGGAAGTCTCGCTCCGCTCACCGGCCTCGCCGGCCTGTGCCAAGCCGAGCCCGCCACGACACCCAGGGCGTGCCCGCGCACGGGTGACGCCGGCCCGGCCGGCACCACGGTTCGCACCGACCCCGCGACCGGACAGGCGCAGCTGGCGGCAACCGGCCGTCAGCTCTCCGCCACCTTCGGCATCGGCCTCGTGCCGCCCGCGCCGCCTGCGGTCGACGGCGCGGACGCTCCGCCCGAGCCCGTCGTCTATCTCAAGCCGGCGATCGACGGCGTGCTGTGGCAGATCGGATCCCTCGCGACGACGCTGCCGCAGGATGCGCCCCTGGTCGCCCGAATCGGCTTCCTCCAGGTCGACGTCGACGTCAGCGACTACTCGCTCATCTCCTCGGGCGCAGCGGCTCGGGTGACCGTGCCCACCGGCACGGTCACGCTCGCCGGCGGCACCGCGACCAACGCCGTGTCGATCCTCAGCCTGCTCGGCGCGGACCCCGACCAGAACGGCGGCGCACCGCCGGTGGCCACGACCGCGACACGCGGTATCACCGCCACCGCCCGCCTCGACGTGCAGGACGCCCCGGGCGCGACCTCACCGCGCCCGCTCGGGGTCGCCGGCACGATCGACGCCACCTGGGCCGACCTGAGCCCCGGCGTGTTCCCCACCGTGACGACCGGCGGCGACTACGACCAGCTCCGATTGCTCGACCTCGTTCCCGCGCAGCGCGGTGCCGCAGGTCCTGGCTCGGCCGGCGCCACGCTGGTCGATCCGATCGCCGACTTCGAGACCGCCTTCGGCATCGACCCCGGCGCGGCTCCCGGTGCCGACCGGATCGTCTCCCGAGTGCTCCACGATCTCGATGCTCCCCGCGACACGACCGTCGGCAGCGCGGCCGGTACGACCTGCACCGAGTTCGAAGTCGTCGACGACACCACCCTGACCTGCACCGAGGGCCCGCTCGCCGCCGGCGGCATCGACGTCGGCCACGCCTATGTGATCGAGGGAGATCCCACCGCGCTACGCGACATCCTCATCGAGGACATCGCCGCCGTCCTGTCGGTCTTCGCGACCCCTGACCCCGCGCTCGAGGCAACCGAGACGCTGCCGCTCGTCGATCTGCGACCCGACCAGATCAGCGGCGCCCAGGACAAGCTCGCCACGGTGGCCGGCGCACTCCAGGAGGAGGCCGGCGCCGACACCGCGACCTCTGACGTGTCGACCTTGCAGGGCTTCGCTGCGGCCGTACGGAACGTGGCCGGAGCGGGCAGCCTCGCCGACCTCAGCCTGGTCGGCGACGAGTTGCGCTTCGGTACGAGCCTGTCGCAGACGGCACCCACGGCGTACTGGCCCCTCCACGTCTCCGAGGGGACACGGATGTTGAACATCGTCGACGGCGTCGACGCCGAAGGGCTGCCGGCGACGGTGACGCTTCCGCTCCTGACCCGGTCGTCGATCGAGCTGCAGATCGCCGTCGACCTCAACGAGGGCTCGTCGTCCATCGGTCGCGACACCGAGGTCACGGCGCACGTGACCGGTCTCGGATCGGCCGCCGCCCAGGTCAGCCAGTCGCTGGCCGGGAAGAACGCCGAGTACGGCGGCACCATCGCCACCACCGGTGCGGAGGCCGACATCTCCGCCGGCATCGCGCTCGACGTCTCGACCGCGCCCGACGCGGCATCACCGGCGTGGATCCCGATGCCCGACTTCCGGTCGTCGCTGCGCCACAGCCGCACCCGCCGCGGTGGGGCCCAGACCTGCAACGGAGCGATCTCCGACCCAGCGGTCGCGGCATGCCTGATCGTCCCGCTCGTCAACGGCACCACGCCGCTGACCACGGTGCAGATCGCACTGCGGGCCGACCAGTCGTCGGGTGGCAGCGGGGCTGCGCTCGACGCCCAACCGCTGGCCCACCGCTTCCTGGGCGACGGACTCGCCGCCTTCACCCGCACGCTCACTGACACGCTCGACGGCGACGTCATGGACACGAGCCTGCCCCTCGTCGGCACCGACCTCGACGGCGGCGCCGACATCCCGGCCGCGGTCAATGCCTATGCCGGCGCGGTCCGCCTCGCCCTCACCGCCGTGACGGCCGCCGAGACGTCGCTCGCCACGGCCTACCGAGATCAGCTCAGCGCGGCCATCACCGCCGTCGACGTTCCCGACGTGGTCGACGCAGCCGTGGTCGTCACGATCAAGTGCGGCACCGGCGCCTGCTCGGCGACCGACACCGTTGCCGACGTCGACGAGATCACCGCTCCGATCGACATCAGCGGCGACAAGGCGGGGGAGACCTCGCCCTTCCGGGCCGGCCTGGCCGGCGTGGCCCTCGACACCAACCTCCTCGTCGACACGACCACCGACTGGAACCTCACCACCACGATCGGCATCCGTCGCGGCTCCGGCCCGTTCATCGTCGCCGTCCCCAGCGGTGCCGCCACGACGGTCGGCGTCCTCACCGAGACCATCACGGCGCAGCTGCCCGAGTACTCCACCGACAACTGCCACGCATGGGATCGGGCCACGCTGTCGAAGGCGAACGGCGTCCGCACCATCCCGGCGAGCAAGGCGTCCACCAGCAACTGCATCGATGCCTTCGTCGGCTCGCTGCCGTCGGTGCTCGTCGACGTCGGCGCCACCGGACTCGACGCCACGCTGACCTTCGCCGTGACACCGGGGATCGGTGGGCCCGGCCCGGCCGACTCCGAGGGTCGGATCTACCTGCCGGCGCTGTTCGACCGGAAGGTCCCCACGACCACCTCGATCACCGGCACCGGCGGGCTCGACGTGTACTTCGAGTCCTTCGCCAGCGACATCGGCTTCTTCGACGTGGTCGGGACGATCCGTCAGCCGTGGGCCGCCACCGGCGGTGCCGACGGCGTGTACGAGGAGCTCGTGTTCGGCAGCCTGCAGCTCGACGCGCAGACGGTCTACGAGCTGCTCGACATCGGCTACGCCAAGGCCAAGAAGTACCTGGCCCCCCTGAACCCCGTGGCCGACGTGCTGAGCGCGCCGATCCCGGTGGCGACGCAACTGGCAGGGCTGGTGGGCGAACCGCCCGTCACCCTCCTCTACCTGCTCGCCCGCGCCAACCAGAAGCTGGCGATGATCCTGAACCTCGTCGCCTTCCAGCAGCTCATCGCTCGGTTGCCCGGCGCCGGCGACACCCCGGAACTGGTCGACCTCGGCGCGGGAAGCGGCACGAACTTCAAGCTCCCCGCCCTGACCCTGCGCCGGAACTCGTGCACGAAGACGGTGGCCGCGACGAAGTCCGGTGGCAAGGCGTTCACCGCGAAGTCGAAGGGCACCGGTGTGTCGAACCGCTGCGACGAGGGAGCGGTCTCGAAGATCAAGCGCAAGAAGAACGGCGTGAAGGCGCCCAAGGACCCGACCGCGGGCAAGAACATCCAGAAGCAGACGACGAAGTCGGTGTACTTCGCGCTGCCCACCATCTCGATCCCCGTGCTCGAGGACGCGCAGCAGGTGTACGACCTGTTGCTCGGCTCCGGTGACACGACCCTGCTCTACGTCGACCTCGGCCACATCGGCGGCACGGTCAACATGGTGCGGAACTTCGGTCCGCTCATGATCGGCCCGGTGCCGGTCGTGGCATCGATCGGCGGCACCATCGGCATCGACGGGCGCTTCGCCTTCGGCTTCGACACCCACGGTCTGACGAAGGCGATCGACGCGCTCGAAGAACCGGGCGACGTCGGGAGCCTCACCGGATTCAGCCGTGGTCAGGTGTTCAGCGACGGCTTCTTCATCGACGATCTCGAGAAGGGCGTCGACGTCCCCGAGATCAAGCTGACGTTCACCATCCAGGCGGGCGCTTCGGTGAGCATCGGCTTCGCCGACGCCGGCATCCGCGGTGGGGTGATCCTCGACCTGTCCCTCGACGCCTTCGACCCGAACGGTGACGGCAAGATCTACACCGACGAGTTCTTCGGCGCGAACGCGGGACCGGACTGTCTCTTCAACGTCTCGTCGGGGCTGACCTTCTTCCTCCAGTTCTACTTCCACATCGACCTGTTCCTGTTCCACGTCGACAAGTCGTTCGACATCATCCGCAGCCCGCGCATCGTCCTGTTCGAGTTCAACTGCGAGTCCACCCCGCCCGTGCTCGCGGTCCCCGACGGCAACGACCTGTGGCTCACGATGGGGACGCGATCCCATCAGCGGAAGGCGTACGACCTGACCACGAAGGAGAGCTACACCGTCCGCCAGCTGGGCCCGGCATATGACACCGCGGATCCGCCGGCCGAGATCGGCACCATCGTCGAGGTCTCCGCGTTCAGCCTCGTCCAGACGTTCGTCGTGCCCACCGGCGGGAAGATCAAGGCGAACGCCGACACGAACGCGGACGTGGTCCGCCTCTACCCCGGCCAGATCCCGACGACCGACGCGTCGGGCGCGACGATCGTGACCACGGTTCCGTTCACCCTGCCGTCGGAGATCGACGGTGGCGCCGGCGACGACAAGATCACCACCGGCGACGGCCCCGACATCATCCGCGGCGGTCTCGCCAACGACTCGATCAGCGCGGGCGGCGGCGACGACAACGTCTCCGGCGGTCCTGGTCGGGACCTGATCGACGGCCAGGGTGGCCAGGACGTCATCGACGGCGGCGACGACGAGGACCGCATCAGCGGTGGCCCCGGCGGCGACCTGCTGACCGGTGGCTCACACGACGACGTCCTCGACGGTGGTCCCGGCGCGCTCGCCAGCCAGCTGTTCCCGACGACCGACCCGGTCGTCATCGGCGGGCTGCTCGACTCCGGCGACTTCGTGATCGGCGGCCCCGGCTCCGACACCATCACCGGTGGCGACGGCTCCGACTCGGTGGTCGGCGGTTCCTACGACGCCAGCGGTGCACTGTTCAACGGCACGCAGACGACCAGTGTCTTCGGCGTGACCCCGACGGGGAAGCTCCAGGGCGTGAACGTCAGCACCCCGACCCTGGTGCTCCCGTCGCTGGCTGCGGCACGCAACGAGTGCGAGGCGAGCGGCGGTGCCGCCGGCCTCGAACGCGACAACGTCACGGGTGGTCCGGCCCGAGACCACGTCATCGGCGGCAGCGGCAACGACATCCTCTCGGGCGGTGCCGGCGACGACCTCGTCTGCGGCCGTGGTGGCGACGACCTCCTCCTCGGCGACGGCAGCGACGTGCTGCCCGCCGACGAGGGCGCGGACGAGATCCGCGGTGGCCCCGGTGCCGACCGTCTCTACGGCGCGGGCATGGCCGACGTCATGCTCGGCGATGCCGGCGACGACTTCCTCCGAGGCGGAGCCGGCGGCGACTGGTTGCGCGGCGGATCGGGCGTCGACCTGCTCCTCGGCGAAGCAGGTGCCGACCGACTCGAAGGTGACGGCGGCGGAGCGGTCTCCGCGACGGAGACCAGCGCGCGCGCCATCGTGTGCCTCGCGACCTCCACGGTCGTCCGTGGCGGGATCGACCTCAACGGAGACCTGTCGGTCAGCGCGCTCGACGAGGGTCGCCTCGAAGGCCTCGCGGTGGTCGGCGGTTCCGTGCTCGACGTGACCGGCGACCCCTACAACGGACTGCTCGGCGATGTCGTGTTCCAGAACGGGCTCGCTGACCTGGACGGCAACGGTGTCACGGACGACACCGGTGCGGTCGAGCTGGCGGGGCTCATGGGCGCCAAGGGCGACGGCGACTGCCTGCTCGGCGGCGACGACGCCGACGTCTCGCTCGACGGTGGGTTCGGCGGCGACTGGGTCGACGGCGGTGCCGGTGACGATCCCATCGTCCGCGGCGGCTCCGGCTCCGACATCGTGCGGGGCGGTGCCGGCGACGACGTCGTGCACGGCGATTCGGGCGACGACCTGCTCACCGGTGACGGTGGCGACGATCTCCTCGTGGGCAACGAGGGTGACGACGTGCTGCGCGGCGGTTCGGACGACGACCGCCTCATCGGTGGCTCGGAGACCGCCGGCGTGACCGATGGACGCGACGAGCTGCTGGGCGACGGCGGCGACGACGTGCTGGCCGGTGGCAACGCCACGATGGTCGCCGGCGTCTTCCCGACCTCGGCGATCCCGGGTCGCATGGTCACCCTGCTGGCGACACCGGAATCCGGGCCCGGCCTCGACGATCAGCTCTTCGCCGGCTTCGGCGACGACTGGGCGTTCGGCCAGGAGGGCGATGACCTCGTCCGTGGCGGCCACGACGACGACGTCATCGAAGGAGGCCCGGGTGACGACACCGTCCAGGGCGACGACCACGACGACCTCGTCGTCGGCGGCTCGTCGACCGGGGGCGCGGTCACGCTCGATCGATCGGGTGCGGGCCTCCCCGATGGCTCCGACACGTTGCACGGCGACGAAGGGATCGACCGCATCGACGGCGTCGACATCGTGGTCGGCGACAACGCCCGCCTCGACCCCCCGGACGCGACCGCACCGGTGAGCCGCACCCGGTGGGCGCGGATCCGTCCCACGGTGAGCATCGTGCTGTTCGACCTGGCTGTGACGGTGACCCCGCCGACTGTGACCAGCGGCAACGACATCATCACGGGCGGCGGCGAGCGCGATCTCCTGATCGGCCAATCGGGCGACGACACGATCACGGCCGGCGACGGCGACGACGCCGTCGAAGGCAATGCGGGCGACGACGTCATCACGGGCGGAATCGGCGATGACGAGCTGATCGGCGGATCGTGGACGGCCGGTGCCTACGACGCCTCGGTGACGTTCGATGACATCGACGGTGGGTCCGGCGACGACATCCTGCTCGGCGACAACGGCTCGATCACCGCGCCGGTGACTCCGGGCGACCAGCCGCTCGTGCGGCTGCACGACGTGCCGATCCCGGGCGCGGGTGTGTCGGAGATGTTCGCCGGCGATGACCACCTCACCGGTGACATCGGCGACGATCGCCTGTACGGCCAGTCGAAGAACGACGTGCTGGCCGGAGACGAGGACATCGACGAACTCGAGGGCGGACCCGGCAACGACACCATCACCGGCGGCGACGACGACGACGTCCTGATCGGCGGCAGCTCCGCGGCCGACGGTGTGATCGTCGATGCCCGCGTGGGAGACGGCGTGCCTGACGGCGTCGACGACCTCCGTGGAAACGACGGCGACGACGTGCTGGCCGGCGACAACGCACGACTCCTCGCCATCTCGGGTGAGTTCCGGGCCGACGGCACGGCGTTGCGGACGATCCGCCTCTTCGATGTGGAGACGGCCGGCAGCACGCCGGCTGGTGCGGGGGACACGCTGCACGGCGACCTCGGACGGGACCTGCTCTTCGGACAGGGCGGGCCGGATGAGCTGCATGGTGGCGATGACGACGACGTGCTCGAGGGGAACGCCGGCAAGGACGTCCTCAACGGCAACGACGGCGAGGACGATCTGATCGGTGGTGGCTCGTCCACGAACGGCGTGATCATCTCCCGGTCGTTCGGCACGGTCTCCGATCGGCTGCTGACCGCGCCGAGCGGACTGGTCGACACCAGCGCGGCTGGCCTCCTCGATGACGACGACACCCTGTACGGCGGCGACGATGCCGACGTGCTCCTGGGCGACAACGGCCGCATCACACGCGATGGCAGCACCATCGCCGGCGGCGCCTCCGGCGTGCACGACGTGCGCCAGGTCGCGATGGCCGACGCCGCCGCCGGCGGCACATCGGGCAGCGACCGTCTCGAGGGCCAGGGCGGCGACGACGAGCTGTACGGCCAGTTCGACGACACCGATTCGAGCGGTGGGCAGGTGGTGGGCGGCATCCCGGTCGAGGGCGACGTGCTCGTCGGCGGTCCGGGCGAAGACGCACTGATCGGCGACCAGGGTGTCGATGTGCCGACGCCGGCCGCCGACTTGGGCGCGGTCGACACCCGGCTCAGTGACGCCGGCAACTTCCTGAACGAGTTGGTCCGCCCGAACGGCACCCTCGTCCGGGTCGTCACGCTCACCCAGCCCGAGGTCGGCGGCAACGACGTCCTGTTCGGCGGCACCGGACGTGACGCCATCCATGCCGGCGCCGGAGACGACCTGGCCAACGGTGGCGACGACAACGACGTCGTCTTCGGTGGCGACGGGTCCGACGCGTTGTGGGGCGGGCTCGACCACGATCTGCTCTTCGGTGGTGACGGTGCCGACTTCCTCGACATCAAGAAGCGCATCGACGACCCGGCGTTGTGGACGGCGGTCGCACCCGTCGAGGACACCGACGGCCTCGAGGCGACGGTGAACGGCCGGGACACCACCTACGGCGGTACCGGCCCGGACGCGGCGCAGGCCGACGTGGGCAATCAGGGCAAGGAACAGGGCGACCGATTGGTCGACTGGAAGGGCGTGTTCAACCTCTACCTGGTGTGCAACGGGGCCTACGGTGCCGGCAAGGTCCAGAAGCGCCCGTCGCCGTCCACCGAGGCCCTGCTCGTCGAGCTCGCCCGCTCGACCGGTTCGGTCGGCGGCGGCGAGCTGGCGCTGTCGCTGGGAGGGGACAGCAACCCCAAGTACCCGGGGGCGCCGGGCAACTTCTCCTGCGAGGCGGGGTGACCGGCCCCGGGGAACGGTGCACCCGCCTACGGTGCGGCCATGCCGGATCCCGTGGTCGACGAGTCGAACGAGGCGCCGCTCTTCCAGGCGCTGAACCTGAGCGTGCTCCCGGTGTGGGCCGCGATGATCGTGGCGCCGCGGTCCCGGCTCACGGCCAGGCTGGTGCGCGCATCCGACGGGCTCCTCGCCGGCATGGCCGCCGCCTACGCCGCACAGCTCGCTGCGGTGGTCGTGACGTCGGGCGAGCGTCCCGACTTCGGCGACGTCGCCAAGCTCCGTGAGAGCCTGGCCAGGCCCGACGGCTTCCTCGTCGGGTGGACCCACTTCCTCGCCTTCGATCTGTTCGTCGGTCGGTGGATCTGGCAGACCGCGGTGCGCGAGGAGCGGTCGGCCCGGCTGGCGCTGCTGCTGACGTTCATGGCCGGCCCGGCCGGGCTCGGCGTGTTCGCGCTGCAGCGACGGTCGCTCCGTCCCTGATCGCCGGAACACGACCGTGCCGCTCACCGTCGAACAAGAGGCCCGGGTGCTGGCGTGCACGGCCGCGCACGGCGCCGCCGTCGAAGCCGGGCTGGGCGACTACCCGTTCCCGCACGACCGGATGGTGAAGCGCTCGGTGCTCGAGGACGTGGCCCGCCGGACCGGCCGCCCGATCGAGCTGATGGTGGCGTGGATGCGTCGGGTGATCGACGACGAGACGGTGCGACCGTTGGACACGGACCTCGACGCGACGTGGCCGACCCGCCCCGACCCGGCGGACGCAGCGCTGGTCGTCGCGCTCGCGGCCGACCCTGGCTGTTGGTATTACGAGGTCCGGGCCGCACTGCTCCTCGCCGAGCGGGTCCTGCAGCACGGACCGCCGCCGGCGGAGCTGGTCGACGGACTGCTGGCGCTGCGGGCGCGGCTCGAGGACGATCGGTTGCACAGCTCGGAGTTCTTCCGGGCCAAGGCCTTGCCGTGGCTGCTGCGCCTGGTGGCCGAGACCTCGCCGGCCGATCTCGTCGATCTCGCGTTCGTGGACGACCACGACCAGTGGGCGCCGGTCGTGGTCGAGGCGGTGCACGACGCAGACGATCCGGCGGCCACCGGTCGAGCGCTGCTGCTCCTCGGTTCGCCGCGTGGTGGGAAGCCGTCGAAGAAGTGGTGGACGCAGGCCGAGGCGCTGCTCGCCGAGCGACCCGAGCTGGCGGCGTTCGCCACCGACCTGCTCGATGCGGTCACGACCGTCGACGTCACCGCTCGCGACGACGAGCGCGACGGCTGGGACGTCCCCGACCCGTTCCTGCTGACGCCGACCAACGAGCAGTTGGCCCGCGGCCTGGCGTGGGCACTCCGGCTCGTGCCGGCCGACGATGCGCGCTGCGAGGTGCTCGGTCGGGTCGTGCTGCGCTCGGCAGCGATGGTGTGGGTCGTGCCGGCGCACCGGATGCTGTGCCCGAAGCTGGCCTCGGCGACGGTCGACACCTTGATGGAGATCGACCGCGAACTCGGCGGCGGCGCAGCCGAGACGCAGCTGATGTCGATCGTGCACGAGATCCGGGTGCCGCCGCTCATCCGCCGGATCGGGCCGCACCTCGGCATGGACGAGGCGCAGGTCGACGAGTTGATCAAGGCGCTCCGGAGTCGCGGGCCGCTGCCGCGCCCGGACCGCTGAGCACGCCGGAGGAACGGGCACGGTCGACGGCGGCGCCGATACCTGACAGCCTTCGACCATGCAGATCCGGTTCTGGGGCGTCCGCGGATCGATACCGGTCCCTGGGTCCGGCACCGTCCGCTACGGCGGCAACACCTCGTGCGTCGAGGTCCGCACCGATGACGGCACGGTGCTGGTCCTCGACTGCGGTTCCGGCGCACGGGAGCTCGGCCAGTGGCTGCTCGGTGATGGTGCACCTCCTGCGGGTGCGGCCAAGGCGGTGCTGATCGGGCACACCCACTGGGACCACATCCACGGTCTGCCGTTCTTCTCGCCGCTGTTCGTCCCCGGCGACTGGGCGATGTACGGGCCGCGGGGGTTGGGGCAGTCGCTGGCCGACACGCTGTCGGGACAGATGCAGTACACGTACTTCCCGGTCACCGTCGACGACATGACGGCCGACGTCGGGTACCACGACCTCGTCGAGGGTGTGTTCGAGTTCGGTGGCGTGCGTATCCGCACCCAGTACCTCAACCACCCGGCGCTCACGCTCGGCTTCCGCATCGAGGCCGACGGACACACCGTCGTCTATGCCGCCGACCACGAACCGTTCGATTCCGCGCTCGCCGGCGGAGGCGACCCGCGGTCGAGCGTGGGCGATGCACGACACGTCGAGTTCCTCGCCGGCGCCGACGTGGTGATCCACGACTGCCAGTACCTGGCCGCCGAGTACGAGCAGAAGGCGGGCTGGGGTCACAGCACGATGGAGTACGTGGTCGATGCCGGCGTCGCGGCCGGCGTGGGCCACCTCGTGCTGACCCACCACGACCCCTCTCGCGATGACGACGCGGTCGACGCACTGCTGGCGGCGGCGAGGGCGCGCGCCGAGCAGGCCGGGCACCAGGGGACCGTGTCGGCCGCGTCCGAGGGCGTGGTCATCGACCTTCCCCGCCGTGCTGGTGCGACGTGGCCGCTCGTCACCGCTCGCTCGGCGCTCCTGGGCGACGACGTCGGATCGCTGGCCGACGATGCGATGCTCGCGATCCCCGATCCGGTCGCGCGCGAGACGGTGCGGGCTGCGGTCGAGGCCGAGCACCTCGCCGTGCTCGACGAGGCCATGCTCGCCGACCCAGGGGACGAGCTCGTCGGCCCGCGGACCGTGGTGATCGTCGAATCGGCCGACCCGGATCGGCTGCATGACGTCCTGGCGCACTGTGGTCCCGACACGGCGGTGCTCGGCATGACGCAGGTGCTGCCGGCGCCCGACGAACCGGTCATCGACTGGATCGTCTGGCCGTCCACGGTCGCCCACGTCCGCACCAAGCTGCGAGCTGCGCTGCTGCGACGCCAGTGTCGCTGGATGGCTGCACCCCTTCCCGCCGACGAGGAGCAGCGGCTGGCTGCGCTGCACGGGCTCGACGTGCTCGACACCGGACCCGAGGAGCGCTTCGATCGGTTCACGGCGGAGGCCCGGGAGACCCTCGACGTGCCCATCGCCCTCGTGTCGCTCATCGACGAGGACCGGCAGTGGTTCAAGTCGACGGCCGGCCTCGATGCCGAGGAGACGCCTCGTGACCAGGCGGTCTGCGCCCACGCCATCCTCAGCCCCGACATCTTCCTCGTGCCCGACCTGCTCACCGATCCGCGGTTCGCTGACAACCCGGCCGTCAGCGGCGAGGCCCGCATCCGCGCGTATGCCGGTGTGCCGCTCGAGCTGCGCGACGGCAGCCGGGTCGGCACCTTCTGCGTGCTCGACCATCGCCCTCGCGAGTTCGACATCGACCAGGTCGCCGAGCTCCGACGCCTCGCCGCCGGCGTGCTCGCCGAGCTCGAGCCGACCCAAAGCTGAGCCAGGTCAGCGCGGGTCGTCCTCGCCGATGGCGTCGAGCAGGCCCTGACAGTCCTCCACCGTCACGGTGAGCGCCGAGTGGTCGCGCGGGCCGATCACCCGGTGCACCCGATCGTGGAAGTGGACGCACACGCCGCGCCGTGTGTTGGTGCCGAACGTGAGGCCGTCGTCGACGAAGGACAGCCGGGGTCCGACGGCGGTCCACCAGCGGTAGCCCTCGGTGATGTGGCCGCCGACGACGTTGTCGATCGGGGTCTCGAGCTTCAGCAGCCCGTAGGTGGCGCGGAAGGTGGTGTCGGAGACGGTGACGCCGTGGCGACCGGGCCGCACGCCGGCGAGGCCCCAGATCGCGGCGAAGCGGAGGTCGCAGTCGAACGGGAAGAAGCGGTCGGCGGTCATGCGCTCGCCGCCCACGAGTCGACGAGCCGCTCGAGCATCGGCAGCGTCACGATGCCCGAGCCGAGCACGACGTCGTGGAAACCCTTGATGTCGAAGCGCTCGCCCATCGTGGCTTCCGCCTGCCGGCGGTACTTCACGATCTCGAGCCGGCCGACCATGTAGGCGAGGGCCTGGCCGGGCATGCCGAGGTAGCGGTCGACCTCGGCCTCGATGCTCGAGATCGTCGACGGACCGTTCTGGTGGAGGAACTCGACGGCCTCGGACCGGCTCCACCCCATGGCGTGCATGCCGGTGTCGACGACCAGACGTCCGGCGCGCATCGAGTCGGCGCCGAGGATGCCGAGGCGGTCGAGCGGACTGCTGTAGATGCCCATCTCGTCGGCGAGGCGTTCGGCATACAGACCCCAACCCTCGATGTACGCCGTCACCCCCGCCCGCTTGCGGAACTCGGGCAGTCCGACGAGCTCGTCGGCGATGGCGAGCTGTAGATGGTGGCCCGGGATGCCCTCGTGGAACGCCATCGACTCGACGTCGAACGTCTGCCAGCTGGAAGGGTCGCCGGTGTTGACGTAGAAGGTCCCCGGTCGGCTGCCGTCGCTGGCGGGCACCTGGTAGAACGCGACGGGCCCCGAGGCGACCTCGCGCACCTCGCAGCCGGCGCGGGGGAGTCGACCGAACCAATCGCCCATCGCGGCGCTGGCCGTGGCCATCGCGATCTCGGATTTGGTCACGACGTCCTCACCGCGTTCGAAGCGGAACTGGGGGTCGTCGCGTAGCCGGTCGAAGATCTCGGTGAGGTCAGATGTGCCCAGGACCTGCTGGCCGACCTCGCGGTACTCGTCGGCCAAGCGCTCGATCTGCTCGAGGCCGATGCGGTGGATCTCGTCGGCCGACAGGTCGACCGAGGTGTGCCGGCGGATCGCCCGCCGGTAGACGTCGTCCCCGCCGGGGAGCATGCAGATGCTCGGCGCGTCGTCCGGGTGAGCGTGGGGGGCGACGTCGGCGCGGAGCGTCTCGAGATACGCCTGCCACGCGGGACGGACGTGCGTCTCGATGGTGGTCGTGATGCGCTGCCTCCAGTCGGCGGTGGCGGCCTCGTCCATCGTCGACGGTGCGGGCAGCTGGAGGTACGGGTCGTCCGCCGTCGGGCTTCCCAGGTAGCGCTCGACCTGCTCGATGGTGCGGTTCACGGTGTGGGCATGCGAGGTCCGACCCTGGGCGGCCCCTTCCCGGAGCCGGTCGGCGAGCTGGCGGACGTGGCGGGCCATGGCCTCGTACTTGGGCACCATCGCCGCGGCGTGGGTGGCCTCGGTCAGCGGGAACTGGGTGATGCGCGTCGGCAGCAGGGCGGCCGGGCCGATGGCATGGTTGGCGCCGATGTGGGCGAACCGGCCGGCGAGCCGATCGGCTGCGGTCGACGTCTCGAAGACGAGCAGATCGCGGGTGATGCGATCGTCGTCGGCGAGCTCGGCCGGATCGATCGCTGCAGCCGCCGTCTCGAACGACCGGAGCTCGGCGATCTGGACATCTTCGGCTTCGAGGGAAGCATCCTCGAACTGCTCGTCGTAGCGGTGGTCGCCGAGGACCAGTGCCAGTGTCGGCGAGGTGCGGAGCCGCCATTGCCAGTAGTCGTCGGCCAACGTGGAGAGCGCTTCGTCCATACGAATCGGGACCGTAGGCGAACCGCGGGTCACGCGGGGCCCGACCTGTGACATCGTGGACGGCACGCCCTCCGGGGACGATGGCGCGATCAGGGGGAAACGATGACGCAGCTCGACCAGTCGATCGATCATGACCGTCCGTACAACCGGGTCGCGATCGAGACCGCGGCCGCGATCCACGAGCACCGCCTCGTGGCGCTCGAGCAGCGCCGGCGGGCGTTCGACGACGAGAAGGCGTCGCCGTCGCTCGACAAGCTGTTCCCGGCGTTCAACCGGGTGCCGCTCGGCGTGGCGCTCGAGTACGACCGGATGGACAACCAGCCGGTGAGCGACGAGCTCGCCGACCAGGCCGTCGCCTTCGGCTTCGAGCTCGAACACCTCGGTCTCACCATCGGCACGGTCGTGCACGGCATCGACCTGCGCCCGCCCGTCGCCGACGAGCACATCGCCTTCGTCCGCGCCCTGCTGTGCGAGCGCAAGGTGGTGTTCTTCCGCGATCAGCACCTCGACGAGGACAGCCAGGTCGCGCTGGGTCGTCGCTTCGGCGGCCTCGACGCCTTCCCATTCGGTCCTCCTGGCGAGAACCCGTTCATCCTCGAGATCTCGCACGGTCGGCTGTCGCCCGGTGCCGAGAACGGATGGCACTCCGACGTGACGTGGATGGAGGAGCCGTCGTTGGGTTCGATCGCCCAGCTGATCGACGGTCCGCCCGTCGGCGGCGACACGCTGTTCGCCGACAGCCATGCCGCATTCCTCGGCCTGACCACCGAGATGCAGGAACGCATCCGGTACCTCGACGGCATCAACGACTATCGGATCTTCGTCCAACCCGGTGGGCGCAACACGATGCCCGACGAGCTGGTCGCGCAGATCAAGGCGGCCATCCCCTTCGGGGTGAGCCATCCGCTGGCCCGGACGCATCCCGAGACGGGGAAGACCGCGCTCTTCCTCCACGGAGGCTTCCTCCGCCATGAGTCCCTCGTCGACCGTCGCACCGGCGAATCGATCGGCGACCTCGAGTCGAAGAAGATCGTCTCGCACCTGCTCGCGCAGCACGGCCGCCCCGAGTACCAGTGCCGGTTCTCGTGGCAGGTGGGATCCATCGCGTTCTGGGACAACCGCGCCGTGCAGCACTACGCCGCCAGCGACTACTGGCCCCACAAGCGCACGCTGCGGCGCGTCACCGTCAGCGGCGACCGGCCCTACTTCGACGCCGAGGCCGACGCCCGCACCGCGCCCCGGACCTGATCGGTCGCATGCCCCGTCTGCCCAAGCTCGTCGACCGGGCGCTCGACGCCACCGTCGTCCTCAGCTTCACCCGGCTGGGCTATCGGGCGCGTGCCGTCGGGTTCGATCCGCTGCCCGACCTCGGCGGCAAGGCGGTGGTGGTCACCGGCGCCAACAGCGGCCTGGGACGCCAGGCAGCAGAAGAGCTCGCCGAGCTCGGCGCCCGCGTGTGGCTGGTCGGTCGCGACGTCGACCGCATCGACCAGGCCCGTACCGAGATCCTCGAGGCGGTTCCGGGCGCCGACCTCCGCACCGGCATCGCCGACCTCGGTCGCCTCGACGACGTGCGACGCCTGGCCGGCGACATCCTCGACTCGGAGCGCGAGATCCACGCGCTCGTCTCCAACGCCGGCGCCCTGGTCCACGAGCGCGTCGAGACCGACGAAGGAAACGAGCTCACGCTGGCCGTCCACGTGCTGGGTCCGTTCCTGCTGGCCCACCTGCTCCGACCGGGCTTGGCCGCGGCCGAGGGATCGCGGATCGTGGTCGTGGCCTCCGGGGGCATGTACGCATCCAAGATCGACGTCGACGACCTCCAGTCGACCGAGGGAGCCTTCAACGGGACGCTCGTCTACGGCCGGGCGAAGCGGGCGCAGGTGATCCTCGCCGAGCACGCCGCCGATCGGCTCCGCGACGAGGGCATCGCCGTGTCGACCATGCACCCCGGTTGGGCCGACACGCCGGGCGTCGTCGAGTCACTGCCGCGGTTCGAGGCGCTGATGCGCCCCTTCCTGCGCGACGTGCACCAGGGCGCCGACACGATGGTGTGGCTGGCGGCTGCCGCCGACCCGATGTCGCGCACCGGCCGATTCTTCCTCGACCGTGTGCCCCGGCCGGTCCACAAGGTCCCGTGGACGAAGGAGAGCGAGGCGGATCGGCGTGCATTGTGGGGTGCGGTCGTCGAGCTGGCCGGCGTGGACTGCGACGACTGAGATCAGGCGGTTGCGGGTGGCCGAGAAATCGGAGTTTGACGATGCATCCGGGTCCGTGACCTGGGATGCTTGATGACCATGTTCGCCGAACTGCCACTCCAGGCGTCGGACGAGCTGCGCGGGGTCATCGACGCGATGGTGAAGATCGAGGACACCCGCCTCTCGTCGGACGATGCCACCCTCGTGATGACCGACTTCCGGTCGGACCGCATCCACGTGTTCGGGTTGCGATGGGAGCAACGGGAAGACGGCGGTCGAATCCCCGTCGTCGAGACCGGCTGCTCGTTCACGTCGGACACCATCGTCGGGCCCCATGGCATCGCCCTCGTCGGCAACGAGCACGTGGTGGTCACGAATCGGCATGCCGGCCTCGACGTGTACCGGTTGCCGGTACTGGAGTCGGCCTACCGCGAGCACCATCTCGAACCCCTCGATCGGATCAGCGGCGACGGTGGCCTGCACGCACGGGTGAAGACCCCGGGCAGCGCGGCGGTGCTGCCGCTCGGTGGAGACCGCTACGACGTGATCGTCGGCAACAACCGGTGGCACTTCCTGTCGACGCATCGGCTCGAACTCGGTGGTGCCCCCGGCTTCGCCGACCACCGTGTCGTGTTCAACGGGCCACCGCTGCGTCATCCCGAGGGCATCAGCTTCAGCCCCGACGGCGCCCTCCTCGCGGTGAGCAACGACGTCAGCGGTGAGACGTCGATCTTCGACACGGCGGCCCTCCGTGCCGGCGGGTCCGGACCCGTGGCATCACTCGTGGGTTCGGTGTGCCCCCACACCTCGCAGTTCCTGCCCGATGGTCGGATGATCGCCGCCGATGCGGCGAGTCCGTATCTGTTCGTCTACGAGCCCGGCTCCGCGGGCTGGAGCGGAACGCGTCGCCCCGAGTTCGCGGTACGGGTCATGACCGACGACCAGTTCTTCGACGGTCGCCTCAACTCCCGCGACGGCGGGACGAAGGGCATGGTGCTCGACTCGACCGGCCAGGTGCTGTTCACGTCGCGGCAGCCCGACAGCCTGCGGGTGCACGATGTCGCCGACCTGCTGGCCGAGCCGGTCGAGGTCGACGAGGCGCTGCTCGGGTCGTTGCTCCGCGAGCGCGACGCGCAGTTGCAGCGGGCGCACTCGGCGATGCTGGCCAAGACCTGGGACCTGCGATCGAGGGCGGAGCTGACGCTGCACGAGACGATCCGGAAGCACCGGCCGACTCCACGCGCCCGGGTGAACCGGCGCCAGAAGGAAGCGCTGCTCGCCAGCCTCTCGGAGCAGAACCACCAGTCGACGCCGCTGGTGGCCGACGGGGGGCCGGCCGTTTCGCTCACCACCTTCGGGCCCCGGATGGAAACCGCCTTCTACGCCATCGAGGCCATGGCCGCCGGCGACCTGCGCCCCGGTCGTGTCGTGCTGTGGCTCTCGGAGTCCGACGCCGAGTCCGTCCCCTCGAGTCTCCG
Organism: Acidimicrobiales bacterium; assembly: GCA_041618235.1. Lineage (GTDB taxonomy): Bacteria > Actinomycetota > Acidimicrobiia > Acidimicrobiales > Salinilacustritrichaceae > Salinilacustrithrix. The sequence continues at coordinate 19,510 of JBFJNI010000038.1, forward strand.
CCGTCTCGAGAAGCGCGGTCTCGAGATCCGGACGGCGCCCGACACCAAGGCGTACAAGAAGTACCTGCCGTACGTGCTGGGAGAGGACGTCTCGCAGCCGCTGGTGACGGCCGACGACGACGCGCTCTACGACCAGCGTTGGCTCGCCGATCTCGTGGATGCGAACCGGAAGAACCCCGCGGTTGCTCACTGCCATCGGGCCAAGCGCATGGCGGTGTTCGAGGGCCGGCTCCTGCCGTACGAGGAGTGGGGCATGTGTTCCGACACCGTGCCCAGCCACCTCAACTTCGTGACCGGCGTGTCCGGCGCGATCTACCCGCCGGCCCTGCTCGAGCGACTGCGCGACACGGGATACGAGTTCCTCGAACTCGCACCACACAACGACGACGTGTGGATCAACGCCAACGCGTTGCGGGCCGGCGTCGAAGTGGCGCAGCTGGCGCCGCAGGACCGCAACTACAAGTCGACGCCCGAGAGCCAGAGCGAGGGCTTGGCGTCGATGAACGTGATCGGGGGCTGGAACCAGATCCAGCTGCGCCGGGTCTACGGCCCCGCCGACGTCGCGGTGCTCGTGCAGGCGGACGAACATGCCCGGGCCCAGCACACCGAGGCGGCATCGGTCGCCTGACCGAGCTGCGACTCAGGTCTCGCCGGCAGTGCAGGTCAGCCGTGCTGCCAGAAGCGGTTGGCCAGGCTGCGGGTGCCTTCGAGGGCGGCCGCGTCGAGGGCGCCGGTCTCGTCGGCGGTGAGCGACCACCCGAGGGCGCCGGCGTTCTGCTTCGCCTGATCCGCGTTCTTGGCGCCGGGGATCGGGACGGCGCCCTTCTCGATGAGCCAGCGCAAGGACACCTGCGCCGGCGTGCGGTGGTGCGCCTCGCCGATGCGGCGGACGACGGCGACGACCTCGTCGACCTGTTCCATGGGGTGGTCGGAGAAGCCCCGCTTTCCGGGCGGGGGATTCGACGCCGAGTACTTGCCGGTGAGCCGGCCCTGCCCGATGGGCGAGTAGGCGAGCAGGACGACGCCGAGACGCTGGCAGGCCGCGAGCAGACCGCCCGACTCGGGGGAGCGGCGCAGCAGCGAGTACTCGATCTGGTTGGAGGCGAGCGGGACGTCACGCTTCGCGAGCTCGCCATGGATCTTGGTCATCTCGCGGATCGAGTAGTTGCTGACGCCGACCGCCTTCGTCAGGCCGGCGTCGACGAGCGAGGCCAGCGCCTCGGCCAGCGCGGCCTTCGACCGCAGGCTGACCGGTCCGTGGATCTGGTAGAGGTCGACGTGCTCGACCCCGAGACGCTCGATCGACGCCTCGAGCGCGTCGCGCATCGCCTGCTTCACGTTCAGCTTCTGCGGCATCGGCATGAACTTCGTGGCGAGGACGACCGAGCCGCGGCGCGACGGGTCCTGGGCCAGGAGTCGACCGATGATGCGCTCGCTCTCGCCCTTGCCGTAGACCTCGGCGGTGTCGAACAGCGCGAGGCCGGCGTCGATCGATGCCTCCCATGCCTCGGCGATGGCCGCCTCGGTGAGGGAGTCGTCGTAGCCGCCCATGCCCCAGGTGGAGCGGTCGCCCCACGCCCACGTGCCGACGCCGAGCGGTGCGATCGGGGTGTCGATGCCGGGCAGGGTGATGGTGTCGTTGCTCATGAGGGCATCAGCAGTCGGGGTCCTGGATGAAGCGGTCGGGGTCGCAGATGCCGTCGGGGGCGTCGGTGTCGATCTCGTCGAGGACGTCGCCGACGAAGGCGAAGACGACGATGACGAACAGTACGCCACCGATGGTGCCGAGGATGCCGGTGATGAGACCGGCCTTGGCCCGGCCGGCGTGGGGCGTGCCGGGCAGCTCCTTGGCCCGGTTGCCACCGAGGACGCCGAAGATGATGGCGAGGATCCCGAGCAGCACACCGAGACCGAAGGCCCAGAACGTGAGGATGCTGAGGATGCCGAGGACGAGCGAGGCGGTTGCCATGCCGTTGGTGGGCGCGGCGCCGTACGGCGCCGCATAGCCACCCTGGCCGTAGACCTGGTAGCCGCCGGGTTGCATCCCCGGTCCCTGCCCCATGGGCGGTGGTGCCACCGGTTGGCCGGGCGGCGCCGGCGGTGGCGGTGGTGCATTCCACTCGAAGTCGTCGGCCACCTCGCCAGCGTAGGACGCCGGCGTCCGGAGTTCAGCCGAGCAGCGGATTCAGGTCGCCGTCGATCAGCGCTCCCGGCTCGGCGCCGCCCAACCACACCTTGCGGTCGAAGTCCTGGGCCTCGGAGAGATCGTGTGCGACCCGCGCCCCGTCGGCGACGTAGATGACGGTCATGACCGTGCGGAGGAGATCGGTGGGGTTGGGGCCGGCGCTGTGCACCGTCCAGCCGGCGTGGAAGGTGGCGTCGCCGGCACGGACGGCGCCGTAGGTGTGCGTGGGCAGCGCTTCGTCGGCGATGAGCGCGGAGAATGCGGCATCGGAGGCATCGCTGATGGCTCGGCCGGCGAGGTCGCCGCGGCGGTGGCTGCCGTCGACGAACGTCATCGAGCCGATCTCGGCGGGTACGTCGACCAGCGGCATCCACATGGTGATCGTCCGATCGGTGTCCATCGGCCAGTAGTACTGGTCCTGGTGCCAGGGCGTGCGGCCCCCACCGGGCTCCTTGCACAGCGCCTGGTCGTGATAGAGCCGCACCCGCTCCACGCCCAGCAGCGCCGCGGCCACGCGGGCGAATCGTGGAGCCAACGTGAAGCGAGCGATGTCTGCGTCGACCCGCCACAGGTTGAACGACTGGAGAAACGCCTTGCCGTAGGTGTCTCGCTGCTCGAGCGGCCGCGTGTCCCAGGCGGTGTCGAGTGCCGCGCGCTCGATCAGCGGCCGGTACGCCTCGGCTTCGGTGGGCGAGGCCAGCGCAGGCACGAAGGCGTGACCTCGCTCCGAGAACGACTGGATGAGCGACGGCTCGAGGTCACGGGGATCGTCGAGCGATGGGAGCGTCGTCGTCACCTCGCTGGCACCTCCATCGCCCGTCCCCCGTCGTCTGCGCGGTGGTTACGGTACCCACATGTCCAGTGAACCCGCAGCACGAGCCGCCGATCTCACCCTCGACGAGAAGGCCACGTTGCTGGGTGGCGCGTCGACATGGCGTACCCATCCCGTCGAGCGGGTGGGCATCCCCGCGCTGAAGATGTCCGACGGCCCGAACGGCGTGCGTGGCGACGGCCTCGGCGCCCGGCGGACGCCCGGGGTCGTCATCCCCGTCGGTATCGCCTTGGGTGCGACGTGGGACCCCGATCTCGTCGGCGAGCTCGGCGATCTGCTCGGCCGGGAAGCGGTCCGCAAGGGCGCACACGTGCTGCTGGCGCCCACCGTCAACCTCCAGCGCACCCCCGTCGGCGGCCGCGTGTTCGAGTGCATGTCCGAGGACCCCGAGCTCACCGCCCGTCTCGCCGTGCCCTATGTCCGCGGCGTGCAACAGCACGGTGTCGCGGTGACGGTGAAGCACTTCGTCGTCAACGACACCGAGGTCGACCGCATGACCGTCGACGTCGACATCGACGGGCAGACGCTGCGCGAGCTCTACCTCCGGCCGTTCGAGGCGGCCGTCCTCGAGGCCGATGCCTGGGGGATCATGAGCGCCTACAACAAGCTGCACGGCCAGCACTGCGCCGAGAACCGCCATCTGCTCACCCAGATCCTGCGCGACGAGTGGGGCTTCGACGGCTTCGTCGTCTCCGACTGGTTCGGCTCGCACGACACCGCCGCTGCGGTCGACGCCGGTCTCACGGTGCCGATGCCCGGCCCGAAGACGATCTACGGCGCACGCCTCGTCGAGGCGGTCGAGCGCGGCGACGTCGACGAGGCCGACCTCGACCGCCTGGTCGACGACGTGCTGCGGCTCATCGACCGCGTCGATGCACGGGCGCTGTCGTCCGAACGCCCGGAGCAGAGCGTCGACGTTCCCGCCGAGCGCGCCCTCACCCGTCGCGCGGCCATCGCCGGCATGGTCCTGGCCCGCAACGAGAACGGGGTCCTGCCGATCGCCCCGTCGGCGACGGTCGCACTCATCGGCCCGAACGCAGGCGGCACCCGCATCATGGGTGGCGGCAGCGCGTCGCTGCAGTCGTTCGCCTCCGAGTCGATCCTCGATGCGATGTCAACACGGGTCGACGGGCTCGTCCACGAGGTCGGCACGCGTATCGACCGGATGCCGCCACCGATGGGTGAGCGCACGCTGCGCACGCCCGCCGGCGAGCCCGGCCTGGCGGTCGACTACCGCAACGGTCACGACTTCAGCTCGCCGGTGGTGGTCAGCGACGTGACGCCGTCGTCGATGCTCCGCTTCTTCGGGTCGACGCCGGCGGGGGTCGATCCCAACGCGTTCAACGTCACGGCCACGGGCTCGTTCGTGCCCGAGATGGACGGCCCGCACCTGTTCTCGGCCGTGCTCACCGGCGCGGGCACCGTGACCATCGGCGACACCCGCGTGTTCGACGACCCGGGTCGCGACCTGCCGCGAGGCCCGCTCTTCTTCGGCATGGGCAGCGAGGAGCAGACCGCGGTGATCGAGTGTCGTGCCGGCGAACCGGTCGACGTCGCCGTCACCATCACCGGCATGGGCGGCTTCGCCGGCATCCGTGTCGGCGTGCGCCCGCCCGACCCCGACGACCTCATCGAGCGCGCCGCCGAGGCGGCGCGTTCTGCCGATGTCGCCGTCGTGGTCGTCGGCACCAACGACGAGTGGGAGACCGAGGGTGAGGACCGCTCCACCATCGCCCTGCCCGGCGAACAGGACGAGCTCGTCCGCCAGGTCGCGGCGGCCAATCCGAACACGGTGGTCGTCGTCAACGCCGGCTCGCCGGTGTCGATGCCGTGGATCGACGACGTGGCCGGCGTGGTGATCGCCTACTTCGGTGGGCAGGAGATGGGCCCGGGTGTGGCCGACGTGCTGCTCGGCGAGGCCGACCCCGGCGGCCGCCTCCCCATCACGTATCCGAAGCGCCTCGAGGACACGCCGGCGTGGCCGCACTACGCGCCCGTGGACGGCGTCCAGTCCTACGGCGAGGGTCTGCTGATGGGTTACCGGGGCTTCGACCGCACCGGTGTCGAGCCGCTGTTCGCATTCGGCCACGGCCTGTCGTACGGCCAGGCCACGTGGGGTGAGGCGTCGGTCTCGACTGCCGAGATCTCGGCCTCGGAGCTGGCCGGTGGCGCGCACATCGACATCGCCGTACCGATCTCGGCGCCCGGCGACCGAGCGGCCACGGTGGTCGTCCAGGGCTACGCCGCGCCGCTCGATCCGCGCTTCGAGGCTGCGCCCAAGACGCTGGCATGCTTCACCAAGGCCGTCATCGAACCGGGCTCGTCGCAGGACGTCACGCTCACGTTCGCGGCCGACGCGTTCCGCCACTGGGACGCCGACGTCGGGTCGTGGGCCATCGACACCGGGACCTACGAGCTGGTCATCGCCGCGTCGGCCGCCGACGTGCGCCAGACGGTGCAGGTGAAGATCACGCGCTGAGGCGCGTCAGTACAGGTCTGGTGAGGTGAGGTCGAAGTACTCGACCGTGCCCTGGGCCTCCTGCATGCCGGCCATCAGCTCTTGCAGCTCGGCCGGCAGGTCGGTCTGTTCGCCGGCGCGTGCCTCGGCTTCGGACGTGAAGTACGCGACCTCCACGCAGGCGTCGGGGCCGGTCCACACGCGGTACCCGCCGATGATGTCGGGCCGCACGTGGGCGATGTCCTCCAACTCGGTGTCGAGGCGCTCGATGGCCTCTCGGTCCGCCCCGATCGACCTCATGACCTGCACGAAGCCGGCGTCGTCCGATCCGCCCTGGAGCCACTCGGTGATGTCGGACGAGCCGGTGAAGTCCACGTCGCCGTCGTAGTACTTCTCGGTCTCGGTCCACCACGTGCCCTGCTGCGTGCGCTCGCTGTTGGCGCGCGCCGCGTCCTCCGACACGAACCGCACCAGTGAGATGGCTCGCCCGTCGGCGGTGACGCCCGACGTCAGGCCGAGGAAGCCGATCGCCTCGGGTCGCAGCTCGACGCGCCACCGGTCGATCTGGCGGTTCAGACCCTCGGCATCGCGGGTCCGCCCTTCGATGATCTGCACGAACATGTCCCCTCCTCTGATCGTGGATCACTCCACCCCCGAGCATGCGCCTCGCGGCGGAGACGTGCAACGGGTGCTCATCATCCGCGAGACAGCAGGCAACGTGCGTTCCCAACTGCTAACCAGTGCGCATGGGTAACTGGAACTTCGCTGACATCTGGGAGGTCGTCGCGGACGACCTGCCCGACGCCCCCTGCCTGATCCACGGTGACGATCGTCGGACGTGGCGCGAGGTCGACACCCGCGCCGATGGCGTCGCCCAGCACCTGCTCGACGTCGGGCTCGAGCGCCAGCAGGCCGTGGCGCAGTACCTCTACAACGGCAACGAGTATCTCGAGTCGATGTTCGCCGCCTTCAAGGGCGCCTTCGTGCCGGTGAACACCAACTACCGTTACACGGCCGAGGAGCTGCTCTACCTCTGGGACAACGCCGACGCGGGCGCCGTGGTGTTCCACGGCACGTTCGCCGACACCATCGACCACATCCGCGAGAAGCTCCCCAAGGTCAAGACCTGGCTGTGGGTCGACGACGGCAGCGGCGCGTGCCCCGACTGGGCCACGTCGTACGAGAGCGTGGCCACCAGCGGTGCCGGGCGCGTGTCACCGGCGTGGGGTCGCACCGGCGACGACCTCAACATGCTCTACACCGGCGGCACCACCGGCATGCCCAAGGGCGTGATGTGGCGCCAGGACGACCTCGCGGTCACGCTCACCGCCACCCTCGGCGCACCGTTGGCCGACGACGGCTCGGCCGAGGACCTGCGCGGCACCCACGAGGCGCCCGGCTCCCGGTTCCTCCCTGCGTGCCCGCAGATGCACGGCACCGGCAACTTCCCCGGCCTCTCGACGCTGGTCGGCGGCGGCTGCGTGGTGACGCTCACCAACCGCAACTTCGACGCCGCCGAGTTCCTCGACACCATCGAGCGCGAGGGCGTCAACAGCACCGCCATCGTCGGCGATGCGTTCGCCAAGCCGATCCTCCGGGTCCTCGACGAGCGCCCCGGTTCCTGGGACCTCTCGAGCCTGGTGGGCATCGTGTCGTCCGGTGTGATGTGGAGCCAGGAGACCAAGACCCGGTTGCTCGAACACCACCCCGGCATGATCCTCCTCGACGCGTTCTCGTCGTCCGAGGCGCTCGGCATGGGCTCGTCGGTGTCGTCGGCGGGCGCGGCGGCGAAGACGGCCAAGTTCGAGCTCAGCCCCAACACCATCGTCATCGACGAGGACGACCGCCCCGTCGAACCCGGCTCCGGCACCATCGGCCGGCTGGCCGTGGGCGGCCGCCAGCCGCTCGGCTACTACAAGGACGAGGCCAAGACGGCGTCGACCTTCCTCACCGTCGACGGCAAGCGCTACTCGTGCCCCGGCGACTTCGCCACCGTCGAGGCCGACGGCACCATCACCCTCCTCGGCCGCGGTTCGGTGTGCATCAACACCGGTGGCGAGAAGGTCTTCCCCGAGGAGGTCGAGGAGGCGATGAAGACCCACCCGTCGATCCACGACGCGGTGGCCGTCGGCGTGCCCGACGAACGCTTCGGTGAGGCGGTGACCGGCGTCGTCGAAGCGAAGCCGGGCGAGACCGTGGATGCCGACGCGCTGATCGCGCACGTGAAGGAGCACCTCGCGGCCTACAAGGCGCCGAAGCGCATCGTGGTCGTCGACTCGATCGCCCGGGCCTCGAACGGCAAGGTCGACTACAAGCGGTGGAAGGCCCACGCCGCCGACACGCTCGGCGTCAGCTGAGGGCGCCCGCCCCCGTCGTCGCTCCGCCACGCCTCCCGGCGTCCGCCGCTGCTACACCATCGGGATGCGCCGACGTCTGCTCCCGGTCCTGCTCGCTGCGCTGCTGACGGTTGCTGCCTGCAGCGGTGACGACTCGGATGCGGCGGACGACGAATCGACGACGTCGACGACCACGGCCACCGACCTCGTCCGTATGAACGAGGTGCAGGTGCTCGGGTCGCACAACAGCTATCACCTGCGGCCGGAGCCCGAGGTCCTCGCGGGCATCGCCGCGTTGGCCGGACAGCAGACGGCCGACGAACTGGACTACGAGCACCGCCCGCTCACCGAGCAGCTCGAGGACTTCGGCATCCGCCAGTTCGAGCTCGACGTCTATGCCGACCCCGACGGCGGCCGGTTCGCGAATCGACCGGCTGCCGCGCTGGTGGACCTGCCGGTCGAGAGCGGTGAGCCGGCGCTCGACGAGCCCGGGTTCAAGATCATCCACCAGGTCGACGTCGACTTCCGCACCACGTGCCTCACGCTGGTCGCGTGCCTCGGCGAGATCGAGACGTGGTCGTCAGGGAATCCGGACCACACGCCGATCATGATCATGATCGAGGCCAAGCAGCAGTCGCTGGCCGACGCCACCGCCGGCCAACTCGACCTCAGCGCGTTGGGCGTGACCCTCACCGACGTCCTCACCTTCGACCGTTCGACGTTCGACGACCTCGAGGCCGAGATCCTCTCGGTGTTCGACCGCGACCGACTCATCACGCCCGACGACATCCGCGGCGATGCCGCCACGCTCGAGGAGGCGGTGCTGGCCGGCGATGCGTGGCCGACCCTCGATGACGCGGCGGGCAAGGTGCTGTTCTCGCTCGTCGACACGGGGACGACCCGCGACGTCTACGTCGGCGATGCCACGAGCCTGGAGGGGCGGCTCCTGTTCACCTCGTCGGAGGAGGGCCGACCCGACGCCGCCTTCATCCGCGTCGACGACCCCGTCGCCGAGGGCGATCGCATCCGCACGCTGGTGCGAGCCGGCTACCTCGTCCGCACCCGGACGGACGTGCCCGCCGTCGACGCCAAGGCCAACGACACGACCCGACGCGACGCCGCCCTGCTCAGTGGTGCGCAGTACCTGTCGACCGACTTCTACGTGGTCGACCCCGCCGTCGGCACCGACTACCTGGTGACCTTGCCGGATGCCGGAGACCTCGACGGCGGCGCCGTGCGCTGCAACCCGGTGAACGCGCCGGTGGCCTGCGGCGTCTGACCGACGGGCGGGCTCAGCCGCCGGAGGTCGAGGCGACGAGGTCGTCGAGGGCGACGATGGCGGGCGCGTCGGCCCGCAGCTCGTCGCGGCAGGTGTCGACGGTGACCGGGCGAGGTTCCTCGTCCGCGCGGAGCCCGTCGATCGGGACGGCGTCGGGGTACACGACGTAGGTGCGGGCCTGGCCGTCGACGGCCGTGGGGCACTCGCCGGTGAAGGGGCCGACGACCAGGTCGTCGAGGGTGACGCCGGCGAGCGCGGAATGGAGCCGCTTCTTCTCCTCGTGGATCAACCCGCCGTCGAACGAGCGCCCCGACTCGTCGCTCTTCGTCCAGGACCCGTCGGCGTAGACCGCGTACTCGGTGCGGCAGGCGCCGTCGGGGCAGAGGCCGCCGTAGATGACGACCTGCGCGAGCAGCGGCTGGACCGAGGCCTCGGCGTCGGCGAGGACGTCGAGGATGAAGACCATCAGCGGGTGGTCGCGATCGATCTCGGTGTAGCAGTCGTCGATGACCAACGGCTCGGCCGCGTCGCGGAAGAGCGTGAGCGACGGGGCGTTCCCGTCGACCTCGCGCCCGCAGTCGGTCACGCCGGCCACCAGCGCCGACGGGTCGAGGTCGTCGAGGAGGACGCGCAGCTCGGCGGGATCGAACGTCGCGGATGCCCGGCCGAGGTCGGGGCGGTACGTCGCGGTTCCGTCGGCGGCGAGGCGGAGGTCGAAGCCGCAGTTCGAGCACTCGCCGGCGGTCATCGACCAGGCGACGAGGTCGCCCTGGGTCGCCGGGGTCCAGTCCGTCGGGAGCGGATCGGACGGCCCGGTGACCTCGGGCGAGATCGGGCTGGTCGTCGACGTCGCCGGATCCTC
>JBFJNI010000039.1:0-28980 GCA_041618235.1 Acidimicrobiales bacterium
CACCGTCGGTCGTGCCACCGTCGGTCGTGCCACCGTCGGTCGTGCCACCGTCGGTCGTCGTGCCGGGGTCGACGATCACGGGCGGGTCGGGAATGTCGGCACCGGGGGTGCCATGGTTCCCGGCGTTCCCCCGGACGGTGTCGTTGCCGTTGTTCCCATTGGCCGGGTTTCCGATGGCGAGGCCCCCGCTACCGGCGACCTGGCCCGCCGCGCCGCCGACGTTGCCATTGGCGCCGTTGCTGCCGTTGTTGGGATTGCCGACCGCGAGGTGGAGTCCCTCGTTCGCGTGTCCGTTGATCATGGCTCCGCCGCATTCTCGGTCACCCTCCACGCCGGAAAGTGATGATGTCACTACTATTCGTGACGGCGGGCTCGACCTCCTTCTGTCCTTCGGAGATTTCCTCTCAAGGTTTCGCGCGACCAGGCCGAAGAAGAGACGTCACCCGCTCATCCACTGGTCAGGCGAGGCCCAGCCGGACGAGCTGCTCGTCCGGGGCGTCGATGTCGACCAGGGCGGTGCGGAGGAGATCGGCCGTCTCACGCTCGGCGGATTCGCCGGTGCGGTTCTCCTGCTCGTCAGGGTCGACGTCGAGGTCGTAGAGGTGGTGCTCGCCCACGTGCGAGGAACCCGACGCCCACATGGGGATCATGTCGCCGGGGACGAAGGGTTGGCGGATCACCGGGACGTCCGAGCCGGGCATGCGGTCGAGGAACGCACGGTCGTCGGGCTTGGGGACGCCGGTCATGCCGTTGATGTGCAGTGGCATCGTCGACCAGCGGTTGGACCACATCGACAGCGGAAAGCCGTCGGCCTCCGGTGCGCGGGCGTACTTGCGCCGGCCGTCGGTGACCTGGACCCAGCTGCCGTAGACACCACCCAGGGCCCAGTCGCGGATCGACGTGGCCGACCCGTCGAGCAGCGGCACCATCGACTTCCCGTGGGTGCGGTGCTCGGCTGACACGCCGAACACGTCGAGCAGCGTGGCGTGGATGTCGATGTTGGTCGTGAGCGCGTCGACCTGCCCGCCAGCGGAGCGTCCGGGCCACGACACCAGGAACGGGATGTGGCCGATGGGCTCGAACTGCGGGACCGCCGGCTTGCCCCAGATGTCGCGGCCGCCGCGCACCTCGCCCAGGTAGTGGCCGTGGTCCGTGCACACGATGAGCGCGGTGTCGTCCCACAGGTCGCGCTCGTCGAAGACGTCGAGGATCTTGCCGAACCAGTGGTCGATCATCGACAGCTTGGCGCCGTAGTTCGACCGGACGTTGCGGCCCTCGGCCTCGGTGAGGTTGTCCTTGACGATGGCGCCGTTGGCGTACGGCGGCCAGATGAGCTGCTCGCCGTCCCAGCCGTCCTGGTACTTGTCGGTCCAGCGGGCCGGCGTGTCGAACGGTTCGTGCGGATCGAACTCGTCGACGAACAGGAACCAGCGGTCATGGTGCGGGGTGGCGTGGCGAAGCCAGTGGGCTGCCGAGGCCATCGTCTTCGGGCCGGGGTAGTCCTCTTCGACACGGAAATGCGTGCGGGTACGGTCATACGCCCGCTCGATGTCGAGGCCGGCGATGCGATTCCAGAACCAGCCGCCGTTGGCTGCGGGACGCGCTGGTTCACCGATCCAGGACGGGTCGGCCCACGTCCTCCACGGGTCGCCCTCGTGGCCCCGGACGTAGTCCCAGCCATCGAAGTCGGTGTGGTAGTTCTCGCCGCCGGTCTCGAACAGGTGCGGATGGTCGGAGACCAGTTGGGTGGTCACGCCCGAGCGATGGAGCGCGGCGACGATCGATTCCTCCCACAGCTCGATGGAGCCCCACGGCTTCCAGAGGAAGTCGTAGGCGCCGCAGAGGATGTCGTGGCGAGCCGGCATGCACGGCATCGAGCCGGTGACGTGGTTGGTGAACCGGATCGCACGCTGATCGACGAACCGGTCGAGGTTCGGGGTTGCGAACTCGTCGCCGCCGTAGCTGCCGAGCATGTGCCGGTTGAGCGAGTCGAGGAGGACGACGGCGACGTTGCGAGGAGCCACCGGGGCGACGGTATCGGGCCTCACGGGGTGACGATGGGGAAGATGCGCGGGAACGTGGTCCGGGCAGCGAGCAGCTTGGTCAGGCCGGTGTCGTCACCGTCGACCGTGACCGTGCCGGCCTCGGTCGCGCCCGCCAGGTCGGCGGTCTGGTTGATGAGCTCGATCAGTCCGGCAGCGGTGGTGGTCACCGTGCATGCGGCGTCGGGATCGTGACGATCGGGACGGTGGAACAACGTGCGGTTGGAGAGCCCGACCACGTGACGCTCGTCGCGGTCGGTGATGCTCCAGTTGGTGGCGAGGGGCTCGTCGTCGAGGCGGTCAGGATCGAGCCGTACGCCGAGGGCGTCGAAGAGCATCTCGGTGGTCATCGCATCGGCGAAGCCGCCGAGGTCGGCGTTTCCGAAGTCGAACGTGCCGGTGCGGAGCTCTTGCGCTCCGGTGAGGTAGAAGTTGCGCCACGGCGCCGACTCGGCCTGGTAGCCGAGCTGCTCGAGGGCGTCGGCCTGGAGGTGGCGGGCCGCTTCGTTCTCGGGCTCGGCGAAGACCACGTGGTTGACGACCTGGGCGACCCAGCGGAACTCGCCGGCCTCGAAGTCGGCCCGAGCCCGCTCGAGCACGGCGTCGGCGCCGCCCATGTACTGGACGTACTTCACGGAAGCCTCGACCGGGGGCAATGGCTGGAGGTTGGCCGGATTGCCGTCGAACCAGCCGAGGTAGCGCTGGTACACCGCCTTCACGTTGTGGCTGACGGTGCCGTAGTAGCCGCGTGTGTGGAACTGGCTCTGCAGCGATGGCGGCAGGTCGAGGTCCTCGGCGATCTCGACGGCGGTGAAGCCGAGGTTGGCACGACGCATCGTCTGGTCGTGCAGCCATCGGTAGACGTCGCGCTGCTGCTCCAGGTAGCCGCGGACGTCGTCGGCGCCCCAGCGGGGCCAGTGGTGGCTGGCGAAGCAGGTGTCGGTGACATCTGCGAACAGGTCGATGGCCTCGCCGATGTACTTCGACCATGCCAACGAGTCGCGAACCTGGGCGCCGCGTGGCGTGTAGAGGTTGTGGAGGTTGTGGGTGCAGTTCTCGGCCATGCACAGCAGGCGCAGGTCGGGGAAGTGGAAGTTCATCTCGGCCGGCGCCTCGGTGCCCGGCGTCGACTGGAAGACCACCCGGATGCCGTCGAGCACCATCTCGGTGCCGGTCTCGGAGATCTCGTCGGTGGGTGGGATGAGGCTGACGGTGCCGAGCGGCGTGCCCTTGCCGAGGCCGGCATCGACGTGGCCCTGTGGCGACGGCGGCAGCAGCGGCCCGTACATGTACATCGCGCGGCGCACCATGGCGGGCCCGGCGATGACGTTCTCGCTGACCGCCTCGGACAGGAACCCCTCGGGGGCGATGATGCGGCATCGGCCGGCCTCGACGTCGTCGACCGACGTGACGCCGAGGACGCCGGCGAAGTGGTCGATGTGGCTGTGGGTGTAGATGACGGCGACGACCGGGCGCTCGCCGAGGTGCTCGTTGGCGAGTGCGAGCGAGGCGGCCGCCGTCTCCACCGAGGTGAGCGGGTCGATGATCACCCATCCGGTGTCGCCGGCCAGGAACGTGATGTTCGACAGGTCGTAGCCCCGCGCCTGCCACACGCCGGGGACGACCTCGAACAAGCCGTGGATGCAGTTGAGTCGCGCCTGGCGCCAGAGGCTCGGGTTGACGGTGTCGGGTGCGGTCTCGGTCTCGCGGACGAAGTCGTGGCGGCCCAGATCCCAGACCGGCGAGCCGTTCCGGTCGATCACACCGGTCGGGTGCGTGGCCACCAGGCCGCGGCGGGCCCGTTCGAAGTCGGTGGCGTCGTCGAGGGGGAGGCCGGCGCCGAGCTCGGCATTCGCTCTGATGGTGCTGGCAGCTGCGGGCTTCGGCGCGTCGGTCATGGCCGCATCGTGGCAGGCCCAGCGGTCGCTGTGCCGAGCCGGAGTCCGCGGACCAATAGCCTGCTCCGGACGGCCAGCCCGGCACCTCCGTGCCCTGACGCGATCGATGCTCCATGAACGGCGACAGTTGGATCACCGCTGCGACCTTGGTCGTGATGCTGGCCGCGCTGGCACGTGACCGCTTCGCTCCGGCCGCCGTGGTGTTCAGCGCCACCTTCACGCTGCTCCTCGCCGACGTCATCGATGCCGACGCGGCGTTCGCCGGCTTCTCGAACGCGGCTCCCATCACGGTGGCCGCGCTGTACGTCATCGCCAGGGGGGCGCAGAAGACGGCGCTGCTCTCGGCGCTCACGAGTCGTCTGCTCGGACGCGAGGCGGGCCGCTCGTCGCTCGTGCGTCTGCTCGTTCCCACCGCCGGCGCCTCCGCGGTGTTCAACAACACGCCGCTCGTGGCCATGCTGATCCCGGACGTCATGGGGTGGTGCCGCTCCCGCAACGTGTCGCCGTCGAAGTTCCTCCTGCCGCTCTCGTACGCCACGATCCTCGGCGGCGTGGTCACGTTGTTCGGCACCAGCACCAACCTCATCGTGTCGGGACTGCTGCAGCAGCAGACCGGCGAGCCGCTCGGCGTGTTCGAGATGACCAAGATCAGCGGTGTCGTCGCCGTCGTCGGTCTGTTGGTCGTCGTGCTCATCGGATCCCGTCTGGTTCCCGACCGCCTGTCGGCGCCCGAGCAGGCCGAGCAGGAGTCGCGCGAGTTCGTCGTCGACATGGAGGTCGTCGAGGGCGGACCACTCGACGGAAAGACCGTCGCCGAGGCCGGTCTGCGCGACCTGCAGGGCGTGTTCTTGTTCAGCATCGATCGCGGCGAGGGCACCATCATCTCGCCGGTCGCCCCTGATCGGCGTGTCGACGGCGGCAACGTGTTGACCTTCGTCGGCCGGGTCGACGAGATCGTCGACCTCCAGCGCCAGCGCGGTCTGCGGTCGGCCGAGGAGAAGCATCTCATCGCCGTCGACAGCCCTCGTCACACCTTCTACGAGGCGGTCATCGGCCGGACGTCGCCCCTGGCAGGGAAGACGTTGCGCGACACCGAGTTCCGCGGGACGTACCAAGCCGCCGTCGTCGCCATCCACCGCGACGGTCAGCGCATCGACGCCAAGCTCGGCGAGGTCGTGCTCCGGCAGGGCGACACGCTGCTCCTGCTCGCTGGTCCGGACTTCCGTCGGAACTGGCGTGAGCGGGGCGACTTCCTGCTGGTCGCCAGGCTGGGCGGCGAGCCCCCGTCGGCCACCGCCAAGGCGCCGATCGTCGGGCTCGTGACTGCGGCCGTGGTGCTGTCGGCCGCAATCGGCATCCTCCCCATCCTCGAGGGCTCGCTGCTGGGCGCCGGCATCCTCATCGCCACCCGGGTGCTGACCTTCAGCGAGGCCCGCGACGCCGTGGACCTCGACGTGATCCTGTTGATCGGCGCCGCGTTCGGTCTGGGTGCCGCCATGCAGGTCACCGGCCTGGCCGGCGAGATCGCCCAGGTGCTCATCGACGTCTTCGAGCCCTTCGGGACTGCCGGGATCGTCTTCGGCGTCGTGCTCGCCACCGCGATCCTCACCGAGCTCGTGACCAACAACGCCGCGGCGGTGGTGATGTTCCCGATCGCGCTCGCCGCGGCCGGCCCGGCCGGCGTCGATCCGCGCGCGATGGCCATCGCCGTGGCGATCTCGGCGTCGTGCTCGTTCCTGACGCCGATCGGCTACCAGACCAACACGATGGTGTACGGCCCGGGCGGCTATCGCTTCGGCGACTACCTGCGCGCCGGCCTGCCGGTGACGCTGGCGGTCCTGGCGACGACCACCGTGATGACCACCGTCGTGGGCTGAGGGCGTGTCCCCAGTTCAGGGAGCGTCGTGGGGGAGCAGCGGCTGGAACGACGCCACGTAGTCGGCCAGGCGGCTGGCCAGCTCGAGGACCAGCTCGGGGTCCTCGAGGTCGGGCTCGAGCCACACCTCGCTCACCCGGCGCCAGTCGTCGGGCCGCCCGAGGAAGGGTGCGATCTCGGGTGCGTCGCCCAGCTCGACGCGCCAGCGAGCGGCGCCTGCGCGGATGGCATCGACCGAGGCGTCGTTGACGGCGACGTCACCGTGCTCGGCGTGGAAGCCGATCTCGAGGACGACCCCCGACCCGCCGTCGAGATGGCGGCGGGCGACCAGTTGGGCCTCGTAGTGGTGGCGGGTCGCCTTCGCCGGGCCCAGCCACACCTTCACCCCGCCGCGGTGGGCCCGGAAGTGGAGCGTCCCGAGGCCAGCTGGCGCGAGCGACCGGGTGGCTTCGCCGACCTGTTCGAAGAGGGGGAGCTCCACGGCTCCAGCATGCCAGCCGTCGGCGCTCGACTCGTCTGCGAACTTTTTCTCGCAAACCCTTTGTTTCGATTCCGTGACGGGCTATCGTTACGGATCTGTGACGGACGGCAATCGTTCCGTCACCGTGGACGGCCTGGTGTGAAGACCCCGGTCCCGCATCGCCGCCACCGGACCTGACCCCGACCCCACCGGAACCATTTCCGCTCACCTCGACCTCGAAGCCGTCCGCCTCGGACGCATGCGTCAACGGCGCCGCCTCGGTCTCCTGACCGTGGCCATGCTCGTGACGGTCGGTTTCGTGGCGTTGGTCGATGGCGGCCGTGGTGGCGATGCCACCGTGGCGGCCGGGTCCGACGGCACCGAGATCGTGGCCCAGGGCGCAACGGCGGCGGTTCCGCTCCAGTCGGTGATCGCCGAGACGACCTCGTCGATCCTCGAGGCCACGACCACCACGGTGGCGCCGACCACCACGGTGGCGCCCACGACCACGGTGGCGCCCACGACCACGTTGGCGCCGACCACCACGGCCGCGCCGCGTCGGGCGCCGGCCACCACTGCGCCCCCCACCACCAGCGCGCCTGCCACCACGGCGGCGCCGACGACCACGGTGGCGCCATCGGGCGACGGGCAGTACGCCTACGACGATCCACGGAGCACCCAGGTCTGGTACGACCTCGCCGACTGCGAGGCCTGGGGCGACTGGTCGCTGAACACGGGCAACGGCTACTACGGCGGGCTCCAGTTCAGCCTCGGTAGCTGGCAGGCCTACGGCGGCTCGGGCTACCCCCACGAGCACCCGGCCCAGACCCAGATCACCATCGGCCGCCGTCTCCAGGCCGCCCAGGGCTGGGGCGCCTGGCCCCACTGCTCCGAGAAGCTCGGCCTCCGCTGATCCGCCGGGCCCCCGGCGCCGATCTGCGCCGGGTGGCACGATGCGGTCATGGCGCCGATCACGATCTTCCCGGCTCGCTCGGTCCGCACGGTCGACCCCGGCTTCCCGTCGGCGTCCGCGGTGGCGGTCCTCGACGGTCGAATCGTGGGCGTCGGGTCGGTCGACGACCTCGCCGGGCGAGGTGAGCACGTCGTCGACGACACGTTCGCCGACGCGGTGCTGGTGCCGGGCTTCGTCGAGGCCCACAGCCACGTCTTCGCCGGCGGGATGTGGGCGTTCGAGCACGTCGGAGCATTCGATCGCATGGGGCCCGACGGGGTGATCCGACCCGGGTGCACCACCGTCGCCGACCTGCTCGACCGCCTGCGGGTGCTGGATGCCGGGATCGACGACCCGTCGGCGCCGCTCGTCGTGTGGGGCTTCGATCCGCTCCACGTGCCCGAGCTGCGCGACACGGGTGAGCGGCTCGGCGCCCGCCATCTCGACGCGGTCTCCGAGCACCGCGAGATCTTCGTGTTCCACGCGTCCGGTCATCTCGCCACCGTGAACACGGCCTTGATGCGGGCCGAGGGATTCGCCGACGGCTCCGACGTGCCGGGCGTCCCCGTCGACGCCGACGGGCGCCCGCTGGGCGAGCTGCAGGAGCCGGCCGCGATGTCGCTCGCCCGCCGTGCCTTCCGCCACCTCTGGGAGCACGTGACCGGCCCCGATGCCATCGTCCGCCTCGGGCAGCTCGCGGCCCGCTCGGGCACCACAACGCTGACCGACCTCGGCACGACACGGCTCACCGACGACGCGACCATCGAGTCGTGGCTCTCGCTGGCCGACGAGCCGGGGTACCCCGCACGCGTGTCGCTGTTCCACAACCCGGTCTTCGCCGGCCAAGGCGACCCCGAGGCCGCCGCCGCTTTCGTCACCGACCTGGCCGCCCGCAGCACTGCGCGCGTGCGGTTCGGTCACGTGAAGTTGGTGCTCGACGGCTCGATCCAGGGCTTCACCGCGCGAGTCGGCTTTCCCGGCTACGTCGGCGGCCAACCCAACGGGCTGTGGTTGCTGCCGCCGGAGCAGTTCCACGACATCTTCGCCGCCATGCATCGGGCCGGTGTCCTGGTCCACGTGCACTGCAACGGCGACGAGGCCACGCAGCTGTTCATCGACACGCTCGAGTCGATCCTGCGGGACCATCCGCACCCGGACCACCGCCACACCGTGCAGCACTGCCAGCTGACCACGCCGGCGCAGTACCGGCGCCTGGCGGCCCTCGGCGCCGATGTCAACATCTTCAGCAACCACCTCTGGTTCTGGGGTGATCAGCACCGCGACCTCACCGTCGGACGAGACCGGGCGTCACGGATGGATGCCTGCGCCACCGCGGCACGTGAAGGCATCCGCTTCTCGATCCACTCGGATGCCTCGATCACGCCCCTCGGTCACCTGCACACGATGTGGTGCGCGGTGAACCGGGTGACGGTGTCGGGTGACGTGCTCGGCCCGGACGAGCGGATCTCGGCGGAGCTGGCACTACGGGCGGCCACCATCGACGCCGCCCATCAGCTCCGCATGGACCACGAGATCGGATCGATCGAGGCCGGCAAGCGCGCCGACCTCACGGCGCTCGACGCCGACCCGTGTGCGGTCGACCCGCTGGCGATCCGGGAGATCGGCGTCGTCGGCACGGTGGTCGGTGGCACCGTGCACCGGGCGTGAGCGGTGCACTCGGGTGCCGGCGGTCAGGTCGGCGCCGGCGTCGCCCCGAAGCGGATGGCCGCGTACTGGAAGGTCGACAACGACATCAGGAGCACGCCGTTGGGCACGTGCCATGCGGCGGCCTCGGCCGTTTCGCGTCCGACGTAGCCGAGACCGATCTGGGCGAACACCAGCGCCCCGATGGCCACGGCGAGTCCGAAGTCGAGGCCGCTGGAGCTTCGATTGGCCACCACGATCCCGATGTTGGCGACCGCCAGCACGAAGATGAAGTTGCCGAGGTACCCGTGGATCTCGATGACGTTGTCGAACAGGAAGAGATGGCGTCCTGCGAGCAGGGCGAGGACGAGGACGAGGCCGGCGATCACGGCGGCGATGATGCGGCGGACCCGGACGAGCGTGGGGGAGGACTCCATCTGGTCAGCTTCGTCGGCGGACCACCGCCGGTACCAAACGCCCTGGCCGGGAGCGAGCGATGACGCTGTGGAACGGCGTCCGGGTCCCGATGACCCTGCTCGGCGGCTACCTCGGCGCCGGCAAGACGACCATCGTCAACCACGTCCTCGGCGCGGCAGGCGACGAAGGCCGGCGCATCGCCGTGCTCGTCAACGATCTCGGAACCGTCCAGGTCGACGCCGCGCTCATCCGGGCCCGCCACGACGACACGATCGAGCTGGCCAACGGCTGCATCTGCTGCTCGCTGGTCGACGGGCTGGCGGTGGCGCTGGAGACGTTGCGACAACGCCCCGAACCACCTGACCACGTGCTGGTCGAGCTCAGCGGGGTCGCCGAACCGGGGCGGGTCGTGCCCTGGGCATCGACCGCCGGGTTCCGCCTCGACGGCGTGGTCGTCGTCGCCGACGCCGATCAGATCCGCGACCGGGCGTCCGATCCTCGACTGGCCGGCCTGGTCGACGCACAGCTCGGCGCCGCCGATCTCGTGCTGGTGACGAAGACCGACCTGCTCGGGGTGAACGTCGACCCCGAGGACGGGGCCACCGACGGGTTGTGGCGCTGGCTGACCGACAGGACGTCGGCGCCGGCGGTCGTCGTGGTCGACGGGCAGGTCGACGTCGATGTGGTGCTGGGGCCGCTGGTCGCTGCGGGGCGCACGACGAGTGGTGGTCTGGTGCGGGGGTCAGCGGATTCTCTCCACGTCGATGCTGCCGTCCAGGTCGGCCGCGTCGGTCGTGGTCAGCTCGTCGAGGCGATCGCTGCGGTCGCGGACCTCGCCGGCGTGGTGCGGGTGAAGGGGACGGTGGCCACCGACGAGGGTTCGGTGCTGGTCCAGGTGGTCGGCGCTCGCGCCACCGTCACGCCCTGGAGTGGGGCCCTCATCAGTCGACTCGTGGTCATCGCGCTCGACGACGAGTCGCTCGCCAGCGCCGTCGACCGACTCTCCGGGCTCACGAACTGATCCGGGCGCGCCAGGGCGCCCGAGGCCGGTCCTCGGACTGCGCCGGTGCATCGGAACACCGATCTCGATGTCTCAGTTGGGGACTGTCAGATCCCGTTCTGGATTGCCGAGATCGGAGTGCAGACCGTCCACGGCAACCCGGTTCAACCTCGGTGCGGATCCGGGTTGTCGACGACGGGCCCGATGTCGTCCTCGACAACCCAGAACGGAAGGGGCCGCTCCGAGTGCCGGTTCGCGCGGCGTCCTGCAACCGTGGAAGGTCCCGCGGGCGCCACATGGGTCGGTGACACCCGCCCAATTCGACCGAGGCGCTCCTGAACGTCGCCGAGCTCAACCCTCGATGATGTGGGACAGCCGTTCTTCGATGCGGTCGGTGACCTCGTCGACCGTGCCGGTGCCGTCGACCCGAACCAGGATGCCGCGGTCCTCGTAGAACTCGATGAGCGGGGCGGTGTTCTCCTCGTAGACGTGGAGCCGGTTGCGGATGACGTCTTCGGTGTCGTCGGAGCGGCCCGAGTCGCGGCCGCGTTCGACGAGGCGCCGGACGAGCTCGTCCTCGGGGACGTCCAGCATGATCACCGCATGGAACGTGCGATCCATGGCCGAGCCCCACTCGAACGCGGCGCGGGCCTGGCGCAACGTGCGGGGGAAGCCGTCGAGGAGGAAGTCCTTCATCGGCTCGGTGCCGCCGATGCGATCGAGGATCATCGAGATCACCAGGTCGTCGGGCACGAGGCCCCCGCTGTCCATGTGGGACTTCGCCGCCTGACCGAGTGGCGTGCCGCGCTTGACGTTGTCTCGCAGCAGGTCGCCGGTGGCCAGATGGGGGACGCCGTGGCGCTCGGCCAGCCGCTCTCCCTGCGTGCCCTTGCCCGCGCCCGGGGGCGCGAGGAGCAGTGCTCGGAACAAGTGGGTCCCCCTCGATCGGTGCGACGTACGGCTCGGCGTTGGATCACCGAACGTAGCGCACGCCTCCGAGAGGGCTGGGATCAACCCGCAGCCAGCGTGGTGCCCAGGCGAGCGGCGGCCTCCTCGAGTTCGTCGGGCGCCAGCGTGGCGAACGAGACCCGGAAGCACTCGCCCGACACGTCGTCGGTGCGGAACGCCGACTCGGGCACGAAGGCGACGCCGTTGGCCACCGCACGCGGCAACAGGGCGGTGGTGTCGACACCGGGCGCGGTGGCCCAGAGGAACAGCCCACCGCGTGCCGGGGGGATCTCGAGGTCGGGAGCCGCCGCGAGCATCGCCGACCGGAGGCGCTCGGCCCGAGGTCGGTAGAACTCGCTGAGCTCCACGGCACGCGCGCGGGACCACTCGGGCCGGCCGAGCAGCTCGAGGGTGAGGTACTGGGCCAGGGCCGAGCTGTTGAGGTCGACCGCCTGCTTGAGCCGGGACAGGGCGGCGGCGACCTCGACGGGTGCGACGAGCCAGCCGATGCGGAGGCCGGGTGCGAGCGTCTTCGAGGTGGTGCCGAGCGAGATGCAGCGTTCGGTGGTCGCGGCGATCGGGTCGTGGATCGGCTCGCCGAAGCGGATCCAGCCGTAGGGGTCGTCCTCGACCACGAGGAAGCCGTACCGGTCGGCGAGCTCGCCCAGATGGCGCCGTCGCGCGGGGGAGAGGACGGCGCCCGAGGGGTTCTGGAAGTCGGTGGCGGTGTAGACGAGCTTGGGTCGCTTGCCGGCGGCAAGCTCGGCCTCGAGCGCATCGGTGTCGAGGCCGTCGGCGTCGACGGGTATGGGCAGCCACGACGGGTCCTGGGCGCCGAAGGCCTGGATGGCGCCGAGGTACCCGGGCGACTCGATGGCCACCAGGTCGCCGGGGTCGAGGAAGGCTCGGGCGATGAGGTCGAGGGCTTGCTGCGACCCCGTGGTCACCACGATCTGGTCGGGGCTGGCGTCGCGCCGCCGCCGCACGGAAGCCTCGGCCGCCAGCAGCTCGCGGAGTGGGGTGGCTCCGTCGGTGCGGGCGTACTGGAGCGTCTGAGCCGGTTGCCCGCTGATCGTGCGGGCCGCGGCTTCGGCCAGCTCGCCGACGGGGAACGAGTCGGGACTGGGCATCCCACCCGCCAGCGACAGCACTCCGCCGGCCTCGGTGAGGGCCAGGATCTCGCGGATCACCGACGACCGACTCGAGCGCGTGCGTTCGGTCAGCAGGTCGGAGACGGGTCGCATCGCCAGAGCTTTCCCCACCGGCGAGCGGCGGAGCGAGATGGTTCGCCGGGCTGCTCAGGAGCGGTCGGCCGCGAGGCTGGAGCGGCGCACCTTGCCGGCGTCGTCGCGCACCGGTTCGTCGACGAGCTCGAACGTGCGGGGGATCTTGTAGCGCACGACCTCGTCGGCGAGGTGGCGGCGGAGGTCGTCGAGATCGAGCGATCCGTCGCCCTGGACGATCCCGTGGATCCGTTGGCCGAGATCGTCGTCGGGCAGGCCGATCACGGCGCAGGACACGACGTTGGGGTGCCGGTCGATGGCGGCTTCGACCTCGGCCGGGTACACGTTGGCGCCGCCGGTGAGGATCATGTCCTTCTTCCGGTCGCCGAGGTACAGGTAGCCGTCCTCGTCCATCCAACCCATGTCGCCCAGGCTCTCCCACCCATCGTGGGAGGACGTGGCCTCGGCGCCGATGTATCGGTAGGTGGTGACGCCCTCGGGCGGCCGCATGAAGACCTCGCCGACCTCGCCGGGGTCGGCGACCGTGCCGTCGTCGCGGCGGATCTGCATCTCGCCGGCGATCGGACGGCCCACCGATCCGCGGTGCTCCAGCCACTCGGCGCCGGTGATGATGGTGGCCGACTGGGCCTCGGTGCCGGCGTACAGCTCGAAGATCCGCTCGGGGCCCATCCACTCGATCCACTCGGCCTTCAGCCAGTCGGGACATGGTGCTGCCAGATGCCAGATCCGGGTGAGCGACGACAGGTCGTGGGCGTGACGGTCGGCGGGCTCGAGCTTCCAGATGCGCTGCATCATGGTCGGCACCAGGTAGAGCGTCTCGGCTGCATGGGCGTGGACGGCACGGAGCGTCTCGACCGGATCGAACCGGGGGAGCAGGACCAGGTGCCCGCCGGTGCGTAGTTGCTCGACCGACCAGACGAACGGGCCGTTGTGGTAGAGCGGGCCCGGCATGACCATGGTGCCGCCGGGTGTCGTGAAGGCCGTCGGGGCATCCGGATCGGCCGTCGACGGGGTGCCGGCCAGGATCAACTTCGGTCGCCCGGTGGAGCCTCCGGAGGTCGGCGCCTTCCAGCTGGGCGAGACGACGTCGGGCAGTCGGGTGGCGTCGAGCGAGGGGTCGGGGCGGAAATCGGGCGGCAGCGCCGCTCGGCCGGGAACCCGGGCGGGATCGACGCCGGCCACCACGCGGCTGTCGGCCAACGCGACGATCTCCTCGAGCTCGCGTGCGGGCAGCTTCGACGAGATCGGTTGGGGGATGGCGCCGAGCATCCAGCACGCCATCGCCGTGGTGACGAACGAGACGTCGTTGGGGAAGGCGATGGTGACCATGTCGCCCTCGACGGTGCCCAGGCCGGCCAGGACCCGTGCGGTGCGGGTGGCGTCGTCGACCAGGGTCCGCCACGTGCGTGACTCGCCGCCGACGACGGTGACCGCGGGTTCGTCGGACCGCTCGTCGGCGTGACGGTGGAACAGCTCGGCGTAGGAGACCTGGGGCATGGCGGCAGGTTCGCGCACCCGAGCCGCCCCGTGCTGGAGTCCCGACCGTGCCGGAGCCCAGGTGGCAGGATGACCGCCGCACCGCTCTCGACCGAAGGACCAGACCCGTGACCGACATCGCCGACAAGCTCGGAGCACGCGGCGTCTGGTGGTTCACCGAGACCATGGCGGTGGATGCTGCCGCCGAGTTCGCCCAGACGCTCGAGCAGATGGGCTATGGGTGCCTCTGGCTCCCCGAGACGATGGGCCGTGATCCGTTCGCCCACGCCGCGATGCTGTTCGAGCGCACCGAGACGCTGTGCATCGCCACGGGCATCGCCAACATCTTCCATCGCCACCCCGGAGCGATGAAGCAGGCGCAGCACACGCTCGCCGAGCAGTCGGGCAACCGGTTCCTGCTGGGCCTCGGCGTGTCGCACGCGCCGATGGTCGCCGGGGTCCGCAAGCTCGACTACTCGAAGCCGTTGACCACGATGCGCGAGTACCTCGCCGGCATGGCCGAGTCGGCCGTGATGGCGGTGGGTCCGTCGGAACCGCCCAAGACCGTGCTGGCCGCGCTCGGCCCCAAGATGCTCGAGCTCGCTGCCTCGGCCGCCGACGGCGCCCATCCGTACTGGACCACGCCCGAGCACACGGCCATCGCCAAGGCGGCGCTGGGCGACGACAAGATGCTCTGCGTCGAGCAGAAGGTCGTGCTGGCCACCGACCCCACGGTGGCCCGTGCCGCGGCCCGCCAGGCGCTCGGTATGTACATCGGTCTCCCGAACTACTTCAAGAACTGGTTCCGGCTCGGCTTCTCCGAGGACGACCTGGCCGACGGCGGGAGCGATCGCCTCATCGACGCCCTCGTGCCGTGGGGGACCGCGGCCGACATCGAGACCCGCCTGCAGGCGCACCGCGACGCCGGCGCCACCCACGTCTGCATCCAGCCCCTCAAGCCCGAGGCTGCGCCGGGAACGCCCGACCTGGCCGCCCTCGAGGCGCTGGCTCCGAGCTGAGCCGGTCCCCGATGGCTGCCCGTCGCGCGAAGAAGTCCACGCCGAAGCAGGCGGCGCCGAAGAAGGCGGCCGCGAAGCGGACGGCGTCCAAGGAGACGGCGTCGAAGAAGACGGCGTCCAAGAAGTCGGCGTCCAAGAAGTCGGCGTCCAAGAAGTCGGCGGCGACCGGGAGCGGCGAGAAGCTGCTCGTCATCGACGCTGGCCTCGCCGCCGGCTGGCGACGGGCCGAGCCCGATCTCGATCAGCTCGACGAGGTCGTCGAGGCTGCCCGGACGGTGGTGGCCGACTGCGTCGTGCTCGGTGATGCGTCGCTCAAGTGGTCGCTGCCCGACCGCCAGCAGGAGCGCTTCGAGAACTACCGGGCCACGTCCACGGTGCTGTGCGCACCGGGCGGGACCTCGGGTGGCCACCACGCGTTCCTGGCCACCGCAGCGCGTGCTGCAGCGGCCAGGGGACGTGACGTCTACGTGCTCTCCGCGCTGTCGTTGGGCGACGGCCCGTGGCGCCTGGCCACGCTCCGCCGCCCCGACGGCGACTGGAAGATCGAACTACCGGAATAGCTCAGCCGTTCTTCGGGAGTTCCTTGAACGGGAGGACCTTGTCCTGGTTCGGCTCCTTGGGGAGGCCGAGGACCCGCTCGCCGATGATGTTCTTCTGGATCTGGTCGGTGCCGCCGTAGATGGCGGGACCGGGGGAGAAGAGCGCTCCCTCGGTGATCATGCCCAGGAACGGGTTGCCGGTGGCCTCGGTGAGGGCCTTGCGGCTGTCGTTGTCGTAGGCGTGCAGCGTGCCGGCGGGGCCGAGCAGGCGCAGGCCGATCTCGCGGTTGTACCGGAGGATGTCGGACATCGACAGCTTCATGATGTTGGGCAGGCCCGGGATCTGCTGACCGGCGGCCTTGGCCGCCTTGGCCCGCAGGTTGGTCATGCGGGCGATCTCGAAGCGGGTGTGGAGGTGCATGAGGTCCTGGCGCAGGCGCTTGTCCTCGATCTGACCGCTGGCCTTGGCCAGCTCGATCAGACCCTTCGCGCCGCCACGACCGGCTGATGCGCCGCCGGCCCCGCCGGAACGACGGGCGCCGCCCTCGGAGACGAAGTCGCCGACCCGCTTGGGCAGGTCACCGGCGATGGTGCCGGGCGAGGCCATGGAGCCGGCCGCAGATCCGCCGCCGGCGCCGAGGCCGGAGCGCTCGTGCATGAGCGTGGTGTTGGCGACGCGCCAACCGTTGTTCAGGCCGCCGATGCACCACTCGTCGGGCACGCGGATGTCGGACATGAACACCTCGTTGAAGAGGGCTCGGCCGGTCATCTCCTTGAGCGGCCGGACGTCCATGCCGTCCTGGTGCATGTCGACGGCGAAGTACGTGATGCCCTGGTGCTTGGGGACGTCGACATCGGTGCGGGCGATGAGCATGCCCATGTCGGCGATGTGGCCACCGGAGGTCCAGACCTTCTGACCGTTGACGATCCACTCCTCGCCGTCCTTCATCGCTCGGGCCTGGAGGCCGGCGAGGTCGGAGCCGGCGCCCGGCTCGGAGAACAGCTGGCACCAGGCCTTCTGGCCGGTGATGATGTCCTTGACCAGGGTGCGCTTCTGCTCGTCGTTGCCGTGGTCGATGATGGTCGGGCCGGCCAGCAGGAGGCCGAGGCCACCGGGCGCCGACAGGGCACCGAACTCGCTGATGCGGTTCTGGACGGCGACGGCCTCCGCTCGGTTGAGCCCCTTGCCGTACCACTCCTCGGGCCACATCGGCGCGCCCCACCCGGACAGGCCGAGGCGGTTCCACCACTCCTCGACGGTGATCTCGGGATCCCAGTTCTCGTTGAGCCACTGGTCGAGCTCCTCGATGACCTCGGCTTCGTTCTTGTCGGCCGTACGTGGCGCGGTGTCCGTCATGTCTTCCCCTCGGCTGGCTGTCAGAAACGGCGATCGGACCCGATCGGACCACCATTCAGCCCCAAACTTGACCCGACGGTCAAGTTTCGTCGCTGGTGGGTTGGATACCCTTCGTCCCGATGACCGATCCGGGCACCGCCGTCGACCGTGCGGAGCCGGGCCGCGCCACCCGCTGGGGCGTCATGGCGGGCGTCGCCAAGGCCGGCCTCGAGGACCTCTGGTGGGTCGATCAGGTCACCAACGACCCAGCGTGGGTGCGCCGAGCGTCGCTGGTGCGCACGCTTCCGATCCTCGTCCCGTACCTGATCCTCGGGTTCCTCACCGGCAACTGGGGGTTCATTCTCGGCGCGCTCATCGGCCTGGTGGTGGTGCGGTTCGTGGCCGTGGGGTGGCGGGATGAGCGGGTCGCAGCCTCGACCCGCGACCTGCACGGCATCGGCCGCAAGCGCAGCGGGTTCGCCGACTGGTCGCCGGGCCTCTACGCCGGGTTCAACGCCGCGATGGTGGTCGCCGTCCTCGGTCTCTTCGTCCTCGTCATCGACTGGATCGATTCGTCAGACGGCCCCGGTGGCCCCGACGTGCTCCTCGGCACGGTCGACTGCGTCGCCGGTGACGGCACGCTCGACTTCGACGTCCTCGCCTTCAACCGCACCGGCGCGCCCCAGCGGGTCACGATCGACTTCCGCTACGTCGAGCCACTCGGCAACGTGGTCACGGTTCCAACTGTCGCCACCATCACCCCCGACGGCCGTCAAGAAGTCGTTGCCACCGTCGCCGTCGACGTCAGCCAGGGCTGCTTCGGCACCGGTGCCAGCGTACGGGCGGGCTCGTGACCACGCGCATCCTCACCTGGAACCTGCAGGGACGCGACGGCCTCGACGTCGATGCCGTCGCCGCCGAGGTCCGCCGACGACGACCCGACATCGTGCTCCTGCAGGAGGTCCAGCGCCGGCAGGCCTCGGATCTGGGCGAGGCGCTCGGTTGGGCCGTCGCGTGGCGGTTCAAGCACTGGCCCTTCGTGGTGGCCGCGGAAGGCCTCGCCGTCCTGACGCCGCTCCCGCCTCGGGCCGTACGTACGAAGCGGCTCGCCGGTGGGATGAAGTTCTGGTCGTGGCGCCGGCGCATCGCCATCGCCGCGGTCATCGACGGCCCCAGCGGCGCGCTCACCGTCGTCGACACCCACCTCGGCGCAGGCGTCGGTGACGCCGAGCGGCTCCGTCAGGCCCGACTGGTCACGAAGCTGGTCGGGACCGGTGTCGGGGTGATCGCCGGCGACCTCAACACCCACCCGGGCTCGATCGTCTTGGGCACGTTCGCCGGCGACGGTTTCCGTGACGCCTGGACCGACGTCCATCCCAACCGCCCGGGTGCCACGAACTGGCCGCCCGGGCCGCGCACCGGTGCGCCGACGCAGCGCCTCGACTACGTGCTGCTGTCGGCGGGTCTGTGGGCCACCGGCGCCGAGCTCCCGGCGTCCGACGAGCCGGACTTCGAGCGGTACGGCCGGATCTCCGACCACCTGCCGCTGGTGGTGGCGGTCGACGCCACCACCTGAGACCTCAGCGGCGGCCGCGAACGACCTTGCCCGGGCGGGCGCCGGTGGGCTTGCCGTCGACGTAGGTGATCTGGCCCGACTGGACCGTCCACTTGTACCCGTCGACGGGCTGCACCAGGCGCTTGCCGCCGGCGGGCAGGTCGAAGATCATCTCGGGCACGTGCAGCGTGAGGTTGTCGAGGTCGATGACGTTGATGTCGGCCCGCTTGCCCGCTTCGAGCACGCCGCGGTCGCCGAGGCCGTAGACGTCGGCGGTGGCCTTGGTCTGCTTGTGCACGACCAGCTCGAGGGGGAGCTTCTCGCCCCGGGCGCGGTCGCGGGTCCAATGGGTGAGCAGGTAGGTCGGGAACGAGGCGTCGCAGATGAGGCCGCAGTGGGCGCCACCGTCGGACAGACCCATGGCCGACGCCGGGTGCTCGAGCATGGTGCGGATGGCGTCGTGGTTGCCCTCGACGTAGCTGCCCAGCGGGCTGAACAGCAACGACTTGCCGTCCTGCTCGAGCAGCCAGTCGAGCACGACCTCCTGCGGGCGCCGGCCTTCGCGGGCGGCGACGGCCTCGACCGAGTCGTCGGGGCTGGGCTCGTAGTCGCAATCGGTCCCGAGACGGAAGATGCCCTTCCAGTTGGTGGCCAGGTACACGGCCGCGACGGCCAGCGCCTGGGGCTCTTCGTCGAGGAGGATCGAGCGGAACTCGGGATCGCGAAGCTTCGCGACGCGTTCCTCGAGCGAGAGGCCCCACAGTGGCCGGAACGACGGGTGGGCCATGAACGGGTGGAACGAGCTCTGCAGGCCGAAGAGCATGCCGGTGGGCCGGCTGGGGACCTGCGGGACGACGTTGAGGCCGTCCTCACCCATGGCCTGGGCCTCGTCGAGCGCGTCCTTGTACGCCTCGGGCATCATCGGCGACTGGGCCAGCGAGTAGGTGACCGTGACGCCGGGGAGCTGGGCGAGGTCGCGGATCCAGCGGCGCTCGGCGGGGTCGGTGCCGAGGCCGTCGGAGACGAACTGGAACACCGAGGGGCCGGCTTCGGCGATGCCGTGGCCGATGGCCATGAGCTCGTCGGGGATGGCGTTGGTACCCGGGATGAGTCCGTGCTTCGAGCTGTGGAGGATGGTGCGGCTGGTCGAGAAGCCGAGGGCGCCGTCACGGATGGCCTGGGCGGTGACATCGGCCATCTGCTGGAGCTGGTCGGGCGTGACCTCGTCGGTGTGGGCGTCCTCGCCCAACACGTAGGCCCGCAGCGCAGCGTGCGGCACCTGGGCGGCGACGTCGATGGTGCGCGGCATCTCCTCGAGGACGTCGAGGTACTGGCCGAAGGTCTCCCACCGCCAGTCGATGCCCTCGTGCAGGGCGGTGCCGGGGATGTCCTCGACGGCCTCCATGAGCTCGACGAGGAAGTCCTCCTTGCCGGGCTGCAGCGGAGCGAAGCCGACGCCGCAGTTGCCCATGACCACGGTGGTCGCACCGTGCCAGGACGACGGCGCCATCTCGGGGTCCCACGTGACCTGGCCGTCGTAGTGGGTGTGGATGTCGACCCAACCGGGGGAGACGAGCATGCCGCCGGCGTCGATCTCCTCGCGGCCGGTGTCGGCGATGCCGCCGTCCTCGGCGCGGGTGACGGCGGTGATCAGACCGTCGTCGACGGCGATGTCGCCGTGGAACCGATCGGCACCGGTGCCGTCGACGATGAGGCCGTTGCGGATGACGAGGTCGTGCATGAGATCCCCCCAGGATTGAGACGTGAGGGAGGATCTTCACACATGGCAACACCCGTTGCCAACAATCTGTCGTCGATCGTCCTGGGACGTCCGCCGACAGGAGACGCCAGATTCAGTAGTGGTAGGGGAACCCGGACCAGTCGGGGTCGCGCTTCTCGAGGAAGGCGTCGCGGCCCTCCTGGGCCTCGTCGGTGCCGTAGATGAGGCGGGTGGCCTCGCCGGCGAACACCTGCTGGCCGATGAGGCCGTCGTCGATGAGGTTCATCGAGAACTTGAACATGCGCATGGCGGTCGGCGACTTGCCGCAGATGGTGCGGGCCCACTCGAGTGCCGTCGTCTCGAGATCGGCGTGATCGACGACGGCGTTGACCATCCCCATGCGATGGGCGTCTTCGGCCGAGTACTCCTTGCCCAGGAAGAAGATCTCGCGGGCGAACTTCTGGCCCACCTGCCGAGCGAGGTACGCCGAGCCGAAGCCGCCGTCGACCGAGGCGACGTCGAGGTCGGTCTGCTTGAACCGGCCGTGCTCCCGGCTGGCGATCGTGAGGTCGGAGACCACGTGCAGCGAATGTCCGCCGCCGGCAGCCCAGCCGGGGACGACGGCGATGACGACCTTGGGCATGAATCGGATGAGGCGCTGGCACTCCAGGATGTGGAGCCGCCCCGACCGGGCCGGGTCGATGCCGGCAGCGGTGTCGGAATCGCTGTACTTGTAGCCGTCCTTGCCCCGGATCCGCTGGTCGCCACCCGAGCAGAAGGCCCAGCCGCCGTCACGGGGGGACGGGCCGTTGCCGGTGAGCAGGACACAGCCGACGTCGGGGCTCTGGCGGGCGTGGTCGAGGGCGCGGTACAGCTCGTCGACGGTGTGCGGACGGAACGCATTGCGGATCTCGGGCCGGTCGAAGGCGATGCGGACGGCGCCGGTGTCGACCGCCCGGTGGTAGGTGATGTCGGTGAAGTCGAACCCCTCGACGACGCGCCAAGCGCCGGGGTCGAAGATGTCGGAGACGGACGTCGCAGCGGAGTCATCGGCCATGGCCAGGAGTCTGGCCCGGAGACCGCGGCGGCCGCCCATCGGCTGGTTCGTGTCGCCGGTCGGAATATGGCATCGGCGGTGCCGGTTGTCGGATGTGTGGACCAGCACCTGAAGATCGTGGCCTTCGCCTCCAGCAATCGGCGTGGCTCCCTCAATCGACGACTCCTCGCCCGAGCGGTCGACGCAGTGATGGCCGTGGATGGAACCGCCGTCGAGGTCGACGTGATCGACCTGCGGACTTTGCCGCTCCCGTTGTACGACGCCGACCTCCAGGATCGCGACGGGTTGCCGACTGCAGCCCACGAGATCCACGACCGCATCGCGGCGGCCGACGCCCTCCTGGTGGCCAATCCCGAGTACAACGGCGGCTACCCGGCGCTGTTCAAGAACCTCGTCGACTGGGTCAGCCGCATCGACATGTTCGTCTTCCACCCCCGGTACGTGGGGCTGTTGTCGGCGACGCCCGGCAAGGGCGGAGGTTCGCGGGGTGCGGAGCACACCCGGGCGCTGTTCGAGAACATCTTCGTGACCAGCCATCCCGAGGCGTTCACGCTGCCGACGGCCCACGAGGCCTTGGACGCCGACGCTTGGACCTCGGAAGCCGAGGCCGCCCGGATGGCCGAGTGGGCCGGCGCCTTCGTGGATGCGGCGGTTGCCCATGCCGAGGCTCGCTCCGAGGCCGCGTGACCTGAGGTCGCGTGCGGGCGGCATGACCGTCGGAGGTCGTCGCCGCGGGTACCGTCGGCGGCCGTGGGAATCCTGGACGATCTCGATGCGCTGATGACCTTCAACTGTCCTCGGTGCGGTTCCAGTACCGACGCGGCGTTCTACGGGCCGTGTCGCGGCTGTCTCGACCAACTGCGGGCCACCTACCAGGCCGAGGTCACCGAGATGGCCGACGTCGCCTACGAGCCGAAGATGAACGTGACCCCGAACGCGGTGGCGCTCAAGGACGACTGAGCGGGCATGCCCCAGCCTCGTCGCCACCTCCCGGTCGTCGACACCCTGGTGGACCACGGCCTCGCTGCCATCCGTCGCGAGCTCGACGTGCCGGAGGCGTTCCCGTCCGACGTGCAGGCGGCCGCGGCGGCGCTGCGGCTCCCGTCGCTCGACGGTCGGGTCGATCGGCGCGACCTCCCGATGGTGACGATCGACCCGCCGGGCGCCACCGACCTCGACCAGGCCGTCGCAGTCGAACCGACCGACCACGGCGGGCATGTCGTCTGGTACGCCATCGCCGATGTTGCAGCGTTCGTGCGTCCCGGTGACCCGATCGACGTGGAGTCACGCCGCCGGGGCATGACGTTGTATGCACCGGACCGACGCATCCCCCTGCACCCGCCCGAGCTGTCGGAGGACGCCGCGTCACTCCTCCCCGAACGGGACCGGCCGGTGGTCCTGTGGCGCCTCGCCCTCGACCCCGATGGCGTCCTCGTGGACACCACGGTCGGTCGGGCCACGATCCGGTCGCGCGAGCAGCTCACGTATGCGGAGGCGCAGGCGCGGATCGAGGCGGGCGACGACCTGCTGGAGCCGTTGGCGACCGTCGGCCGCCAACGGCAGCGGGTCGAGCGCGAGCGTGGAGGCGTCAGCCTCCCGGTCCCCGAGCAGGAGGTCGAACGGGTCGGCGACGGCTACCGCCTCGCTTACCGGGCCTCGCTCCCCGTCGAGGAGTGGAATGCCCAGGTCTCGCTGCTGTGCGGGATGGCGGCCGCCGACCTCATGCTGGCGGGTGGTTGGGGCCTGCTACGGACACTGCCGCCCGCCACCCCCGAGGCGCTCGACCGGCTTCGTCGTCACGCCGCCGCCCTCGGCATCTCGTGGCCCGACGGCGAGGCCTACGGCGACGTGGTGCGCGGCCTCGATCCGAGCGATGCGGCCCATGCCGCCTTCCTCGTGCAGGCCACGCGTCTGTTCCGGGGCGCCGGTCACCAGCCCGTCCGTCCAGGTTCGGCCCCCAGCGGCACGCTGTTGGTCCACGCCGCCATCGCCTCGCCCTACGCCCACGTGACCGCCCCGCTGCGGCGACTGGGCGATCGATTCGCCACCGAGGCCGTGCTGTCGGTGGTCGCCGGTGACGCTCCGCCCGCATGGGTCCGCGACGCGCTCGACGTGCTCCCGAGCGAGCTCGCCGCGGGTTCAGGTAGGGCGTCGGCGCTCGAGCGGGCGGTGGTGGCGCATCTCGAGGCGTTGGTGCTCGCGAGCCACATCGGTGAGGTCTTCGATGCGGTCGTGGTCGATCACCGGCGGGATGGTGCCGTGCTCCAGTTCCGCGACCCGGCCATCGTCGCCGAGGTCGCCGGCGAGCCCGCGCTGGGTGCCGAGGTCAACGTGCGGGTCCTGGCCGCGGATCCGGTGGCCCGAGAGGTCGAGCTCGAACTCGTCGGCTGATCAGCCGACCGTGGCGCCCGACGATCCGAAGTCGCGCAGGATGGGGTCGGCCTCGGCCGGTACGAGACGGAGCACGTCGGCGCCGGCGCCGGTGCGGAAGGGTGTCGTGGGGAGCGAGTTCGGTGCCGGGTCGAAGCCCCGCATCCGGCGCAGCAGGTTCAGCGCCTCGAGGAAGCCCAGGTCGTCGTCGATGCGCATGCCGCCGGCCAGGACGTCGGCGATCTTCATCAGCGAGAACGGGTTCTTCTCCTCGCCGATGGCGTCCATGACGGCCGACAGGAACTGCTGCTGGCGGACGACACGACCGAGGTCGCCGGTGCCCTCGAGCACCTCGCGGCCGTCGATGATCTCGGTGTAGTAGCGCGATCGCACGTAGGCGAGCGCCTGGGTGCCGTCCAACGTCTGCACGCCGGCCCCGGTGACGTCGAGGCCCGAGTGGGTGTCGATGGCGGGGTGGGGGAAGTCGATCTGGATGCCGCCGAGCGCATCGACCAGGCCGGCGAAGCTGACGAAGTCGACCTCGAGGTAGTGGTGGATCGGGAGCCCGAGCTGGTCGCGGAGCGTGGAGATCAACCGAGACGGTCCGCCGTTGAACGCGCTGTTGATGCGTGAGCGCTGGCCGGTCTCGGAGATCGTCACGAACAGATCTCGCGGGACCGAGAGCGTCCGAGCGCCCTGGCCGTCGACCCGGAGGATGAGGATCGTGTCCGAGCGCTCGGGACCGCCGACCGAGTTGTCGCCGAGGATCGCGCCGGCGTTGGGATCGTCCGGGTCGACGCCGTCACGCGTGTCGGA
Source organism: Acidimicrobiales bacterium (assembly GCA_041618235.1). Classification (GTDB taxonomy): domain Bacteria; phylum Actinomycetota; class Acidimicrobiia; order Acidimicrobiales; family Salinilacustritrichaceae; genus Salinilacustrithrix. The sequence continues at coordinate 24,370 of JBFJNI010000039.1, forward strand.
TCCGACGATGAGGTAGTTGGTGCCGTTGCCGGACGCGAGGACGCTGGTGAGGTCGACCCGCTCGATGCTGTTGAACTTCGAGTAGCCGTAGAGGAACGTGCCGCCGACGAACAGCGCCAGTGCGACGACGACGGCGAGGACGACCCGCCGAGAGGGGAGGAAGCGGCGCCAGCCTTCGGCGGTCGTCGGGGAGGCAGGTGCCGGCGTCGCGGACGCCTGGCGAGCGGCGGCCGTGGCAGGCCGCTCGGCGACGACGACCGCGGGCCCCGACGCGGGTGCGGATCCCGGCGCGGGGATCACGACGCGTTGGACGCCTGCAGCCGGTGCCGTCGGTGCGATCGGCTCGGCTGGGGCGGTGGCCACGGGTGCCGCGACGGCGGCTGCTGGTGGGGCGCTGGGCAGCACGACCTCGGGCTCGCGTCGGGGAGGAGGGACGGCCGCGCCACCCTCAGGCGGTGCCGGGATTCGGACGCGACGGGTGTCGGCAGCTGGCATGATCGGGCGTTCCGGGGCTCGGGGGGTGCGCGGGACGGGGACTGCACGAGTCTTGCACCCGACCGCCCGCGCGCCGAGCCTGCTCGGGCGTGTCCGGTCTTGTACGGTTCGGACGGCCACAGCGGTCGGATCCAGACGGGAGCAGGCGCGATGAGCGAGTGGGATGTCTCGGCTGACGACTGGTCCGCCGCACGAGCGAGCGCGGCAGCCGACCATACCGTCCTCATCGTCGATGATGACCCCAGCATCCGCGCCATGCTCGGCTTCGTGCTCGACGACGAGGGCTTCACCGTGCTCGAGGCCGCCGACGGCGACGAGGCGCTCCAGCTGCTCGAGACCGATGCGCCTGACGCGATGGTCCTCGATCTGATGATGCCCCGGGTCGACGGCCACGCCGTGCTCCGATCTCGGCGCGATCGCGACCTCGCCCCCGACACCCGCATCGTGATCCTCACGGCCAAGTCCGATCCGTCCGATGCAGTGTGGTGCTGGGAGCTGGGCGCCGACGAGTACGTGAACAAGCCGGTCGATCCCGAACAGCTCGTGCGCGAGGTGCACATGCTGCTCAAGCGCACGCCCGACGAGATCCGTGCTCGTCGCGTCGAGGGCCTGGCCGAGGCCAGGCGACTCGATTCCCTGGAATCGGCGTTCGGCACCAAGAAGAAGCGTCGCTGACGTTCGAATTGAGCAGGATCGGGCCGAATTGACCATGCCTGACGGTGTTCTCACCGGTCGCGATGGGTCCTACACTCGGAGACGAGCCCTACCCCGGAGTTGTTCGACCGATGAAGCAGTCAATGCGTCCTCGCCGTGGCGAAGAGCGGGAACCCCGCCACCGTCAATCGGCACGCGATGCCGGCTTCGCGGCGGCCGTGGGACTCGAGGTCGACGTCGTCCGCGACGAGCCCGGCGACACCGGATGGATCTGCAGCCACTGTGGGACGCGGGGAAAGCTGGACATGGTCGACGCCACCATCCAGCGGGCCTTCCTGACCTGCCCAGCGTGTACCCGCACCTGGGACACCGGGCGGCTCGACCAAGCCCCCCTCCACTAGGGCGCCCTCCGCGCCAGCGATCGGCTGCCTGCATCGGCTGGTCGTCGGCGGGGTACGGAGCGGGCCATGTTCTCGGAAGCGTCCGTCGCGTCGCTGCTGGGGTCGCCGTGGGGTGATCTCGCCCTCCTGGCGATCTCCAGCGTGGGCATCTACCTCACGGTGCTCGTAGTCGTGCGTCTGAACGGATTGCGGAGCTTCTCGAAGATGTCGAGCGTCGACTTCGTGGTGACGATCGCCATCGGGTCGATCGTCGCCAGCGTCGCTGCGACCACCACGTCGCTCGCCGCAGGAGCCTGTGCCGTGGTGGTCCTGTTCGGCGTGCAGTTCCTGGCCACCACGCTGCGTCGACACGATCGCGGACTCCTCGACAACAACCCCGAGGTGCTGATGGTCGGCCCCGACGTGCGCCACGACGTGATGCGGCGGCGCCGGGTGACCGAGGGCGACATTCGAAGCAAGCTCCGAGCATCCGACGTCGTGACGCTGGATGACGTCGTGTGCGTGGTGCTCGAGACCACCGGCGACGTCTCGGTGATCACCCGCCGTGACGGTGCGGCGCCGGATCCGTGGATTCTCGACGACGTCGCCGGGGCCGAAGCGGTGCTCGAGCGCGAGGCGCGGCGACTGCGGCGCTGAGTGGCGGACCGGGGCACTACCCGAGCAGCGCAGCCAGCTCGGCGTCGGCCGCGGCGACCGCGTTCCCCAGCGGCGTCAGCTCGCCGGTGGACAGGTCGAGCGAGCGGTCGGAGGAGGCGTGGATCTCGGACATCGCCTCGACGACCGATGGCGTGAGGAACCGGCTGCGCTGGCCGACCGTGTGGGCATCGTCGAAGCGGTTGCGATGGTGGTGGAAGCGCAGCGGCACGTGCACGTGGAGCTGGTCTCGAGCGCGGGTGACCGCGACATAGAGCAGGCGACGCTCCTCTTCGAGCTGCTCGGGGTCGCCGGTGGCGAGGTCGGACGGCAGGTTGCCGTCGGCCGCGTGGAGCAGGTGCACGATGTCCCACTCGCCGCCCTTGGCCGAGTGGATGGTGGAGAGGGTGACGTAGTCGTCGTCGAGCAGCGGGGGACCGGCCAGGTCGCTGGTGGATGCCGGGGGGTCGAGCGTCAGCTCGGTGAGGAACTGTTCGAGCGTGGGGGCGTCGACGGCCGACTCGGCGAGGCGGGCGAGATCGGCCCGACGGGCGTCGCCGTCGCCGAAGCGGTCGAGGTAGGGGTCGAGCCATGTCGCCAACCGGTCGATGCGCGCGACGGTGGTGTCGCCTTCGGGCTCGGCCACGGCCGTGGCGAGGCTGTCGACCGCGTCGACGGCACGAGGCGGCGCCGCCCCCGTCGCCACGACCGCTGACAGGTCGCCGTCGGCCGCGTCGAGGCCGGTGACGATGCGGCGTGCCGTGCCGGGGCCGACGCCGTCGATGCGCTGGAGGATGCGGAACCAGGCGAGCTCGTCGCGAGGGTTGACGGCGACCCGGCACAGGGCCAAGAGGTCCTTCACGTGGGCCGCTTCGAGGAACTTGAGGCCGCCGAACTTCACGTACGGGATGCGGCGGACGGTGAGCTCGACCTCGAGCAGGTCGCTGTGGTGGCCGGTGCGGAACAGCACGGCTTGCTGACGCAGCGTGATGCCCCGCTCGACGGCCTCGAGCATGCGTTCGGCCACGGCCCGAGCCTCGACGTGCTCGTCGGCCGCGGTGACCAGCTCGGGCCGCGGGCCGGTGGCCCGGACGGCAACGAGCTCCTTGTCGTGGCGTTCGGTGGCCTCGGCCCAGATGCGGTTGGCGACCTCGACGACCTCGGGCGTCGACCGGTGGTTCCGGGTGAGGGGGACGACGTCGGCGTCGAAGCGCTGGGGGAAGTCGAGGATGTTGCGGACGGTGCCACCCCGGAAGCCGTAGATCGCCTGTGCGTCGTCGCCGACCGCGGTGATCGTGACACCGGCGTCGGCCAGCGCAGCGAGGACGTCGGACTGCAGGACGTTGGTGTCCTGGTACTCGTCGACGAGCACGTGGTCGAAGCGGCCGGCGACCATGGCGCCGGCCTCGGGATGCATCAGCAGGGCGCGCAGCAGCGTGAGCAGGTCGTCGTAGTCGACGAGGTGCCGGGCGCGCTTGCGGGCCACGTAGGCGCCGTAGACGGCCCGCAGCTCGTCGGCCTGGTCGGCGCACCACGGGTAGTGCTCGCGCAGCACCGTGTCGAGCGGGCTGCGGGTGTTGACCACCCGGCTCAGCACCGAGACGAGGACCTCCTTGCGGGCCCGCCGGCGTGATGGTGCGGCCTCCTCGGCGAGCTCGTCGCGGACCAGGGCGAGGAGCTCGGCGGCGTCGGCTGGGTCGAGGAGCGTGAAGTCGGGTTCGATGCCGACCGAGCGGCCGAATCGTCGGAGGAGCCGGTTGGCGACGGCGTGGAACGTGCCGCCCCACGCGCCGCGGAGGCGGTCGTGCCCGGCCCACACGTCGGCTCGGGCCAGCAGTTCGGAAGCGGCCCGCCGGCTGAACGTGAGCAGCATGATGCGCTCGGCGGGGACGCCGTTGGTGACCAGGTGGGCGATGCGGGCGGCCAACGTCGTGGTCTTGCCGGTACCGGCGCCGGCGACGATGAGCAGGTGACCAGCGTCGTGCTCGACGGCGGCACGCTGCTCGTCGGTCAGATCGGGAAGGGTCGCGGAGTCGAACATCCGTTCAGACGATACCGAACGGATGTTCGCACGTACAGGATCGGGCTACTCGGCGGGGTCGAGGTCGAGCGATGCCGAATTCATGCAGTAGCGGTCGCCGGTGGGCGCCGGCCCATCGGGGAAGACGTGGCCCAGGTGGGCGCCGCAGCGGGCGCAGACGGTCTCGGTGCGCACCATGCCATGGCTGGTGTCGGTCTTGTTGACGATGCGGTCGTCGTCGATGGGCTGGAAGAAGCTCGGCCAGCCACAGCCCGCATCGAACTTGGTGTCGGACTCGAACAGCTCGAGCCCGCACACGACGCACTTGTAGACGCCGTCGGTGGTGGTGTCCCAGTAGATGCCGGTGAAGGCGCGCTCGGTGCCGGCGTGCTGGGTCACCTCGTACTG
>JBFJNI010000040.1:0-28937 GCA_041618235.1 Acidimicrobiales bacterium
AGCTCTGGCGTCGGCGCCGACGCTGACCGCGGTCGCCCAGGGCCCATGCTCGGCGCCAGTCGGGCGCCGACGGGCCGCTCAGGGCGGGGGAGTCGCCGGCGTGGGCGCGGACCCGAGACTGGTACCAGTCGGTGGTGTGCTCGTCGGCCAACGCGGCCACCGCGGCCTCGATGCGGGTCGCGAGACGACGGGTGTCCTCGTCGTCGCCGGCCCACAGCGGCGCGCCGAAGGTGACGGCTGTTGGACCGGGCCGGAGGCGCTTGCGTCCCTTCGCCAGGATGCGATCGGTCCCGGCGATGTGCACCGGGACCACGGGCGCACCGGTGCGGCGGGCCAGGTAGGCGGCGCCGCCGCGGAAGTCCTGGCCCCATCCGTCGGGCGAGCGGCCGCCTTCGGGGAAGATCAGCATCGACCAGCCGTCGTCGATGAGTTCGGCGGCGAGGTCGGCCGAACGGCGGGTGACGGTGGCCCGCTCGATCGGGATGGCGTTGAGGGCGAGCGCGGACGCCGCGCCCGTGACACGCGTGCGGAAGAAGTAGTCGGCCGCCGCGCCGACGAACACCTGGTAGCGCCAGGGCTCCGGCAGTGAGGTGAGCACCAGCGGGGTGTCGACGTGGCTGTGGTGATTGGCGCAGAAGATCACCGGGCGGACGCCGTCGGTGTCGTCCCGGAGGTCGGCGAGGCGGTCGACTCCGCGGCGGGTGGGGCGGGCGATGCCGGCCACCGTGGGGCGTATCACGGACTCCAGGAGGACGGTGCGGACCCAGCGGGCGGGGAAGGCGCGGGCCCACTCGGTGTCGTAGTCGGCGCCCGTCTTCTTGCGGTCGGGCAGCGCTTCGACGCCTCGGGGGGTGTTCGGGGCGCGCAGCGGGAACTGCAGCGCCGCGAGCTTGCGCCGCGGATCGGGGAGGTCGAGGCCGAGACGGTCGAGCAGGCTCACCGGTGCTCCTCGGGCGTGGTCGTCCTCACGTGACGTCGGCCATCAGGATCGGCGGGTTGTGCACGTGGGTGATGGTGGGTGCCGGCCCGACGACGTCGGATGCGATCTCGAGCGCGTCCTGCATGGTCGACGCCGGCGCGAAGCCGAGCCGTCGGACGGCCTTGGGATCGCCGCCGACGATGACGACCTTGCCCAGGTGCTGGAGGGCGTGGCTGCCCCAGTACCACATGTAGAACGGATGGACGCCGTGGTAGGCGTAGCTCGTCCGGTAGAGGTGGCGGTACCACTCGTCCTCGGCGAACTGCTTCTCGTACTTCTTCTCGATCTCGACGGGGTCCGTCGTGTCGGCCAGGACCTGCTCGAAGAAGTCGATGTAGCTCGGGTGGTGCACCGGGTTGAACTCCCACGGTGTGGGGTGGCGCATGATCAGCACGCCGCCCTGGCGCACCAGGGGCTTGCCTCGGTACAGGTTGAAGAAGTAGCCGAGGCCCAGGCACATCACCAGGATCGGGTTCATCGTCGAGTTGACGTTGTACGGGCAGATGTAGGGCAGGCCCATCGTGAGCACGTCGGTCTGGCCCTCGACCGGTACCAGGTGCTGGCTGAAGACGTGCTCGAGGGTCGACTCGTGCACGGCCTCGACCTCGCCGGCCTGCACCGACGTCACCGCGTACGGCGCCTGCCACGAGTTGAACGCCGCTCGCTTGGCCCGGGCGGGCATGCGCTTGAGCCCGGCCTGCACGCCCATGAACATGGCCCGGTCCTTGGCGGTCCACTCCCACTCGCGCTTCGAGAGCATCGACAGCGGCGTGCCCGTGCCGAGCGACGGCGTGCCGAACGTGTCGTTGTTGAGCGTGGTCTCGATCTGGAAGATCTTGACGTCGGAGTCCTTGAGCACCTTGCCCATGCGCCAGTTGCTGTGGTGCAGCTCGGACTTGTGCCGATCCATGAACGACGTCGAGTTCTGCATGGTGTGGACGTTGTGGTGGTGCTTGAGGCTGCGGTAGCCCGACAGGCCGGTGGCGGTGCTCTTCCAGCCGCCGTCCATGGCCACCAGGTTGATGTTCACGTAGACGATGAGGTCGGACGTGGCCGCCCGCTTGTTGATCTCGACGACCTCGCCGTGATCGGTGGTGCCGATCTCGAGCATGCCGTCGGGGTCCTCGGCATCGTGGTTGTAGAGCCGGCCGCTGGGGGCGAACGCGTCGTAGACGCGGTCGCCGACCGCGTGGCGCAGCTCGTCCTCGGTCATGCGACGGTGCAGTGCCAGCGCAGCGATGAGCTCGACGTCGTCGACCCCGGCGGCCGCGGCCGTGTCGAGCACGGCCTCGATGATCCGCTGGCGGACGTCGGGGCGCTTCATCATCGGCAGCGGCAGGCTGAGGTCGTCGAAGCAGATCGTCAGCTTCATGCCGGCGAACAGCAGCGACGACAGCGGCTGGCTGTCGCCCAGCGGGTGCTCGAGCGCGTGACGGATGGCGGCGTCGGTGTCCTTGAGCCCCGCCTGGGGCTCGGCCGGGTAGATCACGCGACTGCGGCCGGGGGGCAGCTTCTCGAGCGCGAACCCCTCGCCATGGTGGAAGAGGATCGGCGGCGTCGACGAGTCGACGTCGAGGACGAGTCCGGGGCGGGGCATCAGCTTCTCGAATCTGTCGTGGTTTCCGGCGGCAGGGCCGCCGAAACCAACGAAATTTCCGGGTGGGGGGTCATGAGCGGTTGCGCTCCTTCTCATCGCGCAGGTCGAAGGCGACCTTCACGGCGCCTCGGCGGCCGGCTTCGGCGGCGTGGGCGATGGCATCGGTGTAGCGGGCGAGGGGGTAGGTGGCGCTCACCAGGCGGCCGAGGTCCTGCGCTCCGACGAGGTCGACGGCGGCGTCGAAGTCCGCCCGGTCGTAGGCGTAGACGCCGCGCAGGGCGACCTCCCGGTGCCACAGACCGGTGAGGTCGAGCGTGGTGGTGGCCGGCATGCCGACGACGAGGATGGTGCCGCCGGGGGCGACCATGGCGAGGGCGTCGGCCAGCGAGGCCTCGCTGCCGACGCAGTCGATGACCGCGGCCGCGCCGCCGGTGAGCTGGCCGCCGTCGTGGGTGCCGCCGTAGCGGAGCGAGCCGGTGGCGAGGCGGACGGCGTTGGCCAGCTCGTCGGGGGCGACGACCGACGTGGCACCCAGCGCGACGGCGAGCCGGCGCTGGTGCGGATAGCGGGCGCCGACGAGGACGTCGTTGCGGACATCGAGCGCGGCGATGGTCAGCAGGCCGAGGGTGCCGGCGCCGATGACGGCGACCGGGCCGGACCGACCGTCGAGGGTGGCCGCGGCCGCACGGGCGGCGTGGACCGCGCAGGCGGCGGGCTCGACCATGACGGCCGCCTCGTCGGACAGCTGGTCGGGCACGGGGACGAGCTGGCTCGGATGGGCGACCATGAACTCGGACCAGCCGCCGCCGGTGTCGCAGCAGAAGCCGGTCTGCAACCCCGGCTCGAGGTGGCCGAACGCGATGCGCTCGCACCGGTTGATCTGGCCGGCGGCGCACGCGGAGCAGACGGGATCGATGCCCCGGATCTCGCAGTGCAGCACCGGGATCACGACCGCTCGGCTGCCGTCGTCGAGGTCGGCGACGACCTCGTGGCCCGGAACGAAGGGGAAGCTCACGATGGGTTCGAAGTAGCGCGACGAGTGGCCGTCGATGGTCGACAGGTCCGAACCGCAGATGCCCGCCAGACGCGGCCGGAGCGTGATCCAGTTGTCGTCGGGCAGCTCGGGACGGTCGAGGTCGCGCAGCCGCAACGGGCCGACCGCGGCGCCACCGCCCGGGCGGATGGCGCCGGCGATCATCGCCGCGGCGTAGCGGGCCGGCTTGCGGGAGAACTCGAGCGCCTTCACGCCGGCCGTCCCGTCGAGACGCGGTTCCGGGTGCGCCAGGTGGGGCCGATGGGCAGGAGCGGGTCGCTGCCACCCTTGGCCTTGTCGAAGTGCTCGACCAGCCAGCCGCGCTTGCGGGCGAGGGCCGCCAGACGGGCCTCGGGGTTCACCGCGACCGGGAAGCCGGCGGCCTCGAGGAGGGGGAGATCGCTGGTCGAGTCGGCGTACGCCACCGATTCAGCGGTGTCGAAGCCGTGGGTCTCGCAGTAGTCGACCAGTGCCTGCGCACGCGTCTCGCCCGTGGGCGGGACGTCGGTGAGCTCGCCCGTGTAGGTGCCGTCGCCGGCGATGCTCATGCGGGCGCAGATGACGTCGTCGAACAGCGGCATGAGCGGCTCGATGGCGACGTCGAGTGCTCCGGTGATGAGCAGCGTGCGGTGCCCGATGCGGCGGTGTTCGCGCACCCGCCGGATGGCGGCCGGGAATGCCTTGGTGAGCAGGAGGTGGCTGGCCATCTCGACCGTGTCCTCGTGGAGTTGCTCGACCGAGGCGCCCTCGTAGCGGCGGTAGAAGTGGCGGAGGAAGTCGCTGCGGTCCTTCCGGTCGAGCGCCAGCAGCGACGGCGCTTCGGCCAGCGTGCGGAGCACGAAGCGGAGGCGCTCGTCGGTGGGGAGCCGCCGGGTGGCGAGCCACGAGTACGAGGCCACCACGTTCGATGCGATGAGCGTGTTCTCGAGGTCGAAGGCGACGACGTGGCGCTGGGGATCGAGCACCTGACGTCGCAAGCGCGAGCTGCGCGACTCGCGGTCGCTGGCGCCGGGGGTGGTCTTGACCCGGGCGTGGGCGACCACCGACGGCAGGTGGATCTCCTGGACGTAGCGGTCCCAGTCGACGACCCGAGGGTCGAAGTTGAACGCCTCCTGTGACCCGGCGTCGCACCGCTCCCAGAGCGAGAGCAGCTGGGTGACCCCGTAGATCGCTTCGCACTCGGCGTACGCGCCGTACAGCTCGACGTAGGTCAGGGCCCGTTCGGCTTCCTCGCGCTTGCCCTCGAGCGTCGAAGCCCACTCGGCCTGCTTGCCTCGTAGGGGCAGTGCCTGGAGCGTCGACTCGGCCTTCTCGATGACGGTCTTGGCTCGCTCGAGCTGGGCCTGGACGCGACCGCGTCCGGGGAAGTTCCACTCGGGCACCACGATGGGCTGGCCGTCGTTGTCGTAGAGCGGGTGCTCGGTGAACCAGCCACGCACGTTGTCGACGAGCTGGCGGTATCGCAGCGGATTGGCCGAGCCCGAGGCGACCTGGACGATGCGGGGTTCGTCGGTGCCGTCGCGCTCGACGGTGTTGGGTCCGGCGGCGGCGGCGACGCAGATGGCGCCGCAGACGAGGTCGACCGGGATGACGTCGATGATGCCCTCGGGGACGCCCGGGAACTCCTTGAGCAGCCCACGGGCGTAGGAGATGATCACGGGCTCGGCCATGCGGAACCCGCGGATCCAGCCCGGGAACGGTTCGGCAAGCGAGGACTCGATGATGGAGGGGCGGACCACCGACACCGGGATGTCGCTGGGCTCGCCTCGGCGGGCATGCTCGAACAGCGCCTTCTCGCCGAAGGCCTTGGTGTAGGCGTAGGCGTCCGGCCAGCCGAGGCTGGCGGCGCGGGAGCGGCCGGCGATGACCATCTGGTCGCCGACCCAGCGGCTGCGGTTCTGCTCGGTCTTGGCCGCCAGCAGCGGCGTGCCGGCGGCGCCCAGCTCGCGGCGGGCGTCGGCCCGGAACTTCTCGAGCATGTCGGGCCGGCGCGATTCGGCCTCGGCGTCGGCGCGGGTGCGACGGGCGGCGGAGACCTCGCCCCGCCAGTCGACCCCGAACCAGTACTGGCTCTGGTCGACGGGTACCTCGGCCGCCGCGCCCTTGCGGTTGCCCGCGACGTAGCAGGTGGACACCGACACCAGATGGGGCGTGACGCCGAGGTCCTGGAGCGTGGTGACGATGCGGCTGGGACCGAGGAGGTTGACCTCGACGGCGAGGTCGAGCGGCGAGTCGAAGCTCACGGTGGCCGCCGAGTGGATGACGGTGTCGCAGCTGGCGATGGCTGCTCGCCCGTCGGCGTCGAGGCCGAGACCGTCGGTACCGACGTCGCCGGCGATGGCGGTGACACGGCGTTCGAGCATGGCGTCGAAGGCCTCGCCGCCCGGTTCGGACGCCGTCGTGTCGAGCTGCTCGCGGAGCCGGTCGAACGCGTCGTTCTTGAAGATCTCGCGCTTCGCCCGCTGGGCGACCGTGCGCCGTTGACCGGGCCGGATCAGCAGGACGAGCTCGCAGCCGGGCGCCGACCGGAGCAGTCGCTCGATGAGTGCCGTGCCGAGGAAGCCGGTGCCGCCGGTGATGGCGATCCGCGTACCGTCGAGCTGGTCGGCGATCGAGATGTCGCCGTCGAGCGGGGCAGGGGAGACAGCCATCGGCCCCAGTGTTTACCATCTGGTAAGTGACGACGCCACGGACCACGGCCACCGGCAGGACGCCGGAACGCATCGTCGAGGCCGCGCTCCGGGCCTTCGGCACCGACGGCTTCGACCGGACGTCGCTCGATTCGCTCGCCCGAGAGCTCGGGATGACCAAGCAGGCGATCCTGTACTGGTATCCGTCGAAGGAGGCGCTGCTCGACGCCGTCATCGACTTCTGCGCCACCGAGCTCCAGCAACGCTTCGCCCGGGCCCTCGATGGCGCCCCCGACGGCTTCGAGCGGGTCGACCGCATCGTCCGCACCGCGTTCCGGCTCGCCGCCCGCCACCCCGCGATGGTCGGGCTGATGCGCGAGGTCAACCGCATCGGCCCGCCGACCTCCACCCGACTGACGGCCTCGGTGACCCCACTGCTCGAGGCGGCCGCCGGTTGGCTCGGGGCCGAGATGGACGCCGGCCGCCTCCGCCGACATGATCCGAAGCTGCTGGTGCTCGTCGCCTACTCGTCGGTCACCGGTCTGGCCACCGAGGTCGAGGTCCTCCGCGCGCTCGGTGAGGAGCCGACGTTGGCGTCGCTGGTCCGCCGTCGCGATCAGCTCATCGATCTGCTCCGCGACGCCCTCGTCCGCTAGCGCGGGGCCTGCGGCTCCGCCGCGGGAACCAGACGTGGCATGGCGAACGTCACAACTCCATGACCCGTCGCCGCGTCCTCGCCATCATCGCCGGCCTCGTGCTCGTCGTCGGTGCCTGCTCCTCCGGCGGCGACGGCGACACGGCGAGCTTCGAGGGTGAGGCCCCGGAGTCCGCCGGCGACTTCGATGGCACCGCTGGCGGCGGCGCGGGAGGTGCCGCTCCCGACGGATCCGGCACCCGTGGTGCAGGCGACGGCGCGGTCACCGACGTGCCGACCGTCGACCTCGAGGCGCAGCTCGCCGGCTCGGACCGTCGCATCGTCTACCGGGGTGAGATCGTGTCGCAGGTCGACGACGTGGCCGCAGCCGTGGGCGCGGCCAAGGACGCGGTCGGTGCCGAGGGCGGGTACGTGTTCGGTCAGCAGTCGAGCGAGGGTTCGGCCCGCCTCGTGTTCAAGGTCCCGTCGGTGCGATTCGACGCCGCGTTCGAAGCGGTCGCCGGCATCGGCGAGGTCGCGTCCCAGTTCATCGAGGCCGAAGACGTCTCCGACACCTTCGTCGACCTCGAGAGCCGCCAGGGCACCCTCGAAGCCTCGATCGCTCGCCTCCGTGGGTTCCTCGAGCGGTCGTCGAACGTCGAGGAGATCAGCCGGCTCGAGTCGGAGCTCACCCGCCGCGAGGCCGAGCGCGACATCATCGCCGGCCAGCTGCGGGTCCTCGACGACCGGACCGCCTTCGCCACCATCACCGTGAGCTTCGGCGTGGACGAATCCGCAGCTCGCAACGCGGCCGCGACCGGTGACGACGGCCCACCCGGGTTCGGGCGCGGCCTCGAGGTGGGCGCGGATGCCGTGCTCTTCGTCATCGGCGCCATCGCCACGGCGGCGGGATTCCTCCTTCCGTTCGTCCCGGTGCTGCTCGCGCTCGCCGGCCTCGTCTGGTGGCTGCGCCGCCGCCGGGCGACAGCGGGTGCGCTCACCGCACCGCCATCGCCCGAGCCCTCATGATCGAGAACCCGTCGATTCCGGCGAACTGGGATCGGTGATCGACGAGGCCTTCGGCCGGGCGGAGACAGCGGAGACGTGGGCGATCATCACCCCGCGGATGGCGGCGTCCGGCACCCGACCGTGGTGGCGGCTGTCGGTCGACAGGGTCCGTTGATCGCCGACGGCCACCCAGCCCGGCCCGGCCGCGACCCGATGGGAGCCCTCTTCCCACGCGGTCTCGGGTCCGGCCACCAGGCGCTTGATGCCCACGAGGTCGTGCTCCCAGGGCAGCTCGATGACGGCGACGTCGCCGACCCGGGGTCGCCGGATGCGGCCCAGTGGTGATCGGACCTTGATCGAGATGGCGGTGTCGCGGGGCTGGAGCGACGGCTTCATGGACTCACCCCGCACCAGGTGACGCTCGACGGAGACCGCCACCAGCCCACCGACGGCGCCGGCCACGGTTGCGGCTCCGATCAGCGCCGCTAGGGTCCGGTTCCGAGAGATCACCACCTCCACCCCCTCTCCCGATGAAGACAACAAGGAGCTCCCATGAGCATTGTGTCCCGACTGCTTTCTGTCGCCGACCTCGATGATGCTGCCACGGCAGACGCCCACTGCGACCTGATGTGCGGTGTGTACAACCCCGCGCAGGCCCGCATCGAGGCCGAGTCCGTCCTCGAGACGATGAAGAAGTTCAACGCGTCCGACGACGACTACTTCAAGACGCGCTGCATCATCATCAAGGAACAGCGTGCCCAGCTGTGCAAGGAGCACCTCTGGGTCCTGTGGACCGACTACTTCAAGCCGCCGCACGTCGAGCAGTTCCCGCAGCTCCACGATCTGTTCTGGCGGGCCACCAAGGCTGCCGGCGACGCCAAGAAGTCCAACGACGAGGCCGACGGCCAGAAGCTGCTCGATCTCATCGACGAGATCGCCGGCATCTTCGCCGAGACCAAGAAGTGATCTGACGGCGCAGCTGCGCCGACCAGCGAACTCCAGAACGGCCGGCCATCAGGCCGGCCGTTCCGCGTTCAGCGGCTGGTCTCGAACGCCGAGCGGCGGGCGTGGCGTTCGATGGCCAGCGCCACCAGCTCGTCGATGAGCTTGGCGTAGGGCAGGCCCGAGGCCTCCCAGAGCTTCGGGTACATCGAGATCGGGGTGAAGCCGGGGATCGTGTTGACCTCGTTGAGCATCAACCCGCGGCCGTCCTCCTCCCAGAAGAAATCGACTCGGGCCAGGCCCTCGCAGCGCAAGGCACGGAAGGCGCGGACCGCCAGCTCGCGCATCTCGTCGCTCACCGGCTGGGGGACGGGGGCCGGAATGAGCAGCTCGGCGGTGCCGTCGAGGTACTTGTCGTCGTAGTCGTAGAAGTCGCCACCCGGCCGGACCTCGCCCACGACCGAGGCCTGCGGGGTCGTGTTGCCGAGGATGCCGCACTCGAGCTCGCGCCCGTGCACACCCTCCTCGACGACGATCCACTCGTCGAAGCGCAGCGCCTCGGTGATCGCCGTCCGCAGCTCGTCGAGATCGTCGGCCTTCGAGACCCCCACGGAGGAGCCCATGTTGGCCGGCTTCACGAACATCGGGAACCCGAGCCGATCGACGGCGAGGTCGATGAAGTCCTCGTCGATGTCGCTGCGTCGGGCGGCCAACCAAGAGCACTGGGGGACTCCGTTGGCGGCCAGGACCTCCTTGGCCGCGGCCTTGTCCATCGACAGGGCGGACGCCAGCACGCCCGAGCCCACGTACGGGACACCGGCCAGCTCGAGCATGCCCTGGACCGTGCCGTCCTCGCCGAATGGCCCGTGGAGCAGCGGCAGCACGACGACCGGGATGTCCGGGTCGGCGGGCTGCACTGCCGGCATGGGGTCGATGGAGGTTCCGACGACCTCGAGGGCCTGCGGGAGCGCGTCGGCGCCCTTCGCCAGCGCAGCGATGGCGTCGTCGGACCGGAGCCAGGTGCCGTCGCGGGCGATGCCGATGGGGAGCGTGTCGTACCGATCGGGGTCGATCGCCCGCAGCACGTGGGCGGCGGTCGAGCAGCTCACCTCGTGCTCGGCCGAGCGGCCGCCGAAGAGGAGCACGAGGCGGATGCGGTCGGGGAGCGCCATGCCGGCGGATTGTACGGGCGGTGTCCGCTCCGACCCGTGTTGCCGCGAGCCCTTGTCCGACGCGCCGCGTCTGCTGGCAGACTCGCCGGCGTGGAGTTCACGACCGACGAGGTGGCCGCGGCCGTCCGAGGCGACGTCGCCGGCCCGGCTGCCGTCATCACCGGCGCCACCATCGATTCCCGAGCCGTCACCGGCGGCGAGCTGTTCGTCCCGCTGGTCGCCGAGCGCGACGGCCACGACTTCATCGAGGGCGCGCTGGCCGCTGGTGCCGGCGCCTACCTGACGGCACACGACCCCGTCGGCGGCACCGCCATCCGCGTCGACGACACGCTCGCCGCATTCACCCGGCTGGGCGCCGCGGCGCGCGACCGGTTGCCGGAGGCGGTGATCGGCATCACCGGATCGGTGGGCAAGACGTCGGTCAAGGACCTGTTGGCCGCCGTGCTCGCCACCACGTTCCGCACCGCGGCCAGCGCCAAGAGCTTCAACAACGAGATCGGGGTGCCGCTCACGCTGGTCAACGCCGCGCCGGACACCGAGGTCCTGGTGCAGGAGATGGGGGCGCGCGGCATCGGCCACATCCGCTGGTTGTGCGAGATCGCCCGCCCATCGGCGGCCATCGTCACGATGGTCGCCGAGGTCCACACCTCCGAGTACGCCAACGGCCTCGACGACGTCGCCATCGCCAAGGGCGAGCTGGTCGAGTCGATCCCCGTCGACGGTTTCGTGGTGCTCAACGGTGCCGATGCCCGGGTGCGGAAGATGGCCTCGCTCACCGAGGCCCGGGTGCTCACCTATGGAGTGTCCGGCGACGTGGTGGCCCAGCGGGTGGGAGTCGACGACGAGCTCCGGCCCCGCTTCCGGTTGTCGTCACCCTGGGGGTCGGCCGACGTCCAACTCACCGTCCACGGCCTCCATCAGGTCGGCAATGCGCTCGCAGCCGCAGCGGCCGGGCTCGCCCAGGGCGTACCGATCGAGGCCGTCGTGGCCGGGCTCGAGTCGGCCGAGTTGTCGCCCTGGCGCATGGAGATGAGCCGAACGCCCGCCGGCGCCGTCGTGATCAACGATGCCTACAACTCCAACCCGACGGCGCTCGCGGCGGCACTGCACTCGCTGGCGGCGGTCGACGCCGATCGTCTCGTGGCGATCCTCGGCGTGATGGCCGAGCTCGGCGACGACAGCGACGCCCGCCACGCCGAGATGGGCGAGCTCGCCACCGACCTCGACATCGAGGTCATCACCGTCGACTGTCCGGCCTACGGCGTCGGCGTCGACGTGCTGACGGTCGACGCGGCCGTCGAAGCGCTCGGCCCCATCGGCGTGGGCGACGCCGTCCTGGTCAAGGCCAGCCGGTCGGCCGACCTCCAACGGGTGGCCGCCGCACTGCTCGGCTGACCGTCAGGCGGCGGCGACCGCCGGCGGCAGCCCGGCGCCCATGAGCTCGACGAAGTTGCGCCGGTAGAAGCGGTCGCGGATGTCGTCGTCGGCGTCGCCCAGCGAGGCCTCGAAGCGCTCGAGCGGGCGGCGGCCGCCCTCGACGTGGGGGTAGTCGGTGTTGAACAGCACGAGGTCGGCGCCGGCCTGGTCGACGATCCAGCCGACGTCCTCGGTGGGATACGGCGTGAACTTCATCTGGCGGTGGACGTACTCGGACGGCCGCAGCGACAGCGCCTGCAGCCGGTCTTCGTGGCGGTTGAAGGCGTCGAACGCGGACTCCATCTGGCGCATCCACGACGGCACCCAGATGGCGCCCTGCTCGATGATGCCGGCCCGCAAGGACGGGAACCGTTCGAACACACCGTCGAAGATCATCGTGGCCAGCGTCTGAGCCGGCGGTCCGGGGATGCCCATGTAGTCGACGCAGCGGAAGTTCTCGTCGCCGCCGTGGAAGTCGGGCGGGATCGGCAGGCCGTTCTGGAAGTACATCGGGTCGATCAGGTCACCGGTGCCGCCGACGTGGAAGACGATCGGCAGGTCGGCCTCCTGGGCACGCGCCCACACCGGATCGAGCGAGCGGTGGCTGGGGGAGTGCGTGCTCGGGCATCCCGAGGCGATGAGCAGTGCGGCAGCGCCCATCTCGATGGCCTCGTCGGCCATCGCCGCCGCCCGGTCGAAGTCGGCGAGCGGGACGTACATGGTGGGCAGCAGGCGCTCGTCGGCCGAGCAGAACTCGGCCATGCCGCGGTTGTGGGCGCGTGCGGTGCCGTAGGCGAGATCGAGATCGGGCGCCGACCCGTTGCCGTGCTCCCACGTGAACAGGCGCGAGTTGTGGAACGTGTTGAACACCAGCTGCGACTGCACGCCGATCAGGTCGAGCGCCCGCACGCGGTCGTCGGGCACGAACGACCCGGTGGCGGCGAAGTTCTTGCGCAACATGATCTCGGCCGCTTCGGTGGCCCGGTACTCGTCCGAGGCGTGCTTGGCCGCCAGCCGGTCGAAGGTGGCACGGAGATCGGTGAGCTGTTCCTCGACGTCGCCGGTCTGGCGCAGCTCGTTGCCGCCGTCGAGCTTCAGTGGCTCGATGCGGTCGCGAATGGCGGGGTCGGCGTGATCACGGAGCCAGGTGGGCGTCTCCATGATGTGGGCGTCGGCGTCGTGGACGACCCGGTCCTCGATGTACGGCATGGCTTCCCCCCAGGAAGTGCGTCAGTGATCGGTGGGGCGTGGCAGCAGATCGGCCCACCACGCGAGCCCCAGCGCGATGATCGCACCTGGGAACACCACCGTGGTGACCGACGTGGCATCGATGAGCGGACCGGCCACCAGGTTGCCGATGGGGACCGTGCCACCGAAGGCCATCATCCACAGCGCCATGACCCGGCCGCGCTCGTTGCCCGCGAGGTGCATCTGCAGCACGGTGGACAGTGCGGTGACCGTGGAGAAGTAGAAGAAGCCGACGATGGCGAGGACGAGGTAGGCGGGGACCGGGGTCCGCAGCCAGGCGAACACGCCGAGCGCCACGGCGAACGCCACCAGACCCTGTCGTACGAGGCGCTCCTTGGCGACCTCGGCGAAGATCGTGCCCACCGAGATGGCGCCGAACATCGCGCCCAGGCCGAAGGCGGCGTAGAGCCAGCCGTAGGCCGTCGACTTCGCGGCGATGCCGAGGTTCTCGGAGGCCAGCACCGGCATCTGGCCGATGAAGGGGAGACACAGGAACGAGAACAGGACCATGAGCGCGAGGCTGCGGCCGACCGGATGCCGGGCCCTGGCGATCCTGAAGCCGAGTGCGAGTCGCTGCAGGCGCGGCTCGGAGCTGGAGTCGCCCTCGACCGTGGGAAGCGTCACCGAGAGCAGGGCGCCGATCACGAACAGGTAGGTGGCGGCGTTGATCACGAAGACCCACGACGCCCCGTAGGTGGCGAAGAGCAGGCCGCCGATGGCCGGGCCGATGACCCGCGAGCCGTTCATCTGGGCCGAGTTCAGCGAGATGGCACCCGCGAGGTTGCCCGGCCCCACCATGTCGGGCAGCACGGCCGAATACGTCGGGCCGAACACCGACTGGCCCATGCCGATGAGGAAGACGATGCCGACGATCCAGAGCCGATTCGGGTCGGAGGACCGGGCGACGGCCGCGAGGCCGAGGGCGAGGACCGCCTGGGTGGCCGAGATGAAGACGAGCAGCCGCCGACGATCGAAGCTGTCGGCCAGCAGCCCGCCGATGATCGAGAAGAACAGCATCGGGCCGAGCTGGGCGAACAGCACGATGCCGACGAACGACGACGACCTCGTGAGGTCGTACGCCAGCGCGCCGAGGACCACGTTCTGCATCCACGAGCCGATGTTGGAGAAGAACGCGCCCGTGTAGACCCGCCGGAACGTCTGCTGGCGGAGCGCATCGATGGCCCGGCCGTTGCCGGATGGAGCGGCCGGCGGACGCTCGGACGGCGACGAGGGGGATTCGGGGGCGCGAGCGTCCACGAGGGGGGATTGTGTCATCCGTTCTCTCAACTTGACCAACGGGTCAAGATATTCCGTGCTCAGGGTCTCCGGCTCCGCCGGAGCCGTGCCGGCTGCTCGCTGGCGCTCCCGACCTTGGTGTGGGAACGTGTGTTCGATGACTCCTGCGGGCGGTGGCGCCGGCATCCTGCATGCCGATCTCGACTGCTTCTACGCCGCGGTCGAGCAGCGCGACCGTCCTGAGCTCCGCGGCCGGCCGGTCATCGTGGGTGGCGGCGTGGTGCTCACCGCCAGCTACGAGGCCCGGCGGTTCGGGGTACGCACCGCCATGAACGGCCGCCGGGCCAGGGCGCTGTGTCCCGACGCCGTGGTGGTGAGCCCACGGATGGCGGCGTACTCCGAGGCCAGCGCCGCCGTCTTCGAGATCTTCCGCGAGACCACGCCGCTGGTCGAGGGGCTGTCGATCGACGAGGCCTTCCTCGACGTCAACGGCCTCGCCCGGCTGTCGGGAACCCCCGCCGCCATCGCAGCACGGCTCCGGGACCGGGTGCGCGCCGAGGTCGGGCTCGCCATCACCGTGGGCGTGGCCCGCACCAAGTTCCTGGCCAAGGTGGCCTCGGGGGTCGGCAAGCCCGACGGACTCCTCGTGGTCGACCCCGACCACGAGCTCGAGTTCCTGCATCCGCTCGACGTGCGCCGGCTCTGGGGCGTCGGGCCGGTGACGGCCGACAAGCTGCGCGAGCGCGGCCTGCACACCGTCGGTGACGTCGCCCGGTTGCCCGAGTCCGCGCTGGTATCGATGCTGGGCCCGGCCAGCGGACGCCACCTCCACGCACTGGCCATGAACCACGACACCCGGCGGGTCGTCACCGGGAAACGGCGCGCGTCGATCGGTTCGCAACGAGCGCTGGGGCGGGGACCGACGTCGGCCGCGGCGCTCGACGAGATCCTCCTCGGCCTCGTCGAGCGGGTCACCGAACGGTTGCGTGCGGGTCGACGAGTCGGGCGGGTGGTCACGCTGCGACTGCGCGACGACGCCCACCGGCGCCAGACGCGATCACGGACGATGGTCGAGCCCACCGACCGGACCGACCTGGTCCTGGCCGTCGCCCGAGAGCTCCTCGCCGAGCGTCGCGGTCACCTCGACACCAACGGCTGCACCCTGGTCGGTGTCACCGTCGGCGATCTCGCGCCGGCCGATGCGGTGCAGCTCGCGCTGCCCCTCGACGGCCACGACCGTCGGGTGCTCGATCACGTGCTCGACGACGTCCGCGGCCGCTTCGGTCGGTCGGCGGTCGTGCGCGCCTCGCTCATCGGTGACCGAGGCGGGCTCGCCGTCCCGCTCCTGCCGGACCAGGTTCCGGGGCTCGAGCCCGGCGGTGACCGAGATCGGACAGTGGACGGCCGTCAGCGCGGCCCGGCCACGTAGCCGCCGTGGCGACGCGGACCGCCACCAGCGTGCCTCGTCGCCGCACCGCGACACCGCCGAGCTCGTGGCGAGGACCCGGGCCGGGTGCGACTTGGCCTCGTCGACGAGGCGGCAGGCCTCGTTCACCACGTCGCCGATGACCGTGTAGGAGAACCGGTCGGCGTTGCCGACGTGACCGCCGACGACGGTGCCGGTGGACACGGCGATGGCCGCATCGAAACCGGGGTGATCGGCCTGACGGAACTCGACGAGGTCGGAGCGGAGCCCGCGCGCGGCACGCAACGCCCGCTGCTCGTGGTCGGCCACCGAGGACGGGGCGCCGAACACGCACAGCACGCCGTCGCCCTGGAACTGCAGGACGTTCCCGCCTTCGGTGATCACCCGCTGCACCACGAGATCGAAGTAGCCGTTGAGGACGGCGATGATCTCCTCGGGGTCGGACCCCTCGGCGAACGCGGTCGAGCCGATCATGTCGACCGTGAGGATCGACGCCTGTTGCCGCTCGCCGGCGAGCTGGATGCCGCGCGATCGAGTCACACGGGCGACCTCGGGTCCCACTTGGCCGTCGAGGAGTCGTTGGACGTGGGCGCCGTCGCGCAGTCCCTTCACCATCGAGTTGAACGAACGGCGGACGGCACCGATCTCGGTCCGGTCGTCGATGTCGAGTCGGACGTCGAGGTCGCCGCCCTCGACCCGGTGGAGCGCCGACTGCAGGTCGTGCACCGAACCAGAGACGCTGCGGACGGCCCACAGCGTCAGCGCACCACCCTCGATGATCACGAATGCCGCCAACGGCAGGAGCGCGCGGCTGAGGTCGACCGAACGAGCATCGTCGGACCAGCCGACGATGAGCGCAGCGCCGAAGGTGGCCACGCCCGCGCACAACACCCAGGAGGAGATCAGCCGGGTCGCGATGCCCGGCTCGCCGTCCTCGAGGCTCGCGCCGTACTCGGCCAAGCGGCGGAATCCCGGTCGCAACGCCCGCTCGACCAGCAGGTAGACGGTGCCGGCGATGTGGAGCCCGAAGACGGTGCCACCGATGAAGAGCACGAGCAGGGACACGAGGGAGGGATCTCGGAGTCCGTGGATCACGGTGGCGATCGCCGAGGCGACGGTCCACTCGACGAAGACCGATGCGGCGTGACGTCGCGGGATCGAGCCGAACGCCCGGGCCTCTGCGAGGGTCGGTGATCCGAGGCGGTCGAGCCACGCCGACGCCTGGTGGAAGTGCCGACGAGCGGACCAACGCGCACGGGGGTACTCGACCGCGATGAACAGGAGCGCGGCGATGATCAGGGTGCGGATCTCGGCCTCGTCGAGTCGGATGGCGATGGCGCCGCTCCTGCCGAGGAAGGCCGTGACGTAGACGAAGGCGAGCAGACCGAGCACGGCGACCGTCCCGACGCGTGCCCTCCAGGTCGCACGACCCAGCCGTGCCGCTTCTGGTCCCACCGCACCCTCGAGCACGGGTCGATCGTACGTCGTCGCGTGACGGAGGTCACTTCCGTCGACCGAGGTGGCGCGCGGTGGTGCTGACGTGCGGCACGCTGAGGACGTGTCGAGTTCTCCGATGACGAGCCCTCCGATGGTCGTGGTCGCCCCCGACCGTCCGTGGCTGGCGGACGCGGTGCGGGCGGGCGGGGGCACGGTCGTCACCCTCGACGAGGCGGGAGACGGCCAGCCCGTGGACGCCGTCGTGTGGACCGACCCTCGCGATGCCGCCGGCCTCCGGCGACTGCTCGACGCCCGGCCCGAGATCCGCTGGGTCCAGCTGCCGTTCGCGGGCGTCGAGCCGTTCGTGCCGGTACTCGACCGTGATCGTCGGTGGACCTGCGGGAAGGGCGTCTACGCCGATCCGGTGGCCGAGCAGGCGCTGACGTTCGCGCTCATGGGGCTTCGGGGCATGGCGAACTACGCCCGGGCCCGCACGTGGATGCCTCCGGAGGGTCGGAACCTCATCGGGGCATCGGTGCTCATCGTCGGCGGCGGCGGAATCGCCGAATCACTGCTCCGCCTGCTCGTACCGTTCCGCTGCACGACGACGGTGGTTCGACGGACGTCGACGCCATGCCTCGGGGCCGACCGCACCGTCACGATGGCCGACCTCGATGCGGAGCTGCCGGGGGCCGACGTGGTCTTCCTCGCGCTGGCCCTGACGCCCGAGACGGAGGAGCTCTTCGACGAGCGTCGGCTCCGCCTGATGGCTTCCCATGCCTGGTTGGTCAACGTCGCCCGTGGGCGACACGTCGTCACCGACGATCTGGTCCGAGTCCTCGCCGACGGTGCCCTCGGCGGCGCGGGACTCGACGTGACCGAGCCCGAGCCGCTTCCCGACGGTCATCCGTTGTGGGCCCGTCCCGACGTGTTCATCTCCCCGCACGTGGGCAACACGCCCGAGATGGCGGTGCCGCTCCTGAGTGCGCGAGTGCGGGAGAACGTTCGCCGCTTCGCCGCCGGCGACGACCTGCTCGGCCCGGTGGACGTCGACGCGGGCTACTGAGCGTCCGCGGGGTCGTCGCCGCCCAGGAACACCCTGGTCAGCCGCTGGAATGGCTCCTGCATGTGGTGGAGCTGCTCGGCGGTGGCCGCCAATCGTTCGAGCGTGGCCTCCATCTCGTCGAGCTGGCCGATCATGGCCTCGAGCTGGGTGCGCTGTGTCTCGATCTGGCGGCTGATCGACGAGAGCTGGTCCAGCGAGGGGGAGAACGTGCTGAGGAGGTCGCGCATGGTCTGCAGCTGCTCGGACGGCAGCAGGGCACGCGTGAACTGCTGCTGGAGCGCAGCGATCTGGTCGGTGGGTAGCCCCAGCCGCGAGAACAGTTGGCCGAGCGGGTTGGTGTTTTCGGGCGCCATGCCCGGACGGTACTGCCGGGGTCCGGCGCGAGGGGCGGCTGGTGCGCGTCAGACTCGTCGGCATGCGTGTCACTGCTGTGGATCATCTCGTCGTCAACGTGGCCGACACCCGCCGGTCGCTGGCCTTCTATCAAGGGGTCCTCGGCCTCGAGCCGGTGCGCGTCGCCGAGTGGGAGGCGGGCGAGGCGCCGTTCGCCAGCGTGCGGATCTCCGCCGACACCATCATCGACCTGATGGAGATCGAGCGATCGGGCGACAACGTCGACCACTTCTGCCTCGTCGTCGAGGACGACGTCGAGGATCTGGCGGCGTCGGGTTCGCTCGACGTCGAATCCGGCCCCCACGACCTCTACGGCGCGAGGGGCCAGGGCTGGTCGATCTACGTGCGCGACCCCGACGGCAACCGCGTCGAGCTGCGGCAGTACCGAGGCCCCGCGTGCTGAAGAGCTCCCGCGCCACCGGCTGGGTCCGCTCGCGACCGCTTGGCTAGAGTGCTGCGCTCCTGAGGGGCGTATAGCTCAGTTGGCTAGAGCGCGCGCTTCACACGCGTGAGGTCACAGGTTCAAGTCCTGTTACGCCCACATGGTCCGGCCCGGGCACCGCCATCACGCGGTGCCCGGTTCCGCGTCGACACGCCGGTGTCAGACTGCTCCGGTGACCATCTCGGTGCTGACCTGGAACCTGTGGTGGCGGTTCGGGCCGTGGGAGGACCGTCAACCGGCGATCCTGGCCACGATCCGCTCGCTCGACGCCGACGTCATCTGCCTCCAAGAGGTCTGGTTCGCCGACGGCACCAGCTCGGCCGAACTCATCGCGGAAGACATCGGCTTCCACGTCGTCGGTGCGCACCGCCTCGTCATCGACGGCGTCGGCTTCGGCAACGCCGTGCTGGCGCGCTGGCCCATCACCGAGTCGGCCGTCCTCGATCTCCCGTGTTTCGAGGGCCACGACGAGCAGCGCGTCGTGGTCCGGGCGACCGTCGACGGTCCGGACGGGCCGCTCCAGGTGTTCAGCACCCACCTCGACTGGCGCTACGACCGCTCGGCCACGCGCCAGGCGCAGGTCCGGGCGCTGTGTGAGTTCGTCGCCGACACTCGGCCACGGACCCACCCGCCCATCGTCTGTGGCGACTTCAACGCCGAGCCCGCGTCCGACGAGATCCGGATGATGACCGGCGAGGCGGCCGTGCCGGTGGACGGGCTCGTCTTCTTCGACAGCTTCCGTGTCGCCGGCTCGGGCGTCGGCGACACGTGGAGCGAACGCAACCCGTTCGCCGCCGCGGAGTTCGAACAGGAGCGGCGCATCGACTACGTCTTCGTCGGGTGGCGTCGCAGCGACGGCACCGGGAGCACGGTGTCGAGCCGCGTGGTGGGCGACGAGCCCGTCGACGGCGTCTGGCCGTCGGACCACTTCGGCGTGCTCGCCGAACTCCGCCGCCCGCCAGCCTGACACCGTCGGGTCGACCATCCGACCGATCACTCGTCGGGGATGAACCCGAAACCGGTCGAAGGGTAGAGGTCGGTCGAGATGATCTGCTCGACCGGGAGGTTCGCGAGCAGGGCGATCTCGACGGGCACGTCGACGCCGGGTTCGACGAGGTCGATGAAGGTGTCGTACCCGCCGACGATCTGGCCGTACTGGCCCTTGTACACGACGGTCACGCCCACGTCGGTCAGCGGCCGATCGAACGTCGACCGCAGCACGAACGTCGTGCGCAGGCCGCTGAACTCGGCCTCCTCGGTGACCACGTCGGTGGTGGTGAAGCCGCCCTCGAAGGGCTCGGATTCGCGCCATCGGGCGACGTCGATGGTCACCGCCAGATCGGTGATGGGCACGGCGGGGGCGTCGAAGAAGTGGTTCGCGACGGCCACGGTCTGGCCGGGCAGCACGACCTCGACGAAGGCGGTGTCGCCGCCGACGGCGACGCCCTGCTCGTCGAGGAACTCGACCTCGACCTGCACCGATTGGGCCAGCCAGTCGAGGTGCGGGTTCTCGATGACCACGGCGAACGTGCCCTCGCGCCGAGCGGGATCGAAGCGGTCTTCGACGATGGCGACGCCCTTGTCCGCGATCGAGAGCCCCTCGGCCGGCCCGGGTGGGATGGTGACGTCGGCCGTGAGGTCCTCGAGGCTCGGGATGTCCTCGTCGAGCACGGACGACGCCTCGGCCTCGCCGCCGCGTTGGCCGTCGCCGGTGGTCTCGGCGTCGTCGCCGCCGACGGCGCGGAACGCGACCGCGATGAGGGCCACGAGGGCCACGAGCACCACGAGCACCACCAGCGGCGTCCAGTTCCGCCGGGGGCTGACCGCTTCGATGTGGTCCTCGTCGGCCCATCGACGAAGCAGCTCGGATTCGGCCGGGTCGTCGAAGGCGCCGTGCGCCGCCCCGGAGAACGAGTCGTCGTGATCGTCGTGGTCGTCGTGATCATCGATCTCGGCGGGCGGATCCGCGTCCTGGTGCTCTGCCTCGGTCGCCGTCTCCGGTCCGGGCTCGGCGTCGGGCTCGGGCTCGGGCTCGGGCTCGGGCTCGGGGACGGTGTCCTCGGGGTCGTTCATGCGCTCCGGCGCGCTGTCCCGGAGCTCCTCGGCGCGCTGGCGGAGGCGGACGACGAGCTCGGAGTCGGTCGCGTCGGAGCCGCCGTCGGACGTCGGGGTCTCGTCAGTGGTCATGTCGAACCATCGGCTCCAGCGCAGCACATCGGCGGCCTGGGATGGTGCATGTCAGGCGAGGGTCTTCTCCAGGCGCTCGAGCGCCGCGTCCTCGTCGATGTCGAGGGCGAAGGCGAGCTCGGAGACCAGCACCTGGCGAGCCTTGACGAACATCGACTTCTCGCCCGCGGACAGGCCCTTGTCGGCCTCGCGCAGCGCCAGGTTCCGAACGACCTCGGCCACCTGGTAGACGTCGCCCGACTTCAGCTTCTCCTGGTGGTTCTTGAACCGACGCGACCAGTTGGTGGGCTCGCGCACGTCCTTCTTGGCCAGGACCTCGAAGACGTCCTCGACGTCCTCGACCGAGATCGGGTACCGCATGCCGATCTCCTCGGCGCGGTCCGCGGGGACCTTCAGGGTGAGCTCACCGTGGGTCATGCGCAGCACGAGGAACTTCTTCTCCTCGCCGAAGGTCTCCATGACCTCGGTGGCCTCGACCACTGCCGCTCCGTGGTGTGGATAGACCACACGATCTCCGACCTTGAACGTCACCGGCAACTCCTCAGACCTCGGGCGGGGGACAGGACAGGATGCCAGATCGGACGCCATCCGACACAGCACGAGTGAGGCGTCGCCGAGATCGGACCCCGCCTCGTCCGCTCCGCCTGCGTTTCGTCGCCCGTCCGGCGGCGCTCTTCCCGGGTTGGTTACCGTCGGCGCCCATGGTCGAACGCTTCTCCGACGTGCAGTTGCGAGTGCTCGGTTCGTTGGCCGAGAAGGAGGCGACCGTCCCCGACACCTATCCGATGACGCTCAAGGGCCTCGTCGGCGCGTGCAACCAGAAGAACAACCGCGAACCGGTCACCGACCTCGACGAGACGACCGTGCAGCGCTCGCTGGACGAGCTCAAGGCGCTGGGCTTCGTGCGCTTCGTCCACCCGTCGCACGGGGCGCGATCCACCAAGTACCGCCACGTCCTCGACGAGGCGCTCCGCTTGTCGCCGGGCGAGCTCGCGCTGCTCGCCGTCCTCGCCCTGCGCGGCCCCCAGACGCTGAACGAGCTGCGGGTGCGCACCGAGCGGGCCCACCCCTTCGCCGACAACGAGACGGTCGAGGCCACGCTCGAGGACCTGGCGGCCCGCGACGAGTCGCTGGTCGTCCACCTCGAGCGTCAGCCCGGGCAGAAGGAGACCCGCTGGCTGCACCTGCTCGGCGGCCCGGTCGAGGCCGGAGCGGGCGTCGAGCGTTCGCCGGCACCGCCGGCCGCGCTGCCAGCCCCGCCGCCAGCCGATGGCGGTCCCGCACTGTCCTCGGCAGGACTCGAAGGCAGAGTCGCCGAACTCGAAGACAGGGTCGCCGCACTCGAATCCGTGCTCGCCGACCTCGGCATGCCACCATCGTCTGGCAACGACGATTTCCAATCTTCCGGCGACCACGCCGGCGACACCGAACCCAGGGAGAACCCCCCGTCATGATCACGTGGACCGAAGAGCAGCAGATGGTGCGGGACGCGGTCCGCCAGTTCGTCGAGGCCGAGGTCGCGCCGCTGCGCGAAGAGCTCGAGTTCGGTGACCTGCCGCCGTACGACGTGCTGCGCAAGCTCTACAAGACCTTCGGCATGGACACCATGGCGGCCGAGCGGTTCAAGAAGCAGATCGAGTTCGACAAGTTGGTCGAGGAAGCCATCGCCAAGGGCGAGGAGCCGCCGACGAAGGAGTCGCGTGGCGGCGGCGACGGCTCGATCACCATGATCCCGATCATCGAGCTGTGCCGGCACAGCCCCGGCCTGGTCACCGCGCTCGGCGTGTCCACCGGCCTCACCGCCTCGGCGATCACCTCCAAGGGCACCATCGCCCAGAAGGAGCGGTGGGCACTCGACCTGCTCACCCTCGACAAGGTCGGTGCCTGGGCCATCACCGAGCCCAACTCCGGCTCCGACGCCTTCGGTTCGATGAAGTCCACCGCCCGCCGCGACGGCGACGAGTACGTGCTCAACGGATCGAAGACCTTCATCACCAACGGCCCGTACGCCGACACCATCGTGTTCATCTGCAAGCTGGACGAGGGCAACCCGCCCGAGGAGCGCAAGGTCCTGTCGTTCGTCCTCGACTCGGGAATGCCCGGTCTGGTCCAGTCGAAGCCGTTGCGCAAGATGGGCATGCACAGCTCGCCCACCGGTGAGCTCTTCCTCGACGACGTCCGCGTCGGCAAGGACCGCCTCATCGGCGAGACCGAGGACTCGCCCAAGGGCGGCCGCGAGGGCGCCAAGGCGACCTTCCTCATGGAGCGCGCCGGCGTCGCCGCCATGGCACTGGGCATGATCGAGCGTTGCCTCGAGCTGTCGATCGATTACGCCAAGGAGCGCGTGCAGTTCGGCCAGCCCATCGGCCAGTTCCAGCTCATCCAGGAGAAGCTGGCCCGCATGGAGGTCGCTCGTCTCAACGTCCAGAACCTGGTCTTCCGATCGATCGAGGCGTCGGCCGCCGGCGAGGGCATGACGCTGGCCGAGGCGTCGGCCATGAAGCTGTACTCGGCCCGAGCCGCCACCGAGGTCGCGCTCGAGGCGGTCCAGATCTTCGGCGGCAACGGCTACATGTCCGAGTACGGCGTGGAGCAGCTGGCGCGCGATGCCAAGGTGCTCCAGATCTACGCCGGTACCGACGAGATCCAGATCACCCACATCGCGCGGGCGCTGCTCGCCTGAGTCGCGCTACGGCGCTCGTCGGACCCGGAACATCTGCCACGCTGGCGGCGTGACTGCTCCTCGCGTCGTCTGCTGTGGTGAAGCGCTCATCGACCTGTTGGGGGACGACCCCGGCGGGCGGACCTGGCGCGCCGCTCCGGGCGGATCGCCCTACAACGCCGCCATCGCCGCCGGCCGCCTCGGTGCGCCGACCTCGTTCCTCGGCGTGCTCTCCGACGACCGCTTCGGGCGGATGCTGACCGACCGACTCGACCAGTCGCACGTCGACAGCGGCCACTGCCCGACGACCCACGAGCCCACCACGCTGGCCTTGGTCGACTCGGGCACGGTCGACGGCGAGCCGGCGTACGCGTTCCACGTCGGGGGCACCACCACGGTGTCGGCGCGGGTCAACGACCTCCACCTGCCGAGCGACGTCGGGGTGCTGCACGTCAGCGGGTCGGTGTCGCTGGTGCTCGAGCCCGCGGCGTCACGGATCGAGAGCCTTCTCGTGGCAGCCCAGCACCGCGCCATCATCCATCTCGACCCGAACCCCCGGCCCGACCTCGTCGACCGGCCACGTTTCCTCCGCCGACTCGAGCGGTGGCTGAGCCTGGCCGACGTGGTGAAGGTGAGCGAGGCCGACCTGGCATGGATCGCGCCCGAGAGGGACCCGCTCGAAGTCGCCACCGACTGGATCGGCGGCGCGCTCGACGCCGACGACGACGATTCGCCGGAGCGGCCGGTGGCGGTGGTGATCACCCGGGGCAGCCGCGGCGCGGTGGCCGTCACGATGAACGATCGAGTCGAGGTCGACGCCGCGCCCGTCGAGGTCGCCGACACCGTCGGAGCCGGCGACACGTTTGCGGGGGCGATGCTCGCAGCGCTCAGCGCCCACCGGGTGTCGACCCGCGATCAGCTCCGGGCGCTCGACCAGACCTGGTGGCGCACGGCGCTCACCTATGCGGTCGAGGCCGCGGCCATCACGTGCAGCCGGGTCGGTGCCGAACCGCCATGGCGTGACGAACTGCACTGACCCGGCCGCATCGCCGGCGTCGGTCGGTTGGTTGGTCCGGTCGGCGTTTCGCTGATCAGAGGACCTTGCGGCAGGTCCAGGGGCCCCATCCCTGCTGATCGAAGAGCCACTTGGCGTAGTACGTGTTCCAGTACGAGTCGTAGACCATCGACCACGGTTGGCCGGTGACCCGCTCGAAGTCGGCCCGGTGGACCGCGTTGATCTGGAACAGTCCGTGGTCGTTGGTGGGGCTGACCGCGTGCGGGTTCATCCGCGACTCGCAGTCGGCGATGCGAACGGCTTCCTGGGAACGGTCACCGAAGAAGTTGTAGATCGCCCAGTCGGGCGTGCAGGCGCCGCCGAGGAGCAAGGCGGCGAGGAACAGGCCGGCGCGGGCCACGTGACGAGGACGCGCGCGGCGGGGAGCGATGGTTTCGGACACTGGAGGAACCTCCGGTTGTGGGGGTGACCGTCCATGTCGAACAGATGACGCCACCCCTCGGTGAGGGTGGTCAGATGCGCGAACGGCCAATTCCCATATGGCGTGTGGAGAGAACTGTCTAACAGCGGTTCGCAATGAAACCGCAACATTTCACTCGTGACATGCGTCGCAACGCCCGCCGGATCGAGGTTCTAGTCGGGGCAGGGGCCGACCGTGGCCCGCACGGCCAGGTGGTCGGCGCGGCCGATCTCGACCCGGCCGCCGCGGGCGCCGCACCAGTCCTCGCTGACGAAGATGTGGTCGATCCGGAGCAGCAGGAGGCGCCAGCCAGGGACACGCTTGCGCGACGTCGGTGCGGCCCAGTTCGTCCGGACGACGTCGCGGAGGTCGTGGTCGAGCAGCGCGTAGTCGGCGGCGCGATCGGGAGCGTTGAGATCGCCGGCCACCACCAACGGGAGGATCTCGGCGCGTCCGAGGTCGCGCACCAGTTCGACGATGTCCTGGTGGTGCCCGAAGGAGGTGGCATAGCTCTGGGGGAAGAGCGCCGGCTTGGCGATGTGGAGGGCGTAGAGGATGAACGGGTGCTCGGGGTGGTCGACGCGGAGCCGGAGCCCCGGGAAGTCCGGTGGAGCATCGAGCACGGTGAGGTCCCAGCGGGAGTACGCGCCGACCTTCGGGTGGTCGGCTGCGGCCCGGGCGAGCACACCGGCGGTGACCTCGTCATGCGGGTAGGCAGCGGCGAGGCGTTGGTGCTGCGCCGGCGGCAGCTCCTGGACGACGAGCACGTCTGGATCGAGTGCGAGGAGGGTGTCGGCCGCACCGCCGCGGAAGCCGGTGTTGAACGAGACGACGTCGATCTCGCTCGTCGGCGCCGGACTGCTGCGAGGTGTCCACGGACCGACGATCGCGACGTAGCCCCAGACGGTCACCGACGCGAGACCGATCACCGAGAGCGTGGACCGACGCCGGAAGACGAGCGCCGTCCAGACCACGATCAGCCCGAACGCGAGCAACGGGAGCCCGATGGCGACGAGATCGAGGATCGGCGTCCAGCGACGGACGAGGAACCACGTCCAGGGTGCGACCGCCAGCGTTGCCCAGACCGCGGTCGAGGCAGCGGCCCAGCGAGGTCGTTGCACTACAACCCGAGATGCCGCTTGGAGATGATCTCCTTCATGATCTCCGTGGTCCCGCCGTAGATCGTCGTGACCCGGGCATCGGCGTAGGCCCGGGCGATGGGGTACTCGAGCATGTAGCCGTAGCCGCCGAAGAGCTGGAGGCACGAGTCGATGGACCGTTTCTGCAGCTCGGTGCACCACCACTTGGCCATGGCGGCTTCCTCGGCGGTGAGCGTGCCGGCGTTGAGGGCGAGCACGCAGGTGTCGAGGAAGGCCTGACCCACCTCGACCTCGGTGGCGACCTCGGCCAGGACGAAGCGGGTGTTCTGGAACGAGCCGATGGGCTGGCCGAAGGCCGTGCGCTCCTTGACGTGGTCGAGCGTCCAGTCGAGTGCGGCGCGAGCGGCGGCGATGCCGGCGACCGCGATGGAGAGCCGCTCCTGGGGGAGCTTGTCGACGAGGTGGTGGAAGCCACGGCCCTCGTCGCCGAGGAGGTTGGCCGCCGGGACGGCGACGTCGCGGAAGAACAGCTCGGCGGTGTCCTGGCTGTGCATCCCGATCTTGTCCAGGTTGCGGCCCCGCTCGAAGCCCTCCATGCCGCGCTCGACCACCAGGAGCGACATCCCGGCATGCTTCTGGGTGGGGTCGGTCTTCACCGCGACGATGACGAGGTCGGCGTTGATGCCGTTGGTGATGAACGTCTTCGACCCGTTGACGATCCAGTGGTCGCCGTCGCGCACCGCCGACGTGGTCATGGACGCCAGGTCCGACCCGATGCCCGGTTCGGTCATGGCGATGGCGGTGATGAGCTCGCCGGAGGCGATGCCAGGCAGCCACCGTTGCTTCTGCTCGTCGGTGGTGAGGGTGAGGAAGTACGGGAGGCAGATGTCGTTGTGGAGGGTGATGCCGAGCCCGGCACCACCGGTTCCGGCCCGCTGCACCTCCTCGATGATCACCTGGTTGTAACGGAAGTCGTCGACGCCGCCGCCGCCGTGCTCCTCGGGGATCGCCATGCCCAGGAATCCGTGCTCGCCGGCGCGGGCGAAGATCGACCGGTCGGCGATGCCGGCGGCCTCCCAGGCCTCGAGGTGGGGGACCATCTCCGCGTCGACGAAGCGCCGGAAGCTGTCGCGGAAGAGGTCGTGCTCGTCGTCGAAGATCATCCGTTCCATCGAGCGCGAAGGTACCGGTCCGGCTGTTCGGTCAGCGCACCACCTGGGTACCATTCGCCCGCCTCGGTCGGACCCGGTCGGGGCGACGGACGTCGGAAACCCCGAAGCCTGCTCATGCGTCGCACCCTCACCATCGGAACCGCTGCTCTGCTCCTGTTCGCCTCGGCCGCGCCTGCCGGGGCAGCGGGCCCGCCGCCGTCGTCCTCGTCGTCGGTGCCGCCCAGCACCACGACCACCGCTCCACCACCGTCGTCCACGTCGTCGACGTCGACCACGGTCCCACCGGCGTCGACCACCACCCAGCCGGGCGGCTCGTCCACGACGACCACGCCGGGCGATCCGGGTACGAGCACCACGACCACCACCTCGCCCGACGACCCCGTGGGCCAGGTCGACGCGCCACCCGAGGAGGTGCCCATCGTCGACGACACCGTGCCGCTCCCTCCGGGGACGCCGGTCGACGGGCGCGCGGCGACGCAGGTCATCCGCCGCGAACTCAAGGTCGCCAAGGCCGAGGCGCTCCAGAGCGAGGCCGAGGTCCGCGCCGCGTCCGAGACCGTCGATCTGCTGTCCGGACGGCTGGCTGATCTCCAGCGCGAGCTCGCCCGCCTCGGTGTCGCCCAGGAGCGCACCGTGCTCCGGCTCGAGGCCGCGCAGGAGCGCTTCCAGGAGCGCATCGCCAACGCCGTCGTCCGCGGCAACGCTGCCGAGCTCGACACCATCATCAGCTCCGAAGACGCCAACGAGGTCCTCACCCGCAAGATGTTCCTGGGCTCGGTCGCCGAGGCCGACAGCGCTGCCGTCGCCGAGCTGCAGGCGGCGAAGGCCGTGGTCGACGCCGGCGTGCTCGAGGCGATCGAGGCGGTGAGCGCCACCCGTCGTGAGCTCCGCGTCGCTCGCCAGACGCTCGAGGACGTCCTGGCCGTCAACGCAGAACGTCGGTTCGCGCTGGCCGTCTTCTCGTCGGGATCCGAGATCCTCATCCGGGGCTTCGTGTTCCCGGTGGGCGAGCCGTACACGTTCGGCGACAGCTGGGGCTTCCCGCGCATGACCGGAACCGAGTACGAGCACGGTCACCAGGGCACCGACATCATGGCGCCGTTCGACACGCCGCTCTACGCCGTCGAGCGCGGGCTGATCGGGTCGATGGGCAACGACGTCCTGGGCGGCACGAAGCTGTGGCTCAAGGGCCAGTCGGGCACGTACTACTACTACGCCCACCTCACTGCGTACGCCGAGGGCATCGCTCCTGGGATCCTGGTCGAGGCGGGTGACATCATCGGTTTCGTGGGTGACACCGGCAACGCGAAGGGCGGAGCGCCGCATCTGCACTTCGAGGTCCACCCCGGCGGTGGCGCAGCCGTGAACCCGTACGGGCTGCTCCGCGTCGTGTCCGACCTCTCGCGCCGATGATCCCGATCCCCCCCACCACGATGAGCTGACGGGCAGGGCATGGACGTCACCGCCACGCTCGATGCCGATTGCGGCGTCGACGAGCTCTTCGGCTGGGTCGGCTCGCTCGACTCGTACGACCGCTGGCTCGAGATCGTGCCCCGCACGGAACCGGCGCCGGCCGCCGACGGCGACCCCGGGCCGGCGTGGTTCGTCACCCTCCGGGGCCGCATCGGCCCGCTGGCGCGTTCGAAGCGACTCCGCATGGTCCGCTCGGCACACGAGCCTCC
>JBFJNI010000041.1:0-28658 GCA_041618235.1 Acidimicrobiales bacterium
CGACGACGACGCCGGGATCTCGGTCGGTCGCGAGTCGCTGCGTACCCTCATCGGTCTCGTCGGCGTGATGGCCGGTGCGCAGCTCACCGTGTGGGGGGCGTCCGAGATCGCCGCCGAGCTCGGACTGGGCGAGGGCTTCATCGCGCTGACCCTGGTGGCGCTGGGCACGTCGCTGCCCGAGCTGGTCACGGCCATCGCAGCCGCCCGAAAGCAGGAGGACGAGCTGATCATCGGCAACCTGTTGGGCTCGAACATCTTCAACAGCCTCGCCGTGGGCGCCACCGCCGGTCTGCTCGGGCCGGGGAAGCTCGAAGACCCCAATCTCGCCGGCTTGGGCACGGCCTTCATGCTCATCGTCGCCATGGGCGCATGGATCTTCATGATCAGCGGCCGCAGGGTCACCCGCAACGAGGCGGTCGGCCTGCTCGCCGTCTACGCCCTCGCCGTCCCGCTGTTGGCCTGAGCGGGGATCGCCGTGGGGGACCGACCGATCTACGACCGCATCGGCATCGGGTACTCGTCGGTGCGCCGGCCCGACCCCCGCATCGCCCACCAGATCCATCGGGCGCTGGGCGATGCGTCGCTCGTGCTGAACGTGGGCGCCGGCGCCGGGTCGTACGAACCGGATGACCGGCGGGTCGTGTCGTTGGAGCCGTCGCCGGAGATGATCGGCCAACGTCCGGCTGGCGCTGCGCCCGTCGTACGCGGCGTCGCGGGCGCGCTGCCGTTCGCCGACGCCACCTTCGATGGTGCACTCGTGTTGCTCACCGTGCACCACTGGCCTGATGCGGGCAAGGGTCTGGGGGAGGTCCGACGGGTCACCGACGGCCCGGTGGTGGTCTTCACGTTCGACAACGCGGTGCACAGCCAACAGTGGCTGGTCACCGAGTACCTGCCGTCGATGCTCGACCTCGACGCCGGGTTCGCCACGCCGGCCGAGGTCGCCGAGATGCTGGGCGGGGGCACGGTCGAGGTCGTCCCCGTGCCCGACGACTGCATCGACGGCTTCTGCCACGCCTGGTGGCGCCGACCCGAGGCGTACCTCCGCCCCGAGGTCCAAGCGGGCATCTCCGGTATCGCCCGGCTCCCGGACCGCGTCGTGGACGAGGCGATGGACCGTCTGCGCGACGACCTGACGACGGGGGCATGGCGCCGGCGCCATGCCGACCAGCTCGAGTTCGATGCGATCGATGCCGGCTACCGATTGGTCGTGTCGCCTGGCTCGGCCAGCTGAGGCATCGGTCACGTCCGTCGTGCCGGCGCTCGTCGTTTCTCTACCGTGGTCGAGGTGGTCGCGCTGCTCCTCCTGTCCGCCGGCGTGATCGCCGCGCTTGCCGCCGGCATCGTCGTGCAACACCGGTGCATCCTGGCCCTCGAAGCCGACCGCGGCGACGATCTCGATCGTCCCGGCCCGACCACCGAGGTCATCGCGATCGAGATCCGCAACCATGCCGACCTCGCTGCCGAGCGAACCGGATTGGCCCGGCCGATCCACCGCGTCGCTCCCCGTCTGATCCGCTCGCTGGTGCACAACGAGACGTTGAAGCTCTTGCGGCTCGAGCTCGCCGAGCAGGGGGTCGACGCTGACGTTCGCCTCCGGCGTCTGCCGGTTCGCGTCGCGGTCCGTCAGACCGCAGTGGACGCGGACCGATCCGAGGAAGCGCCGAGATGTTGATGCGGTTCCGCCATGATCTGGCGATGGACCGCGTGCGACCACACCTGTAGGCCGAGCATCGCATCCACGTACGCCCTGCCTTGGTCCACGCCGTCCGAGGCGCGCTGCTTCAACTCCATCGCCGCCGCGAGCCGGTGCTCGACCTGCTGGCGAACTGCGTCGCACAACACGTCGATCAGCTCCGCGCCCGATTCCGTCTCCAGCGCTCGTTCGGCGGCCGGGATCACCGGGCCGACATCGAGGCCCGCCGGTTTCAGGCCGGTGAACGGAGCGCCCTCGCCCGCCCGGTGGACGCGCACGGCAGTCTCGAAGAACCACCGGTCGGCGACCTCACGAGCCTCGCCGCCGAGGTCGCGTGCCTTCTGCGTGCGGTCGAATGCGTCGCGGACCTCAGGTTCACCGTCGGCATGCACGTACGGGAGAACCAGGTCCACGGAACCCGCGGCCAATGCCTCGCGCGCGGCAGTGACGACCGGGCCATCGAGGGAATCGCAGTGCGGAGGCATGATCCACCTCTCTCCTCATCGTTGTCGCTGCGCCGCCAGCATCGTTCGACGCACCCCGCCGGGCCAGGGTCGAACGTCCCGGCCACCGGCGTGCCGGTCTCAGACCCGCCGCTCGGGGACCCACTCCTCCGGCGCCGGCCGGCGGTGGTAGTACTGCCCGGCCCACACGCCTGCGGGGTCCTCGCCGGCCGTCGGCATGCGCCAGGTCGTCAGTGAGGCCGGGTCGGCGGGCAGTGAGAGCAGCGCCCGTGGCTCGTGGACGGTGGCGTTGATGTAGGCATCGGCGAAGGCGTCGGGCGTGTAGCGGATGGCGATGTCGCGGTAGGTCGAGCGCCACTCGTCGTCCTCGCCCGGAACGTGGTCGACCCGCACGGCGCCCTTCACGAAGACCTTCCGGAACGGAGCCTCGTCCTCGTCGATGGTCATCGCCACCCGCGGCTCGCGTTGGATGTGATGCCACCAGGCCGATTTCTCGCGCGGCGTGAACCAGATGCGTCCGTCGCGGAAGAGGAACCAGATCGGCGCCACCGACGGTGCGCCGTCGGCGGCGACCGTGGCGATGCGGGTCAGGTGGCCCGGTTCCTCCAGGAACTCGACGATCTGCTCGGTGGTGAGGCGGGGCATGGCCGCGAACCTACGTGCCAACATGCGCGCCATGACCGACGTCACCACCATCGCCACCGACCTGCAGTTCCCCGAGGGTCCGATTGCACTGTCCGACGGCTCCATCGTCCTCGTCGAGATCAAGCGGGGGACCCTCACGTGGCTCGAGGCCGACGGCAGCGTGCGGAAGCGCTTCGAGCTCGGCGGTGGCCCCAACGGCGCGGCGCTGGGACCCGACGGCAAGGTCTACGTCTGCAACAACGGTGGCTGCTTCCAATGGGAGGAGGTCATGGGCCTCACCATCCCCGGACCGGTGCCGCCGACGTGGACCACCGGCTACATCCAGCGTGTCGACCTCGACACCGGCGAGATCGACCGCATCTACGACGACTCCACCGCGGCCGATGGTGACCCGATCCCGCTGCGCGCTCCGAACGACATCGTCTTCGACGACGCCGGCGGCTTCTGGTTCACCGATCACGGCGTCCGCCAGCACCGCACCTCCGACCGCACGGGTCTGCACTACGCCTCGATCGACGGATCGTCGTGCGTCGAGGTCGTGCATCCGCTCGATGCGCCCAACGGCATCGGCCTCTCACCCGACGGCTCGGTGCTCTTCGCCGCCGAGACCCACACCGGCCGGGTGTTCCACTGGCCCCTCAGCGGCCCGGGCACGCTCGACCAGTCCCAGCTGAACCCGGCCGGACCCGGGGGCGGTCACCTGCTCGCCGGTCTCCCCGGC
Organism: Acidimicrobiales bacterium; assembly: GCA_041618235.1. GTDB lineage: Bacteria > Actinomycetota > Acidimicrobiia > Acidimicrobiales > Salinilacustritrichaceae > Salinilacustrithrix. The sequence goes on from JBFJNI010000041.1 coordinate 3,527, forward strand.
ATGCAGTTCCTCGACTCACTCGCCGTCGATGGCGACGGCTGGGTCTGCGTGGCGACCCTGCTCAACGGCGGCATCACGTCGATCTCGCCCGATGGCGCCACCGTCGAACACACCGCGTTCGCCGACCCGCTGGTCACCAACATCTGCTTCGGGGGCGACGACCTGCGCACGGCCTACATCACCCTGTCGGGCACCGGGCAGCTCGTCTCGATGCGCTGGTCGCGACCCGGGCTGGCGCTCGCGTACACCCGCTGAGTCGGTCCCGAGACCGCCGATCGCGGTCGGGCAGACTCGGTTCGTGCGGGGGGCCGCCGGTACCCTGGCCCCGATGGCTCCCCGTCTGTTCTGGGTCGAGACGTTGGGTTGCCCGAAGAACTCGGTCGACTCCGACAAGGTCACCGGTTCGCTGCTGGCGGACGGGTACCTGCCCGCGCCCTCGGCCGACGACGCCGACCTGGTCGTGGTCAACACCTGTGCCTTCGTCGAGGAGGCCCGGCAGGAGTCCATCGACACCATCCTCGGGCTCAGCGACTCGCGTCGTTCCGGCGCCGAGCTCATCGTCACCGGCTGCATGGCCGAGCGCTACGGCGACGAGCTGGCCCAGTCGCTGCCCGAGGTCGACCGGGTCGTCGGCTTCGGCGGTCCCATCAGCGCCGAGCAGCTCGCCCGGGCCGGTGTCACACCCGACGGCACCTGGGTGCCTGTCACCATCGGTGGGTCGGCGGGGTCGGAGCCCTCGGTGCCTGCCCTCGACCTGCTCAACATGCCCCGCCCGGCCGCGGCCGCGCCGTGGGCGTACGTGAAGATCGCCGAGGGCTGCGACCGGGCCTGCGGGTTCTGCGCCATCCCGTCGTTCCGTGGTCCGCAGCGGTCCCGCACCCGCGCCGACATCGTCACCGAAGCCGAGTCACTCGCCGGCCAAGGCGTGCGCGAGATCGTGCTCGTCGCCCAGGACCTCGCCAGCTTCGGTCGCGACCAGGGGCAGGGCAGCAAGCAGATCGTCGAGCTGGTCGACGAGGTATCTTCCGTCGTCGATCGGGTGCGCCTGCTGTACCTGTATCCGTCCGAGCTGACCGACCCGCTCATCGACGCCATCTGCCGCACCGGGGTGCCCTACTTCGACCTCTCGCTGCAACACGTGTCGCGCCCGCTCGTGCGCCGGATGCGTCGATGGGGCGACGGGCAGCGCTACCTCGAGCGCATCCGGGCCATCCGCCAGCGCGAGCCCGACGCAGCGTTCCGCTCCAACTTCATCGTCGGATACCCCGGCGAGACCGAGGCCGACCACGACGCGCTCCTCGCGTTCGTCGAGGAGGCGCAGCTCGACTGGTGCGGCTTCTTCACCTACTCCGAGGAGGAGGGCACCTACTCGGCCGACCTCGACGGTGCAGTGCCGGCGTCGCTCATGTCCGACCGCATCTTCGAGTTGCGCGACCTCCAGGACGACATCACCGCCGCCAAGCGCGACCAGCTCGTCGGACAGACCGTCTCGGTCCTCGTCGACGAGCCCGGCGTGGGCCGATCGCATCGTGAGGCACCCGAGATCGACGGCGTCATCACCGTTCCGGCCCGCCTCGAGGTCGGCTCCATCGTCGACGTCGAGGTGGTCTCGGCCGAAGGCCCCGAGATCCACGCCGTCGACGTCGACGCCGTCGCCGAGACGCTCGAGTCGCTGCGGTGACCGACGAGGCGAGGGGCGTCGGGCGCGTCAAGGCCGTCAAGAACCGGTACGACGCGTCCGCGATCGCCACGCCGGCCAACGCCATCACCGTCACCCGCATGGTCCTGGCGCTGCCGTTCCTGGCCTACGTGGCCGAGCGAGGCGCCTCGTACCCGGCGCTGGTCGCCTGGATCGTGCTCGCCGGCAGCGATGGTCTCGACGGCCACCTCGCCCGCAAGCACGGCACCACTCGCTCGGGAGCGTTCCTCGACCCGTTGGCCGACAAGGTCCTCGTGCTCGGAGCCGGATGGGCGCTGGTGGTCTACGGCGCGTTCTGGTGGCTCCCGGTGCTCATCATCACTGTCCGCGAGCTCGGCATCTCGGTCTTCCGAAGCTGGTACGGACGTCGCGGCATCGCGGTCCCGGCCCGTTACTCGGCGAAGGTCAAGACCGTCGTACAGGAGGTCGCGGTGGGCTTCGCCCTGCTGCCGCTGGCCGAGGCCGAGGCCGGTTGGATCGCCGGAGCCGTGCTCTGGATCGCCGTCGCCCTCACGATCTACACCGGCGTCAGCTACGTCACCGACGGCGCGAAGTCGTTGAGCCGCACCGGCGATCGAAGGTGACGCACACCGATCGGTAGCGTCCGGCCATGCGCTGTGAGGTCGTCGCCATCGGAACCGAGCTGCTGTTGGGAACGGTGGTCGACTCGAACTCGTCGTGGATCGGCCAGCAGCTGGCCGTCTCCGGCATCGACTGCCTGCGTTCGGTGCGGGTCGGCGACAACCACGATCGCATGGTGGCGTGTCTGCGCGAGTCGCTCGAGCGGGCCGATGCCGTCATCTGCTGCGGGGGTCTGGGACCGACGCAGGACGACGTGACCCGTGAGGCAATCGCCGAGGTCATGGGGGTCGAACTGGTCCGGGACGAGGCGATCGGTGACGTGATCCGGCACATGTTCGCATCGCGCGGTCGTCGGATGCCCGAGAACAACCTGCGTCAGGCCGATGTGCCCGCCGGCGCCACCGTCATCGAGCAGACCCGGGGCACCGCACCCGGGTTGATCTGCCCGGTGGGTCCCGGAGGCGACGAGTCGGCCAAGGTGATCTACGCCGTCCCCGGCGTGCCGCACGAGATGCGCGACATGGTCGAACGAGTGATCCTCCCCGACCTGCGACGCCGGTCCGGCGACACCTCCACCATCGTGTCCCGCACGCTCCGCACCTGGGGTGAGTCGGAGTCAGGGCTGGCCGAGCGGCTCGATGACCACATGCGAGACCTCGACGCATCGGGCGCGGCGACGCTGGCGTTCAACGCGTCGGGCATCGAAGGGCTCAAGGTGCGGATCACGGCCAAGGGCGACGACGAGGCGTCGGCGTGGGCGGCCGTCGCGGCGGAGGAGGCGCGGGTGCGAGACGAGCTCGGCGACCTCGTCTTCGGTGTCGACGACGAGACCATGGAGCACGCCGTCGGCACGCTGCTGCTGGCCCGTGGCTGGACGCTCGGTCTGGCCGAGTCGGTCACCGGGGGACTGGTTGCGTCGCGCATCGTCGCCGTTCCGGGCGCCAGCCGCTGGTTCCGTGGATCGGTCGTGTCGTACGCGTCCGAGGTGAAGTTCGACGTGCTCGGTGTGACGCCCGGACCGGTGGTGTCCGAGGAGGCGGCGGTGGAGATGGCGACCGGTGCCCGCCGGGTGCTCGGCGCCGACGTCGGTCTCGCGGTCACCGGCGTGGCCGGCCCCGACACCCAGGACGGCGTGCCGGTGGGCACGGTGTTCCTCGCCTCCGACGTCGACGGCGACGTCGAGGTCCGACGCATCCAGCTCCCCGGCGACCGCGACCGCATCCGCCAGTTCGCCTGCATCTCGCTGGTCGACTCGCTGCGCCACCGTCTGCTGGCGCTCGGCTGACGCCGGCGCCCGGGCCCGGGCGGCGGGGGGCAGCGGTCAAGGCTGGGCCAGTCGTGGTCGTCCCACGACCATTTCTCGCCCAACCCGACGCCCAGATCCCGGACCGGACAGTTGTGGCGCCGCTGGAGTCCCGGACCGGACAGTTGGGGCGCCGCCCGAGTCCCGGATCGGGCGCCGGCGGTGGGAACGAGGAATATCGCCCGAGATGCTTGATCGAACGGTTGTTCGAAGTTACGCTCGTGTCGTTCGGTGCCGGTCAGACTGCGCCGAGCCGCACTGCACCGGAGTTCTTGTCAGACCTGGTTCGTAGCTTCAGCTCACGTACCGACGAAGCACTCGCTGCTCCACGCAGCCCACCACAGATCGACAGACCGATCGGAAGGAACACCGCAATGGACCGTGACAAGGCACTCGACATGGCGCTCGGCAACATCGAGAAGCAGTTCGGCAAGGGCGCCGTCATGAAGATGGGCGAGAAGGGCTCGATGAACATCGAGTCGATCTCCACCGGCGCCCTCGCCCTCGACCTCGCCCTCGGCATCGGGGGCCTGCCCCGTGGCCGCGTCACCGAGATCTACGGCCCCGAGTCCTCGGGCAAGTCCACCCTCGCCATGCACGTCGTGGCCGAGGCCCAGCGCAACGGGGGCATCTGTGCCTACGTCGACGCCGAGCACGCCATGGATCCGGTCTACGCCCGGGCCATCGGGGTCGACGTCGACGAGCTGCTCATCTCCCAGCCCGACACGGGCGAGCAGGCGCTCGAGATCACCGACATGCTGGTGCGTTCCTCCGCCATCGACGTCATCGTCATCGACTCGGTGGCGGCGCTCACCCCCCGGGCCGAGATCGAGGGCGACATGGGCGACACCCACGTCGGCCTCCAGGCCCGCCTCATGTCCCAGGCGCTGCGCAAGCTCACCGGCAACCTGTCGAAGTCGCAGACCATCTGCATCTTCATCAACCAGCTGCGCGAGAAGATCGGCGTCATGTTCGGCTCGCCCGAGACCACGCCCGGTGGCCGTGCGCTGAAGTTCTACAGCTCGGTCCGCCTCGACATCCGCCGCATCGAGTCGCTCAAGGACGGCGTCGAGGTCGTGGGCAACCGCACCCGCGTCAAGGTGGTCAAGAACAAGGTGGCGCCGCCGTTCCGCCAGGCCGAGTTCGACATCATGTACGGCAAGGGCATCTCCCGCGAGGGCTCGCTGCTCGACATCGGTGTCGACCTGGGCCTCGTGAAGAAGTCGGGTGCCTGGTACACCTACGAGGGCGAGCAGCTCGGACAGGGCCGGGAGAACGCCAAGACGTTCCTCACCGAGAATCCCGAGATCATGGTCGAGATCGACGAGCGCATCCGCGCCCAGGTCGTCGTCGGCGCCGGCGGCGAGGCCGAGGAGGAGATCGAGGACGACATCGACCTCGACGCCCCCATCTCGCTCGACGACTGATCGATTCCTGGCGGGTTCGTCCCGTCCAGCCCACCACTCGGACCGGCCTTCGGGCCGGTCCGACCGCTTTTTGGCATGCGGCGGTACTGTGCGCTACAGGCAGGAATCCGACGAACCGACGTCGAAACCCTTGCTGCTGGGGAAACACAACTTGCCTGCTGGGGGCATCACGATGGAGCAACTCAAAGTTTCGACCCGTTCGAATCCGAACTCGGTCGCCGGAGCCATGGCCGGGGTCGTGCGCACGCACGGCGTGGTCGAGGTCCAGGTGGTCGGTGCCGGTGCACTGAACCAGGCGATCAAGGCGGTGGCGATCGCCCGTGGGTACGTCGCCGCCAGCGGGATCGACCTCGTGTGTGTGCCGAGCTTCGCCGACATCACCATCGAGGGCGAGCGTCGCACGGCCATCCGGCTACGCATCGAGGACCGCACCACCGCGGACATCGACGCGCTCACCGACGCGCTGTTGCCCGAGGCGACCGTCGTCGGCTGAGCCTGCGCAGGCACAGCACAGACTCGGGCTCCCGGCCAGACAGGGCCTAGCCTGAGGCATCGTGGCGCGCACCTACCGAGTCAGCACCTACGGGTGCCAGATGAACGAGCACGACAGCGAGCGCATCGCCGGTCTGCTCGAGGCCGACGGCCTTCGTGCGGCATCCGACGGCGAGACGCCCGACGTGATGGTGCTCAACACCTGCTGCATCCGCGAGAACGCCGACAACAAGCTCTACGGCAACCTCGGCCACCTCAAGTCGGTCAAGGAAGCCAACCCGGGCATGGAGATCGTCGTCGCCGGTTGCCTCGCCCAGAAGGACCGCGACCTCGTGCGCCAGAAGGCGCCGCACGTCGACGTCGTCGTCGGCACGCACAACGTCGGGCGCACGGTCGAGCTGCTCCACAGCGCTCGAACCGACGGCCCGATCACCGAGATCCTCGAGGCGGCCACCGCCGAGGACCACGCCGAGTTCCCCAGCGCGCTGCCCACCGCGCGCGAGCTGCCCTACGCGGCCTGGGTCACCATCCAGATCGGCTGCGACAACTCGTGTGCATTCTGCATCGTCCCGGCGGTGCGGGGCCCGGAGATCAGCCGGCCGTTCGCCGACATCGTCGCCGAGGTCGCCCGTCTGGCCGCCGACGGTGTCACCGAGGTGACCCTGCTCGGCCAGAACGTCAACTCCTACGGGCGCGACCTCACGCTCGCGTCGCGGAAGGCCGGTGCCGTGCAGGCCGATGGCGCTCCGGTGAAGATCCGCCCGCTGTTCGCCGAGCTGTTGGCCGCGGTGGCCGAAGTCGACGGCATCCGCCGGGTCCGCTACACCAGTCCGCACCCCAAGGACCTGCGCACCGAGACCATCGCGGCGATGGCCGACCATGCCGAGGTCTGCAATCACCTCCACCTGCCGCTGCAGTCGGGCTCCGACCGGATCCTGGCGGCCATGCACCGCGGCTACACGGGCGAGCGCTACCTCGAGCGCGTCGCGGCTGCCCGAGCCGCCGTCTCCGACCTCGCCCTCACCACCGACATCATCGTGGGCTTCCCCGGCGAGACCGACGACGACTTCCGCCACACGCTCGAGGTCGCCGCCACCGCCGAGTACGACTCGGCCTACACCTTCATCTTCTCGCCCCGCCCCGGCACCGAGGCCGCCGAGCGCGCCGAGCTGTTCGTGCCCGCCGATGTCGTCGCCGAGCGCTTCGAGCGCCTGCGCCTGGTCGTCGAGCGCAGTGCCCTGCGCAAGCACGAGGCTCGAATCGGTCGCACCGAGGAGGTGCTGGTCGAGGGGCCCAGCCGCAAGGATCCGGGCGTCCTGACCGGCCGCACCGCACAGAACAAGCTCGTGCACTTCGCCTCACCGTCGCCGCTGCGAGTCGGGTCGTACGCCACCGTCGAGGTCACCGGCGCGGCACCGCACCATCTGCGCGGCGAGCTGCGCGACGTCCTGCACGTCGCCACCCACAAGACCCGCATCCCGGTCGCCGCCGGCTGAGTGTCGGCGGTCCGACCGTGACCGACGCGCATCGCCACGCCGCGCTCGTCGGGGGAACCGCCACCGGCAAGTCGACCGTGGGCTTGGCCATCGCGCAGTCCGATCCGACATGGGAGATCGTGACGGTCGACTCGATGCAGGTGTACCGAGGCATGGACGTCGGCACGGCAAAGCCCACGCCGGCCGATCAGGCACTCGTGCCGCATCACCTGATCGACGTCGCCGACCCGTGGGACGACTACGACGTCGCGACGTACCAAGCAACGGTCCGCTCGGTCCTGGCGGAGATCGAGGCCCGAGGGAGACGTGCCCTGCTGGTCGGTGGCACCGCCCTCTACCTGCGAGCGGTGATCGACGACCTCGAGCTTCCCGGCCAGTTCCCCGAGGTGCGGGCCGAGCTCGAGGCCGACGAGGACACCGCGGGCCTGCATCGCCGCCTCGCCGCGCTCGACCCGGTGGGCGCCGACCGCATGGATCCTGCCAACCGGCGCCGGGTGTTGCGGGCGCTCGAGGTGACACTCGGCGCGGGACGCCCGTTCTCGTCGTATGGCCCGGGGCTCGACCACCATCCGCCGACACCCTTCACCCTCGTCGCGCTGCAGTGGCGTCGGGATGCGCTCGACGCACGGATCGACCGCCGCTACGACCGTCAGCTCGAACTGGGCTTCCTCGACGAGGTCCGCCGCCTCGTCACGGCCGAACGCCCGCCGTCGCGATCAGCCCGGCAGGCCCTCGGATACCGAGAGCTCATGGCGCACCTCGCGGAGGAGTGCACGCTCGACGAGGCCATCGACCTCGCCCGGCAGCGCACCCGCCGCTTCTCCCGCCGCCAGCACAAGTGGTTCGGGCGCGATCCCCGGATCTCCTGGGTCGACGTCGACCGCGACCCGCTCGAGGTCGTCGACCGGGTCCGGGACCTGCTCACGGCCGATCGAGGCTGAATTCGGGCCGCGCCGAACGTGTGCGGTCGCGGCACCGATCCCGGGCACAATGGAGCCCGCATGCAGCTCACCAAGCACCATGGCCTCGGCAACGACTTCCTCGTCTGTGTCGACCTCGACGGCCACTTCCCGATCGACGAGGACATCGCCACCACGATCTGCGACCGCCACCGGGGCGTCGGCGCCGACGGCCTGATCCGCGTCACGCGGGGCGAGGGCTCGCGCCTGCGGATGGAGCTGCGCAACGAAGACGGCTCGCGTGCCGAGATGAGCGGCAACGGCATCTCGTGCCTCGGGCAGGCCGCCGTGCTCGCCGGACTCGACGCCGAGGGTGTCGTCGCCGTGGACACCGATGCCGGGCCCCGCGTCGTCACGGTGGTCGAGCGCCAGTCGCAGACGCGCCACCGGATGCGGGTCGAGATGGGCACACCCGTGGTCGGCGAGCTTCTGCCCGAGTGGGCCACCGACGGTGTGCTCCAGGCGGTGCAGGTCGACGTGGGCAACCCGCACGTCGTCTGTCATGTCCCCGATCCTTCCGACGGCCCTGATCTCGTCGAGATCGGCGAGCGCATCAACGCCTGCACGCCGGGCGGCACCAACGTCGAGCTCATCACCCCCGGCCCCGCCGGCGCACTGCAGATGACCGTCTACGAGCGAGGCGTCGGACCCACCGAGGCGTGCGGCACCGGGGCGGTCGCGGCGGCCGCCGCCGCCCACGGGTGGGGGCTCGCGCCGTCCACCGTCACGGTCGAGCAACCGGGCGGTCCCGCGGTGGTCGAGCTCGACGGCGTCGCCCACCTCACGGTCCCGGTGGTTGCAGTGGCGTCGGTCGTGTGGCCGCTGTGAATCCGCCGACCCACCGAAAGCCGCTTCCCGGCATCACCCCGGGTCAGCGAGGATGGCGCCAGTGACCGAAGCCTTGACCAACACGCTGATCGACCGGTCCATCCGGGAGAAGATCGTCCTCGTGGGGGTGACCCTGCCGCCCGACGATGCCGAAGAGACCGAGCGTGGCCTCGACGAGCTCAGCGCGCTCGTCGACACTGCCGGCGCCGACGAGGTCGGCCGGCTCGTCCAGCGTCGCAACGCCCCGGATCCGCCCACCTACATCGGCAAGGGCAAGGCCGAGGAGCTGCTGGAGATCGCGCTCCTCACCGACTGTGACACCGTCGTGTTCGACAACGAGCTCACGCCGGCGCAGCAGTTCAACCTCGAGAAGCTGCTGGGCCGCACGGCCATCGATCGCACCGCCGTGATCCTCGACATCTTCGCCCAGAACGCTGCCAGCGTGGAGGGCAAGGCCCAGGTCGAGCTCGCCCTGCTCCGGTACCGCCTGCCTCGCCTGCGCAAGTCCAGCAAGTCGTTCTCGCAGCAGGCCGGTGGCATGTCCGCCGCCGGCGGCGCTCGCATCGGCTCCCGCGGTCCCGGTGAGACGCAGCTGGAGACCGACCGTCGTCGTCTCGTCCGTCGGATCCACAAGCTCGAGGCCGAGCTGCGCGACATCCAGCAGCACCGCGACACCCAGCGAAAGCAGCGGCGGTCCAGCCGGCTCCAGCGGGTCGCCATCGTCGGCTACACCAACGCCGGCAAGTCGACATTGCTCAACCGGCTCACCGACGCCGGCGTCCTCGTCGAAGACCGCCTCTTCGCCACGCTCGATGCCACCACCCGGCGGCTGGCCCTGCCTGGTGGCGAGTCCGTCCTGTGCACCGACACGGTCGGCTTCGTCCGCAAGCTGCCCCATCAGCTCGTCGCGGCGTTCAAGTCCACGCTGCAGGTCGCCGCCGACGCGCATCTGCTCGTCCACGTGGTCGACGTCACCGCACCCGACATCGCCGGCAACATCGAGGCCGTGCACACGGTGCTGCGTGAGATCGACGCCGGCTCCGTTCCCCAGATGCTGGCGTTCAACAAGGCCGACCTCGATCCCGAGATGGCAGCGGCCATGGTGCGTCGCTACCCAGGGTCCGTCGCGTTCTCCGCCCGTACCGGCGAGGGCGTCGACGAGCTGCTCGAGGCGTTGGGCTCCCGACTCCGCGCCATGCAGCCGGTCATCGAGCTTTCGATCCCCTACGAGCGGGGCGACGTGTTGGCCGCCGTCCACCGCGAGGGCGAGGTCCTCGTCGAGACCCACGGCGACGCCGGCACCACGGTGCAGGCCCGGCTCGACCCCGCATCCCGCGGGCAGTTCGTCGAGTTCGAGGTCGAGGTCGCCGGATGACCGGCTTCCAGCCGCCGCCCTACCCCTACGACCGTCTGGATCCGCTCCGAGAGCGAGCGGCACGCCACGACGGCGGTGTCGTCGATCTCTCCATCGGCACCCCGTTCGACCCGCCGCCCGCCATCGTCGTCGACGCCATGGCCGCAGCCGACGCACGCGGGTACCCGGCGTCGATCGGTACGGCCGAGTTCCGCGCAGCAGTGTGTGGCTGGTTCGATCGCTTCCTCGGGGTCGACGTCGACGCTGACCAGGTCGCTGCGTGCATCGGCACCAAGGAGCTCGTCGCCGGCATCCCACAGTGGCTCCGACTTCGCACACCCGACCGCGACACGGTCCTGTATCCGGCCATCAGCTATCCCACCTACGAGATGGGGGCCACGCTCGCAGGGTGTCGGGCCGTCCCGGTCGCACTGCGCGCCGACTGGACCGTTGACCTCGACAGCATCGACCCGGCCGACGCCGCCCGCGCCCTGTGCCTGTGGGTGAACACGCCGGGAAACCCGGCGGGTGGGCTCGACGACCTCGGCGCGGCGGCGGCGTGGGGTCGGTCGCACGGCGTTCCCGTGTTGTCCGACGAGTGCTACGTCGCGTTCACCTGGGACGGTCCGCCGCGCACCATCCTCCACCACGGCACCGACGGTGTCGTCGCGGTCCACTCGCTCTCGAAGCGTTCGAACCTCGCCGGCGCGCGGGTCGGCTTCTACGCCGGCGACCGCGAGCTGGTGGGCTACCTCCGCGAGGTCCGCAAGCACGCCGGCTTCATGGTGCCTTCACCGGTGCAGGCGGCCGCGATCGCTGCGCTGGGCGACGAGACGCACGTCGACGATCAGCGGGCGCGCTACCTCGCTCGTCTCGAGCTGCTCCGGCTGGCGTTCACCGATGCGCTGGGCCTCGAGGTCGACCTCCCCGGTGGCGCGTTCTACCTCTGGATCGCGGCCCCCGACGGTGACGCCTGGCGACTCACCGAGGAGCTCGCCGAACGCGGTGGCGCCATCGTGTCGCCAGGTGAGTTCTACGGTGCCGCCGGCGCGGGTCACGTCCGCATCGCCGCCGTGCAGCCCGACGACCGCATCTCGCTGGTCGTCGAGCGATTGCGCGCCTCGGCTTCCTGACGTCCGCTGCCGGGCGCTTCCCGCCGCCCGGCGTCAGCTCACCTCGGCGTCGCCGACGTCCTCGGTCTCGCGGCGGACGCGGTCGACGATGCGCCGGAGCTCGGTCACCTGGGCATCGATGCGGCGGAGCCGCCCGTCGGTGTCCTCCTGCGCGGCGGACACGGCCTCGAGGATGCGTCCCGTGTCGGTCTGGAAGCGTCCGCTGATCCGATCGAGCCCGGCCTCGACCGAGCTTCGTAGCGCTCCTGGCGCCTCGAGCTCGTTGCCGTGGTCGGCGCGCAGCTCACGCATCGCGGCGCCCATCCGCTCGGCGAGTTGCTCGAGCGTGCGGTCGAGATCACGTCGGAGCCGGTGCGGCTCCTCGGCGGCCTTGGTCATCGAGGCGTTGAGTGCCGTCACGTTGGCGGCCAGCCCGTCAGCGAGGACCCGCTGGTCATCGATCCGGGTGCGGAGCGCCTCGCCGGTGACATCGAGGCGGCGGGTCAGCCGGGCCTCGGTCTCGCGGAGCGCCTCGGTGCTGCGGAGCTCGTCGACGGCCGACTGGAGCGAGCGGAGCTGGTCGGTGAGCGCCGACAACTGATCGCCCCGCGCCAGATCGCCCTGAGTGGACTCCAGGTCGTCGGCCAGGGCCCGCAGTGTGGAGGCGACGGCGTCGACGTCGCCTCGGCCCTCGTCGACCCGGGCCGCGAGGTGGCCCACGGCGTCGAGGACGGGGGTGAGGTCGGTGTTGTTGGCGTCGACGCGTTGGCCGAGGTGGTCGATGCGGTCGAGGACGGGGGTGAGGTCGGTGTTGTTGGCGTCGACGCGTTGGCCGAGGTGGTCGATGCGGTCGAGGACGGGGGTGAGGTCGGTGTTGTTGGCGTCGACCCTGATGCCGAGGCCGTTGATCCGCTCGAGGACCGGCGAGAAGTCGACCCGACCGATGTCGGACGCGACGCCCTGGACCAGCGAGGTCAGCCCCGCGTGATCGCCGGCGACCGCGCGCAGGTCGTCGTGGACCTGCCCGAGGGCGGTGGCCAGGCCCTGGATCTCGTCGCGCACCGCGTCCTGGCCCGGGCGGCCTTCGTCGACCTTCGATCCCAGCTCGGACACCTGTCGGGCCAGTTCGGCCAACGTCGAATGGAGGTCGGCGAGCTGTGGTTCGGTCGATGCGACGCGGCGGCTCATGGCCTCGACCGATTGGCCGACGTCGGCGACAGCGACGACCACCGGCCCCAGGTCGGGGCTCACCGAGTCGACGCTGGAACGGAGACGGGCGAGCTCGTCGGCCAACGGACTGACGGCGGTGTTCGTGGCGTCGACACCGGCGCTCACCTCAGCCAAGGACGAACGAAGCGAAGCGACGTCCTCGGATGCCGCGGTGCGGTCGATGTCGAGGCGGTCGCGCAGCCGGTCGATCTCGGCGACGACGGGTGCGAGGTCGGGGCGGGCATCGGCGACCGCGTCTCGGAGGTGACCGGCCACGGTGGTCAGCTCGGTGCGGAGCTCGCCGTGGAGGGCGGCGAGGTCCGGGCGGTTCTCCGTGATGTCGTGACCCAACGCGCCGATGCGTGCGCCGAGCTCGTCGATGCTGCGCAGGACGGGCGCGAGGTCGACCGCTCGCTCGGAGAGGCCACGGACGGCGTCGTGCACCTCGGCGACCCGGTGGGTCACCGCGTCGAGGTCCGGCGCAGGGATGGCGGCGATCGCTCCCTGGACCCGTTCGTTGGTGTTGCGGGCCTCGGTGATGTTCTGGGCGAGGGCGTCGAGGATCTCCTGCAGCGACGAGCGGACGGGGCCGAGGTCGGTGCGGTTCGCGGTGATGGTCGCCCGCAGGGCGGTGAGCTCCTCGAAGATCCCCGTGAGGTCGGGTCGCTGAGCCGTGAGCTCGTCGGTCAACGACGGCAGGATCGCCTCGATACCGGCGTGGACGCCGTCGAGGCGGCCGGCCAGCGTCCCCAGGTCGGGGGCTGCGCTGGCGATGGCACCCGTGACCGTGGTCTCGGTGGTCTCGAGGCGGTCGTGGAGCTGGTCGAGCTGGGTGCGGATGGGGTCGAGGTCGACTCGGGTGCCGGTGACGGCGTCGGCGAGTGTGGTCTCGGTGGTCTCGAGGCGGTCGTGGAGCTGGTCGAGCTGGGTGCGGACGGGATCGAGGTCGACCACGTTGCCGGCCATCGCGGTGGTGAGCTCGGTCCGGAGCTCCTCGAGGCGGGCGGTGATGGGTTCGAGGTCGACGTCGGGTCGGGCGGCGAGTCGCTGCAGCGTGTCGTCGGCGACGCGTCGGGCGTCGTGGTCCTGGGCGATGCCATCGAAGACGGACTGCAGCCGGTCGGAGACGGAGGCGATCTCGGGGGAGACGCGCTCCTCGAGCTGCACCAGACGGTCGGTCACCGGAGCGAAGTCGAACCCTCCGATCTGCGAGGTGAGGGTGTCGAGCAGCTGCTGACGCAGGGTGGTGAGCGCCCGGACGATGGCGTCGAGATCGGGCTGCGACTCGTCGTAGTGGGTGCGCATCGCCTCGATGGCACCGAGGACGGGCGTGAGGTCGGTGTCGCTGTGGACGACCAACTGCTGGACGCGGTCGAGGCGCTCCATGACCGGGTTCAGGTCGGGACGGGTGGCGTCGATGCGGTCGGCCACCACTTCGATGGCGGCCAGCGTGCTGGCGTTGCCGGCCCGCGAGTCGTCGATCTGCTGCGCCAGCGCCTCGACCACCTCGGCCACCGCCATCTGTATCGGGCCGAGATCGGGACGGTTGGCATCGATGCGCTCGCCGAGACCGGCGAGCGTCGTGCGCACCTCCTCCGGATCGAGTGCGTCCTGGTCGAACCTCGAGCGGATCGCGTCGAGGCCCTGGGCGAGAATGGAGACGTCGGGACGACTGTCGTCGAGGTGGGTGCGGAGATCGGCGATCGCCGCGGTGACCGGGCCCAGATCGACGGTGGCCGCCTCGAGGGCACGGCCGAGGGCGTCGATGCGATCGGTGACCGGCGTGAGATCCGGGTCGCTGGATTCGAGCGTGCGGCGCAGGGCGTCGATGCGGTCGGTGACCGGGCTGAGGTCGAAGGTGGCGGTCTCCACGCCCCGTCGCAGCTCGTCGAGCTTGTCGAGGACGATGCCGAGGTCGGGGCGGTTGTCGGACACGACCGAGCGCAGGTCGTCGATGCGGTGGTTCACGGAGTCGACGTCGGCGCGCGCCTCGATGATGCTGGCGTGGACGGCGTCGATGGCCGACGCGACGGTGTCGTCGTGGTGATCGGCGCGGATGAGCGCGTCGAGCCGCTCGGCGATCGGCCCGAGATCAGGTGCGCGGTCCTCGATCTCACGTCGTAGCCCGGCGAGCTCGGCGTGGATCGGGTCGAGCGCGGGACGGCTGTGGTCGATGCGGGTGGCGATCGACTCGATGGCGGCGAGCGTGGTGGCCGTGCTGGTCCGGGTGTCGTCGAGCTGGTGCGCCATCGAGTCGATGACGTCGGCGAGGGCGCGACGGATGGGTTCGATGTCCGGGGACTGCGTCTCGACGGACCGCTGCAGCGCATCGAGCCGCCCGAGGACCGGCTCGAGATCGGGCTCCGTGGGCTGCAACCCGGCCAACTCGCTGCGGATGGCCAGCCCGAGATCGGTGATCTTCGCGTACAGCGCATCGTCGTCGGGGCGGTCGGCGAGAGCGCGGCGGACCTCGTCGGCGAGCAGGTCGACGACCTGCACCGACGTGCGCACACGGCCGACTTCGTCGCGCAGGTCCGACTCGAGGTGCTGCATCCGCTCTTCGAAGCTCTCGAGGCGCGACGCGACCCGCTCGCTGACCTCGGCGCCGATCGCCGCGCCGACCTTCGCGATCGACCGATCGTCGAAGTCTCCACCGTTCGCCATGTGTTCGCCCCTGGATGCCGTGCCGACCTTGCGGAAGTGTTCGGGGGATCCTACTGCGCCTCCTTCTCGCCTGCCGCCGGAACGTGGTCGAACGCACACGGAGGGTGCCGGCAGGTCGGATTGCTGGCGACCGCTCCGATGGGCCGGATTCGGCGCTCGGGGCGGCCCGAGTACATTCGCCCGCCATGTCGACCGCCTCGCTTCCCGACCAGATCACCGAGCTGTGGGGACGGCGGGCCGATCTCAGCCCCGCCGACACCGATGCCATGGCCACCGTGCGTGCAGCCATCGACCTGCTCGACCGGGGTGAAGCCCGGGTGGCCGACGTCGACGGCGACGACGTCACCGTCAACGAGTGGCTCAAGCACGCGATCCTGTTGCTCTTCCGACTGTCGGCCATGGAGACCACCGAGCTCGGTCCCTTCGAGTACGCCGACAAGATCCCGCTCAAGCGCGACTACCAGTCGGCCGGCGTGCGCGTCGTGCCCGGGGCATCGGCTCGGTGGGGGAGCCACCTCGCCAACGGGGTCGTGATGATGCCTTCGTACGTGAACATCGGCGCCCACGTGGGTGAGAACACGATGGTCGACACGTGGGCCACCGTCGGCTCGTGCGCCCAGATCGGCAAGAACGTGCACCTCTCCGGAGGCGTGGGCATCGGCGGCGTCCTCGAGCCGGCCAACGCCGTGCCTGTCGTCATCGGCGACGAGTGCATGATCGGTAGCCGCTGCATCGTCGCCGAGGGTGCACGGGTGGGCGAGGGCACGCTTCTCGGTGCCGGTTGCATCCTCACCGGCTCGATCCCCGTCATCGACGCCGAGAGCGGCGAGGAGATCAGCCGCGGCCAGGTGCCGTCGTGGAGCGTCGCGGTCTCGGCCACCCGCCCGAAGAGCTTCCCGGGCGGCGAGTTCGGCCTGCCCTGCGTCCTGGTGATCAAGCGGCTCGAGCCGGGCGAGCGTCACGACAAGTCGAAGCTCAATGACATCCTGCGCGATCACGGCGCCACGGCCTGAGTCGCACACGATCATGACCGACCTGCTGGCCCGGACCGCCGAGCTCGTCGACATCGCGTCGCCCAGCCTGGGCGAGGCCGCCTTCGCCGACATCGTCGAGGCGGAGCTCCGGGCCATCCCATGGCTGGACGTGCAGCGACTCGGCGACAACGTCGTCGCTCGCACCGATCTCGGCCGTGACCGGCGCATCATCCTCGCCGGCCACCTCGACACCGTGCCCGCCAACGGCAACGACGTCGCTCGCATCGAGGGCGACACCCTCTGGGGTCTCGGTGCGGCCGACATGAAGGGCGGCCTCGCCATCTTCCTCGAGCTCGCCCGCACGGTGTCCGAACCCGTCGACGACGTCACGTACGTCTTCTACGTGGCCGAGGAGATCGCAGCCGAGCACAACGGCCTGCTGGCGCTGTTCCGCGACCGTCCCGACCTCGTGGCCGGCGACGTCGCCATCCTGGGTGAACCCACCGACGGCTGGCTCGAGGCCGGGTGTCAAGGCACCGCCCGGGTCCGTCTCACGCTCCACGGTGTCCGGTCCCACACGGCTCGGCCATGGAAGGGGCGCAACGCCATCCATCGTCTCGGTGGCGTGCTGGCCGCCATCAGCTCCTACGAGCCTCGCGAGCCGGTGATCGACGGGTGCAGCTACCGGGAGGCCGTGCAGGCCGTGTTCGTCGACGGTGGTGTCGCGGGCAACGTCGTCCCCGATCGGGCCAGTCTCACGGTCAACCTGCGGGTCGCTCCCGACCGCACCATCGACGAGGCGATCGAGGCCTTCACCGAGCTGATCGCCGACCACCTCGAGCCCGACGACGACCTGGAGGTCGTCGACCGTGCCTCACCGGCTCGCCCGGCCCTCACCGAGCCGGCCCTCGCCCGTCTCGTCGACGCCGGCATCCCGGCTCGGGCGAAGCTGGGCTGGACCGACGTCGCCCGCTTCTCCGATCACGGCGTCCCGGCCGTGAACTTCGGCCCGGGCGACCCCTCGGTCGCCCACATGGCCGACGAGCACGTGCACCGCGATTCGATCGAGCGGGTCCACGCCGCGCTCCACCGGCTGCTCGTCGGCGACTGAGCCGGGGCTCCTGCGCGATGCAGGAGTTCTGAGAACGTGGGGCGCGGGTACAGGTCGGCCACCGAATCCGGCCCGCCTCTGGGCCCTACAAAAAGGAGCTCTCATGGCCACTGGAACGTCCATCTTCCTCATCGCCCTCGGCGCCATCCTCGCCTTCGCCATCGACGCCGAGGTCGCCGGTGTCGATCTCACCACCATCGGCGTGATCCTCATGATCGTGGGCACGATCGGCATCGTGGTGTCGCTCGCCTTCGCCGACCGCCTCGGGAGCCCGCGGGCCAGCCGGACCGTTGTCGAGGACCGAGATGTCGCCGACCCCGCCGGTGATCGCGTGGTCGAGACCCGCACGACCACCCGCGAGCGCATCTGATCGACCGGCGTCGCGGCCGGCATCAGACCCGGGCGGTCAGACCCGGCCGCGACGCCGCAGCTCGACGCCGACGCCCCCGACGGCCAGGATCGCCACCGCGGCCGCGGCTGTCAGCGGGAGTGGCGCGGATCGGTCGTCGTCGGGAGAGAAGGGCTGCGGCGGGGCGGTCTGTTCGTTGGGGAGGTCGACCGGCGCCCTGGCGTCCGTGGTCGACGGCGCGCCGTTGGCCTCGGTGGCCTCCGACGGGGGAGGGGAGTCGCCCGTGGTCGCCACCGGTTCGGTGGCGACCGGGCCCGACGTGGTCGTCGGGTCGGTGGCGGTCGGTGCAGCGAGCCCCTGGGTCGCGGCCGCGAGGTCGAGCAGTCCGGCGCCGAAGGTCTTGTCCGGCCCGGCCGGGCCGAGGTCGGTGGCCGAGGCCAGCATCGTCTCGACCGCCTCCGTCGGAGTCAGACCCGCGCTGCGAAGAACGGCCAGCGCCCCGGCCACGTGGGGTGCGGCCATCGAGGTGCCGGCGAGGCAGGCGTAGGCGGCGTCGTCGTCGGGGGCCCAGTAGGTGGACAGGATGCCGAGCGGCGAACCGTCCTGTGCGCAGGTCGATGCGGTGTCGCCACCCTCGCCTCCTGGGGCGGCGATGGCCCAGCGGGCGTTGCCGACGCCGTTGGAGTAGGTCGGGGCCGCGTCGTCGCGGTCGACGGCGGAGACGACCACGGCTGGCTCGTCACCGAAGTTGGCGGTGAGCACGTAGTCGTTGCCGGCGGCGACCACCGGGATCGCCCCGCGATCCCAGGCGTAACGCACTGCCTCGGCGAACCCGGGCCCGAACACGGTGGACGTGGTCGACCCGAGGCTGAGGTTGATGATGTCGGCCCCCCGGTCGGTGGCCCAGCGGACGCCGGCGGCCACGTCGTCGGCGTTGCCGGCGGCCTGGCAGGTGTCGCAAGCCTTGAAGAGGACCTTGATGGGCATGATCGCCGCGTCGGGTGCGACGCCGGCGATGCCGATGCCGTTGCCCGTCGCCGCGGCGGCGATGCCGGCCACATGGGTGCCGTGGCCGTCGTCGTCCATGGGTCGGTCGCGGCAGCGGTTGGCCACGCCGCCCGTGTCGCGGCAGGCCACGCCGGCCACGACCTTGCCACGGAGGTCCTCGTGGTCGAGGGCGACGCCGCTGTCGATGACGGCGATGGTGATGCCCGCGCCGCGGGCGACCGACCACGCTTCGGGGGCGTGGATGCGGTCGAGGCCCCACTGCAGCCCGTCGTCGTGGGCCAGGTCACCGGTGTTGGCGCCGACCGATGCTCCCGCGGCATGCCCGAACGCGAGCGCGACGACGACCAGGACGGCCGACAGGAGGGCGCGCGACGGGAGGACCACCACCCGCATTGTGGTGGACCCGGAACCCGGACGCAGATCGGCGCCCGGGTTCCGGTGGCTCAGAGCTTGCGCAGGACGGTGACGACCCGACCGAAGACCTCGACCTCGTCCGCGGGGAACCGCATCGGCTCCCAGGCGGGGTTGGCCGGGATGAGCACGATCTCGTTTCCGTCGCGATCGAAGGTCTTCACCGTGGCCTCCTCGCCCGGGATGCCGGCGACGACGATGTCGCCCCGCTCGGCCGTGGGCTGGGAGCGGCACACGACGAAGTCGCCGTCGAGGATGCCGGCCTCGATCATGGACTCGCCCCGGACCCGGAGCATGAACAGCTCGCCGTCGCCGGTGAGGTCAGCCGGCAGCGGCATGATCTCGCTGACGTTCTCGTGCGCCAGCACGTCGGTGCCGGCGGCGACGTCGCCGACCAGCGGGACGTGGCGGACGGGGCGGCGCTCGAGCGCAGCACCCGAGTTGGGGTCCCAGCGGACCTCGATGGCGCGGGGCTTGGTGGGGTCGCGCACCAGGTAGCCGAGGCGCTGGAGGGTGGCCAGGTGGGCGTGCACCGACGACGGAGACGTCAGACCGACCTCCTCGCCGATCTCTCGCACCGAGGGCGGGAACCCGCGGGTGCGCTGGTGCTCCTCGATCACTCGCAGGATCTGCGTCTGGCGTTCCGTGATGTCCTCGGACATGGGTGGGTCCCCCCATCGGATGGCGACGGCCGACGGACGTCGACCGAACAGGTGTTTGCACCATACGGCGCGATGCGGTCGAGGGCAAACACCCGTTCGACAAACGTGCGTTCGGATCGTGCCTTGACTCGAACAGTCGTTCGTGCCAGTCTGCGAACAGCTGTTCGGGAACGTTCGTTCGACCGAGCAGTCGAACGCCCGAGAGTTCCTGTCAGACCCCCTGCGGAGAATGCATCCCATGGTCGCCATCACCTCACATCCCGAGTTCATCGCCACCCCCCGTCCGTCGGTGGCGGCGCCGCCCCGGCTCCGGCTCGTCGGCGATGGCCCGTCGACGCCGGTCGTGCGGGTCCAGCACGTGCCTCGGTTCCTGCTCTCACTGTTCCTCGCGGTCGTGGCCATCCTCGCCACGGTGTCGCTGATGCTCACGGAACCGCTGGCCGATCCGGGCACCATCCGGGTCGCCGATGCCACCCATGTCGTCACTGACGGCGAGACCATGTGGTCCATCGCCCTCGACGTCGCACCGGCCGGCGAGGCCGCCGGCTACGTCGAGCGTCTCGTCGCCGTCAACGGCGGCGCCATCGTCGTCCCTGGCCAGGTCCTCACGCTTCCGGTTCCCTGACCAGCGGCCGCTACCGTGGCCCGCATGCGCTGTCCGGCCTGTGGAGGTCTGCGAGACAAGGTCGTCGACTCCCGTCAGGCCGACGATGGCGCGTCCATCCGCCGGCGTCGCGAGTGCGAGACCTGCGGCGGTCGGTACACCACCTTCGAGCGGGTCGAAGAGGTCCCGCTCCAGGTCCGCAAGCGCGACGGCCACCTCGAGCCCTTCGACGCCTCCAAGGTGGCGGCCGGGGTGAGCGCGGCGTGCAAGTCCCGCCCGGTCGAGCCGGCGCAGATCGCCGTGCTCGTGGCCGAGGTCGAGGACGCGCTGCGGGTGATGGGCAAGGAGGTCGACACCGACGACGTCGGCCTCGAGGTCCTGACCCGTCTCCGGGCCCTCGACGAGGTCGCCACCGTCCGGTTCGCCTCGGTCTACAAGAGCTTCGACACGATCTCGGACTTCGAGCGCGAGATCAACCTGCTCCAGCGCACCAGCGACTGATCAGCGGCGCGTCCAGCGGCCGAACAGCAAGTCGTCCTCGACCAACAGCGATGCCAGCACGAATCCGGTGGCGAGCGGTCCGGCGCCGGCCACGATCCGGGCGCTGTCGCCCCCGGCGATGCGGGGCGCCAGGCTCAGACACACCTCGTCGACCAGGTCGGCGTCGGCCAGAGCGCCGTTGAGTGATGGACCTCCCTCGCTCACGACGACGTCGACGCCGATCTCGCCCAGGATCGCGGCGGCGACCGCGAGGTCGACGCGTCCGGTGCCGGCCCGGTGGACGTCGGCGACTCCGGCGGTGGCCGCCACCTTGGCCTCGTCGGCGTCGGTGGTGGTGAAGACGAGCGGGCGGGCACCGTCGCCGGTGAACACGGCGCCGGCGAGGTCGAGGTCGAGTGACGACGTCACGATGGCCAGTCGCGGCGGGCGGTCGTCCCTGCCGGCGGCTCGGCGAGCGGCGCGCACCTCGTCGGAGAAGCGCACGGGGCCGTAGCCCTCGTCGCGCACGGTGCCGGCGCCGACGATGATGACGTCGGCGATGGCCCGCACCGCTCGGAAGACCGCCTTGTCCGCCGGTCCGCCGAGGGCGCCCGAGGTTCCGTCGACGGCGGTGGCGCCGTCCAGGCTCGAGATCATGCCGACCGCGAACCAGGGTCGGTCGGCCGGTCGGGGACGGTCGGCCGCGAGATACACGGACACCGGGTCGACGTCGGCGGCGCCGGACGGCGAGGGGAGGAGCTGGCGCATCGGGTCGACGGTAGCGACCAGGCCGACCCGTGCCCTGCCGGCGATGCCAGGATGGTCGGGTCCGCCGTCGCAGATCCGGAGCTCGCCATGACCGCCGTCGCACCCCGTCCCGATGTCCGCTCGGATCAGGAGGACGGTGACACCACCACGGTGGCCCGGACCTGTCCGCTGTGCGAGGCGGGGTGTGGTCTCGAGGTGAGCGTCCGCGACGGCGCCGTCGTGCGCATCCGCGGCGACAAGCTCGACGTCTTCAGCCACGGGTACCTGTGTCCCAAGGGCTCGACCCTGCGTCAGCTCCACGACGACCCCGACCGGCTCCGCCAGCCGCTCGTCCGCCGAGGCGACCGGCTCGAGCCGGCCACCTGGGACGAGGCGTGGGAGGCCATCGCCGAGGGCCTCGGGCGGGTGATCGAGCAGCACGGCCGGGGGAGCCTGGGTGCCTACGTCGGCAACCCCAACGCCCACAACCTGGGCGCGTTGCTCTACAACCGGGTGCTCCTCAAGGCGCTCGGAACGAAGCACGTGTACTCGGCGTCCACCGTCGACCAGCGCCCCAAGGAGATCTCCTCCGCGCTGATGTTCGGCGGCGGGCTCACCAACCCGGTACCCGACATCGACCGCACCGACCACCTGATGATCCTCGGCGCCAACCCCTATGCCTCCAACGGCAGCTTCGCCACCGCGCCCGACTGGCCGGGCCGCATCGAGGCGCTGGTCGCCCGCGGCGGGCGCATGGTGGTGGTCGATCCCCGCAAGTCACGCACCGCCGACGAGGCCACCGAGTACGTGCCCATCCGGCCCGGCACCGATCCGTACCTCCTCGCGGCGATGCTGCAGGTGATCGTCAGCGAGGACCTCGTCGACCTCGGCACGGTGGGGGACTACGTCAGCCGTCTCGACGTGCTCGTCGAGGCCGTCGACCCCTTCACCCCCGAGCGGGTCGCCGCCCGCACCGGCATCGACGCCGACACCATCCGCCGGCTGGCCCGCCAGCTCGTCGAGGCCGACTCGGGTGTCGTCTATGCCCGCATCGGCACCACGACCTCGCCGTTCGGCACCGTCACCTCGTGGCTCGTCGACGCGCTGAACGTCTGTTCCGGCAACCTCGACCGTCCCGGCGGCGCCATGTTCACCAAGGCGGCGGCCGGCGCCTCGAACACCCGCGGCACGCCTCGCTTCGGTCGGGGCCTGCGACTCGGTCGCCACACGAGCCGCGTGCGCGGCCTGCCCGAGACCATGGGCGAGCTCCCGGTCGTGGCGATGGCCGAGGAGATGGAGACTCCGGGGGAGGGCCAGATCCGGGCGATGGTCACCGTCGCCGGCAACCCGGTGCTGTCGACCCCCGACTCGCAGCGGCTCGACGCCGCGTTCGCCGGCCTCGACTTCATGGTCGCCATCGACATCTATCTCAACGAGACCACTCGGCACGCCGACGTCATCCTCCCGGCACCCTCCGCGCTCCAGAAGAGCCACTACGACATCGCCCTGCTCCAGCTCGCGATCCGCAACGTGGCCAATTACTCCCCGCCGGTCCTGCCCCTCGACGACGGAGCCCCCGACGAGTGGGAGATCCTCTGCCGCCTCGGGATGATCGCCCAGGGCGCCGACCTCGACCCGTCGGTCGTCGACGACCTGACCATCACCCGCATGGTCGAATCCGCCGTCGCCGACGAGCACGGTCCGGTCCACGGCCGCGACGCCGGCGAGCTGCTCGAGGCGCTCGCCCCCCGCACCGGACCCGAGCGCATCCTCGACTTCATGCTCCGCACCGGCCCGTACGGCGACGCCTTCGGCACCGTGCCCGACGGGCTCTCGCTCGAGGTGCTCGAACGGCACCCCCATGGCATCGACCTCGGCCCGCTCCAGCCCCGCATGCCCGAGGCGTTGCGCACGCCCGACGGGATGATCGACCTCGCCCCCGAGGTGCTGGTCGGCGACGTGGCCGCCCGCCTGGTTCCCGGTCTCGACGATCCCTCCGACGGCCTGTTGATGGTCGGCCGGCGCCACCTGCGCTCGAACAACTCGTGGATGCACAACATCGAGGTGCTGGTGAAGGGCAAGCCCCGCTGCACCCTCCAGCTCCATCCCGACGATGCCGCCGTCCGAGGCCTCGCCGACGGCGACGAGGCCGAGGTCCGCTCACGGGTCGGTGCCGTGGTCGCCCCGGTCGAGGTCACCGAGCGGATCATGCCCGGCGTCGTGAGCCTGCCCCACGGCTGGGGACACGACCTCGACGGTGCCCGTCTCTCGGTGGCCGTCGAGCACGCCGGCGTGAACTCCAACGTCCTCGCCGACAACGAGCTGTTCGACCCCATCTCCGGCACCGCCGTCCTCAACGGCATCCCGGTCGAGGTCACCGCTGTTCACAGCTGATCCCCGATCTGTGGAGAACTTGCCCACAGATCCACCGACAATTCACAGGCTTGTTCCCCTTCCGTTCCACAACCTGTGGTTCGTAGGTTGCTCTGATGTTGCGGGTGCCGCAGTACGGAGCGCGGACGGTGGTTCATGCGTCGTGTCTGTGGTGGGCTGGACGAAACCTTGGGGGTGATTGTGGTTGTGCACGAAAGCACGAGTGCAAATGATCGCGAACGCCCTCTGACCTGCGGTTTCGTGCTGCGGCTCCCGTTGACACGGTGGTAATTACAGTGCTGTAATACCTCCTACATCTTGTGCTGGCCGGCGATGAACCGGCTGGGGACCACAAGACCTAGTGGTCGGGGAGCTGAGAACGGGCGAATCCCGGGACCAGCGCACCGAGGCTCTCCCTGGGCCTGCGGACGAATCGACGAATGCACTCGCACACAGAACGATCTTGGAGACACGCGCTATGGCCATCGCCCCCGAACGCACCGGCATCGGCATCCGCCGGCTCTTCACCCGGCCCGGCGTGCATCCGTACGACCAGGTCGAGTGGGAGCGCCGCGACGCCCGACTGACCAACTACATGGACGGGTCGGTCGCGTTCGAGCAGCTCGGGGTCGAGTTCCCCACGACGTGGTCGCTGAACGCCACCAACATCGTGACCCAGAAGTACTTCCGCGGCACTCCGGGCACGCCCGAGCGCGAGGACAGCCTCAAGCAGGTCATCGACCGCGTGTGCGACACCATCACCGACTGGGGTGTCGACGGCGGCTACTTCACCGACGAGGACGAGGCCGAGGCCTTCCGGGCCGAGCTCAAGTTCCTCATGGTCACCCAGCGGGCCGCGTTCAACTCGCCGGTGTGGTTCAACATCGGCGTGCCGGGCGTGCCCCAGCAGGCCAGCGCGTGCTTCATCCTCAAGGTCGAGGACGAGATGGACTCCATCCTCAACTGGTATGTCGAGGAAGGCACCATCTTCAAGGGCGGTTCGGGCGCCGGCATCAACCTGAGCAAGATCCGCTCCTCCAAGGAGCTGCTCAAGGGCGGCGGCACCGCGTCCGGCCCGGTCAGCTTCATGCGCGGCGCCGACGCCTCGGCCGGCACCATCAAGTCGGGCGGCAAGACCCGTCGCGCCGCCAAGATGGTCATCCTCGACGTCAGCCACCCCGACATCGAGGAGTTCATCTGGGTCAAGGCCCGTGAAGAGCGCAAGATCCGTGTCCTCCAGGACGCCGGCTTCGACATGAGCCTCGACGGCGCCGACATGGCCTCGGTC
>JBFJNI010000042.1:0-28457 GCA_041618235.1 Acidimicrobiales bacterium
CTCGAAGCCGGCGCGGTGCGCGGCCCGGAGGCGGTGGGGCACCAGCGCCGTGATCGGTTCTCCGACGAGCTCGACCGGGGCCCACCCCAGCGTGTCGGTGAGTGCGCTGTTCACGTACCTGATCGACCCGGAACGATCCGCAACGATGACCATCTCGCTCAGGATGTCGAAAACGGAAGCGATGGCTGCCCCCGGAAATTCCACGAGCCCGAACCCGTCTCGGTCTACGTTGCGACGCATCGACGTCTCCCCAGTAACTGCCCCCCGCCCGTGAACGGACCATAGTGGACATCTCGGAATCAGTGACGTGCATGATCAGGCTGCGCCGACGCATGTACTCGGGATTGGCCCGTCTCCCAACACGGTGAGGAGATCCAGCTCGAGGAGCTACTCCCGCCCGGAACATGGCCGATCAACCGATCGGTCAGCGGGGAGTGGACCACAAGGCGCCGACGCCGTCAGCGGCGACGAGGGCCAGCCGAGCCGAGTGAACGACGGCGCGAGCGAGCCACCAGTCACGACCATCTGACCGGCGAAGAACGAGCCGGGCAGCAGTGCGCCGCCGGAGCCACCGCGGTTGCCGGTTCGTGAGCGGGAACGTAACCGGTCCGGGCTTCGCGTCCGACCACCCCGAAAGGCGCCCACAGACCCTGCACGTGAACGTCGAGTACGCGAGCCTCGCAGCGTGACAACCGATGGAGAAGTCGAAGAAGTGACGCCGGCGCCTCGAAAGCTCGGTCATCGGCCGATTCGACGTCGCAGCGGCGACGAGCGTGAGGACCTGGCCGAACGCATCGCCGATCACCTCGACATGCCCATCACGGCCGCAGGTGTCGTCTTCTTGCTGCTCGTCCTCGCCGAAACGGTCTCGGACCCGGAAGGCCTCGTCGGCAGCATCTTTTCCATCACGAGCTGGGCCCTCTGGGCGCTCTTCGTCTTCGAGTTCGTGCTGCGCCTCGTCATCGCGCCATCGACGTCGACGTTCCTCAAGCGCAATTGGTGGCAGCTGTTCTTCTTGCTCGTCCCGGCTCTCCGTTTCGTGCGAGCGCTGCGCGTGCTGCGGGCTGCACGCGTCGGGCGGGTGCTGAGCTCCGCAGTCAGGTCGAGCCGGACGGCCGGCCGAAAGCTCTCCAGTCGTCTCGCTGCCCTGGGGGTGGTCACGATCGTGGTCATCCTCGCCTCGAGCCAGCTCCTCTTCGAGCTGGGGGACTATGACGTCTACGGCTCCGCCCTCGACGACGCAGCCCTCGCGACCATCGCCGGCGAGCCGTTCTTCCCGGAGCAGGCGGTGTTACGCGTTCTACAGGTCGTGGTCATCTCCTACTCCGTTGTCGTTTTCGCCACGCTCGCCGGGACGGTGGGTGCTTTCCTCCTCGAGCGCAATGAGGACGACCGCCGGCTGCAGGCGCAGCAGTTGCGCAAGTGAAAGCCGGATCGCCGGCGCTGCTCTCCACCGAACGGTTCCTTCTCGGCGCCGGATAACTGTCAGACCCGCCGAGGAGACTGGAGTGCATGACCGGTCCCGCCACCTTCGCTCGTGACGCCGACATCGCGGGCCAGGCGCGGACGTTGCTCGACCAGGGAGCCGACATCGCCTCGGCGGTCGAAGACGGCCAGCGAGACGACGACCGCACCTGGATCGCGACGGATCCACACGGCGTCGAGTGGCGCGGACAGACCCGAAGACACAGACCCGATCACTCCGAGGCCGCATGACGGCCCGATGACCCGACCCCGCCCCCGGTCGGGTCATCAGCGTGTGCGTTCTCAGCCGACCGCGCCCACCAGTTCGGTGACGGAGGCGGCGCCGACCTCGTCGACGTGCGCGGCGAGCTCGGCGAGGACCCGGGCGGTCGAACGCGGGTCGTCGAAGTTGGCGGTACCGACCTGGATCGCGGTGGCGCCGGCACGGATCAGCTCGAGCGCCTCCGCGCCCGTGCGGACGCCGCCGACGCCGATGATGGGCAGATCAGGCAGCGCCCGGTGCACGTCGTGGACGATGCGCACCGCGACCGGGTGTACGGCCGGGCCCGACAACCCGCCGCCCCGCTCGGCCGAGCCGAGCCGGTAGGCGCCGGTGCGCGGGTCGATGGCCATGCCCAGCACGGTGTTGATGAGGGTGACGGCCTCGGCGCCGGCAGCGTGGACGGCGGCGGCGACCTCGGCGACCCGGCTGGTGTTGGGGCTGAGCTTGGCCCAGCGGGGCAGCCCGCAGACCTCGGTGGCGGCAACCGTGGCCGCGCTCGCCTCGGGGTCGTGGGCGAGCAGCTCACCGCCGGCCTCGGTGTTGGGACACGAGAGGTTGATCTCGACCGCGACGACGGCGGCGGGCAGGCCGGCGAGCTGCTCAGCGGCGCGGCGGTAGTCGTCGACCGAGCGACCCCAGATCGACGCCACGACCCGGGCGCCCGAGTCGACCAGCGCAGGTAGCTTCTCGCGGCGCCACGCCTCCACCCCGGGGCCCTGCAGACCGACCGAGTTGACCATCCCGCCGTGGGTGCCGAAGGTCCGCAGCGCGGGGTTGCCCTCCCACGGATACGCGGCCAGTGACTTCACCACGACCGCTCCGAGTGCGGCCAGGTCGACGTACGCCCCGAGCTCGGTGCCGTGGCCGGCGGTGCCCGACGCCGGCATCACCGGGTTGGGCAGCACCACCGACCCGATCGAGGTCGTCAGATCGCTCACGTCACACTCCTGCGGTGAGGAGGGACGACTCGACGATCCGTCTGACCACGCCCGGTTCGGCGAGGCGCCAGCCGAACCGCGGGGACGGCGGACGCCACGCGGCTCCGTGCAACGGGAGCTGCGAAGGAGCGCAGCGACACGCGCAGCTCAGGATCCACGGTGGTAGTCCTGGAGGGACCTCACCCGTCGCTCGTGTGCGCCGCGTTCGCGGATGCCCTCGGCGGCGGCGGTCGCGGCGGCCGCGGTGGTGAGCAGCGGCACCCGGTTGGCGGCGGCTGCCGAGCGGATGTAGTCGCCGTCGGCGCGCGAACCGCGACCACGGGGGCAGTTGACCACCAGATCGATCTTGCCGGCGTCGAGGAGGTCGACAGCGGTCTGGCCCGTTCCCTCGCTCAGCTTCGTGACGCGTGTCGTGACGGGGATGCCGGCAGACTCGAGGTCGTCGGCGGTACCTGTCGTGGCGACGATCTGGAAACCCTGGTCGACGAAGCTCCGGGCGGCGATGCGCCCCTGCGGCTTGTCGCGGTCGGCGAGGCTGAAGAACACCGTGCCGGTCTCGGGCAACCGCTCGCCGGCGGCCACCTGCGACTTGGCGAAGGCGAGCCCGAAGGTGCGGTCGATGCCCATCACCTCGCCGGTGGAGCGCATCTCGGGGCCGAGGACCTGGTCGGCGTCGGGGAACCGGTTGAACGGCAGCACGGCCTCCTTGACGGCGACGTGGCGGCCCTGGCCGGTGCGGAACGGCAGCACCGATTCGGTGAGCAGCCCCTCGGTGCGCAGCTCGGCCAGCGTGGCGCCGACCATGACCCGGGCCGCGACCTTCACCAGCGGCACGGCGGTGGCCTTGGCGACGAAGGGCACCGTGCGGCTGGCCCGGGGGTTGGCCTCGATCACGAACACCTGGCCGGACTTCACCGCGAACTGCACGTTGAGCAGGCCGACGACCTCGAGCGCCTCGGCGAGACGCCGGGTGTAGTCCTCGATGACCTCGACCGTGGCGTCGGACAGCGAGTGGGGCGGGATCGAGCAGGCCGAGTCGCCCGAGTGCACGCCGGCCTCCTCGACGTGCTCCATGACGCCGCCGATGATGATCTCACCGTCCTTGTCACGGATGGCGTCGACGTCGACCTCGGTGGCCTCCTCGAGGAAGCGGTCGACCAGCACGGGCCGCTCGGCCGACAGTCCGCCCTCCTTGCCGAGCGAGCCGAAACCGGCCAGCTCCTGCATCGCGCGGACCAGGCCCTCGTCGTCGTAGACGATCTCCATGGCCCGGCCACCGAGCACGTAGCTGGGGCGCAACAGCGCCGGGTAGCCGATGCGATCGACGATGGCCCGGGCGGCCTCGAGGTCGGTGGCGGTGCCGCCGGCGGGCTGCGGGATCTCGAGCTGGTTGCACAGTCGGTTCCAGCGATCACGATCCTCGGCCAGGTCGATCGACGCGGGGCTCGTGCCGAGCACGGTGCCCTCCGGCAGCAGGTTGGCCAGCTTCAGCGGCGTCTGCCCACCCAGGCTCACGATGACACCGACCAGGTTGCCGCTGGCCTGCTCGGCCTCGACGATGTTGAGCGCGTCCTCGTAGGTGAGCGGCTCGAAGTACAGACGGTCAGAGGTGTCGTAGTCGGTGGAGACCGTCTCGGGGTTGCAGTTGACCATCACGGTCTCGTAGCCGGCGTCGGCCAGCGCGAAGCACGCGTGGACGCAGCAGTAGTCGAACTCGATGCCCTGGCCGATGCGGTTGGGACCCGAGCCCAGGATGATGACCCGGGGACGACCGGTGTCGACCACCTCGTCGGTGTCCTCCCACGTCGAGTAGTGGTACGGCGTCGCGGCGTCGAACTCAGCGGCGCAGGTGTCCACCGTCTTGTACGTGGGGATCAGTCCGTCGGCCTTGCGCCGGCTGCGGACCTCGTCCTCCGTGACGCCCCAGAGGTAGGCGAGCTGGGCGTCGCCGAAGCCCAAGCGCTTGGCCCGCCGGAGCTCCTGCTTCGAGATGCCGGCGAAGCCGATCTCGGCGAGGTGTTCGCGCTCCTCGACGATGAGGCTGAACTGGTCGAGGAACCACGGGTCGACCTTGGTGGCGTCCGCCACCTGCTCGACGCTCATCCCCCGCCGGAGGCAGGCTTCGAGCTGGAACGGACGGTCGGGGGTTCCGATGCACGCCCGACGCAGGAGCTCCTCGTCGGACAGCTCGTCGAGCTGCACCTCGCCCGGATCGCAGTTGAGGCCCATGCGGCCCTGCTCGAGCGAACGCATCGCCTTCTGCATCGACTCGGGGAAGGTCCGTCCGATGGCCATGGCCTCGCCCACCGACTGCATCGACGTGCCGAGCACGTCGCCCTGGCCGGGGAACTTCTCGAACGCCCAGCGCGGCACCTTGGTGACCACGTAGTCGATCGTGGGCTCGAAGCTGGCGGGCGTCTTGCGGGTGATGTCGTTGGGGATCTCGTCGAGCGTGTACCCGACCGCGAGCTTGGCAGCGATCTTGGCGATGGGGAAGCCGGTGGCCTTCGATGCGAGCGCGCTGGAGCGAGACACCCGCGGGTTCATCTCGATGACGACCATGTCGCCGTTCTCGGGGTTGATGGCGAACTGCACGTTCGAGCCACCGGTCTCGACACCGACACGGCGGATGCAGGCGAACGCGGCGTCGCGCATCAGCTGGTACTCGACGTCGGAGAGGGTCTGGGCGGGCGCGACGGTGATCGAGTCGCCGGTGTGGACGCCCATGGGGTCGATGTTCTCGATCGAGCAGATGATCACGCAGTTGTCCGCGTGGTCGCGCATGACCTCGAGCTCGTACTCCTTCCATCCCTTGATGGAGGTCTCGATCAAGATCTCGGAGATCGGGCTCGACTCGAGGCCGTACTTGGCCATCTTCTCGAACTCCTCGGGCGTCGACGCGATGCCGGTGCCCTTGCCGCCCAGGATGTAGGCGGGACGGATGACGACCGGCAGGCCGATCTCGTCGACCACCCGGCGGGCGTCGTCCATGGTGTGCGCGGTGGCCGACGACGGCACGTCGAGGCCGATACCGACCATGGCGTCCTTGAACTGCTGGCGGTCCTCGGCGGTGGCGATGGCCTCGGCGTTGGCGCCGATCATCTCGGGCGTGCCCGGCACGCCGATGATGCCGGCCTCGAACAGCTCCATCGCCAGGTTCAGGCCGGTCTGGCCACCAAGCGTCGGCAGGACCGCGTCGGGCTTCTCTTGTTCGATGATCTTCTTCGCGTGGTCCAGGTCGAGCGGCTCGACGTAGGTGGCGTCGGCGAACTCGGGGTCGGTCATGATCGTGGCCGGGTTCGAGTTCATCAGGATCACGCGGTAGCCCTCCTCGCGAAGGACCTTGCACGCTTGGGTGCCCGAGTAGTCGAACTCACAGGCCTGGCCGATCACGATCGGGCCGGAGCCGAGGAGCAGGATCGATTGGATGTCGGTGCGCTTGGGCATTCAGTCCTGCTCCATGTTCGTCGCTTCGCTCCTCCACGGAGCCCGTGTGCACGGAGCGGCCGGACGCCCTCCGTGTGAGCGCCTCGCTGGCGCTCCGCTCAGATCCCTGTGGTTCATGATCGCTGCATCTCTTCCCGGAAGGCGTCGAACAGGTGGCGGGCGTCGTGGGGGCCGGGGCCGGCCTCGGGGTGGTGCTGGACCGACCAGGCGCGGGCGTCGGTGAGTCGCAGGCCCTCGCAGACACCGTCGTTGAGGTTCACGTGGGTCACCTGCGCGATGCCGCCGAGGCTGTCGGGGTCGACCGCGAAGTTGTGGTTCTGGCTGGTGATGTCGATGCGACCCGAGTCGACATTGCGCACCGGATGGTTGCCACCGTGGTGGCCGAACGGCAGCTTGACGGTGCGCGCCCCGGCGGCGAGGCCGAGGATCTGGTGGCCGAGGCAGATGCCGAAGAGCGGGATCTGGCCCGAGCCGACGGGGCCCTCGAGCAGCGAACGGATCTCGGCGGTGGCGCCGGTGACGACCTCGGGGTCGCCCGGGCCGTTGGACAGGAAGATGCCTTGCGGATCAGTGGCCAGCAGCTCGGCGGCGGTGGCGGTCGAGGGGAAGACCTCGACGGTGGCGAACTCGGCGAGCTGGTGCAGGATCGACGTCTTGATGCCGAAGTCGTAGGCGGCGACCCGCACCGGGCCGGTCCCGAACGTGTAGCGCTCGGGAGTGGTCACCTGGCCGACCAGGTCGACGCCCGCGGTGCCGGGTTCGTCGACGGCCGCCTGCTTCAGGCCGGCTTCGTCGACGAGGTCGAGCGGGCCGAACGCGCCGGGAATGGCGCCGGTGTCGCGGATGATGCGGGTGAGGCGACGGGTGTCGATCCCGCCGATGGCGGGGATGCCGAGCGCGACCAGCTCGCTGCTCAGGTCGCCTTCGCTGCGCCAGTTGCTGCGCCGGCGAGCCATGTCGCGCACGATGACGCCTCGGCAGAAGGAGCCGCGGCTCTCGTTGTCGGCCGGCGTGACGCCGTAGTTGCCGATGTGCGGGTAGGTGAAGGTGATGATCTGCCCCGCGTAGGAAGGGTCGGTGATGATCTCCTGGTAGCCGGTGAGCGAGGTGTTGAACACGACCTCTCCCGAGGCGAACCCGCCGGCGGGATCGGCGCCGAACCACTCTCCTTCGAAGGTCGAGCCGTCGGCGAGGACGAGGGCTGCGTCGCGGATGGGCGTGGTCATCGGGTTGCCTCCCCGTCGAGGAAGACGGCTTCGCCTTCGAGGATGGTGTGTCGGACGCGACCGCGGACCCTGCGGCCCTGGTACGGCGTGTTGCGGCTGCGGCTGTGCATGGTGGTCGAGTCGACCGTCCACTCGTGCGTCGGGTCGAAGACGGTGAGGTTCGCCGGGTTGCCCTCGGTGATGGGCCGGCCGTGGCGGTCGTCGACGCCGATGATGGCCGCGGGCTTCCATGACAGCAGCGCCACGACCTGCTCGACCTCGAGGTCGAGCTCGGTGAGGGCCAGCGCCAGCGCGGTCTCGAGACCGAGCATGCCGGGAGGGGCCTCGTCGAAGGGCTGCATCTTCGCGTCGGGTGTGTGGGGGGCGTGGTCGGTGGCGATGCAGTCGACCGTGCCGTCGGCGAGCGCGGCCTTCACCGCGGCGACGTCCTCGTCGGTGCGCAGCGGCGGATTGACCTTGAACACCGGGTCGTAGGTGGCGCACTGGGCATGGGTGAGCGTGAAGTGGTGAGTGGTGGCCTCACACGTGATCTCGAGACCCGCCGCCTTCGCACCCGCGATCATCGCCATCGAGCCGGCGGTGGACATGTGCTGGAAGTGGACCTTCGCACCGGTGAGACGGGCGAGCGCGATGTCGCGCATCACCATGAGCTCCTCGGCTTCGGCCGGCTGGCCGGGGATGCCGAGGCGGCTCGACCACTCGCCCTCGTGCATGTGGCCGCCGCCGCAGAGGGCGTCGTCCTCGCAGTGCTGCGCCAGCGTGACGCCGAGGCCGGACGCGTACTCCATGGCCCGGCGCATCAGGCGGTTGTCCTGTACGCCGGCACCGTCGTCGGTGAACAGCCGGACGCCGAGCGCGGCGAGCTCGGCCATGGGCGCGAGCTGCTCCCCCGCCCGGCCGACCGTGATGGCGCCCGAGGTGCGCACGTCGCACGGGGCCTTGCGCCCGAGCTCGAGCACCTCGCGAGCCACCGAGGCGGAGTCGATGGCCGGGATCGTGTTGGGCATGGCGAGGATGCACGTGTAGCCACCGGCAGCCGCTGCTCGAGCGCCGGTCTCGATGGTCTCGGCCTCCTCCTGGCCCGGCTCACGCAGGTGGCTGTGGATGTCGACGAAGCCGGGGCTCACGATGCAGCCGCCGGCATCGAGCACCCGAGGGGCGTCGAGATCGGGGCCGACCGCGAGGATCGTGCCGTCGTCGCCGACGACTACGTCGCCGCTGCGGACGCCGGTGGCGTCGACGAGGCGGCCGCCCTTGAGGACGAGCGCGGGAGCCGGGGAAGCCATCAGGATCCTTCCGTGGGGAGTGTGAGCAGATCCGATCCGGATCCGAGGAGCAGGAAGAGCACGGCCATGCGGACCGAGACGCCGTTGCGGACCTGGTCGATGATGACCGACCGGTCGAAGTCGGCGATGTCGCCGTCGATCTCGACCCCGCGGTTCATCGGCCCCGGGTGCATCACGATGGCGTCGTCGCGCAGGAGCGCCGCTCGCTGGAGCGTGAGGCCGTAGGTGGACGTGTACTCGCGCAGACTCGGCAGCAGGGCCTCGGTCATGCGCTCGCGCTGCATGCGCAGCAGGTACACCACGTCGGCGGTCGGCAGGACGGCGTCGATGTCGTGGCTGACCCGTACGGGATAGGTCTCGACCGCCGGTGGCAACAGGGTGGGCGGTGCCACCAGCGTGACCTCGGCACCGAGCCGCGTGAACGCGGCGATGTCGCTGCGCGCCACCCGACTGTGCTTGATGTCGCCGACGATGGCGATGTGCATGCCGTCGAGCGAGCCCCGCCGTTGGCGGATCGTGTAGCAGTCGAGGAGTGCCTGCGTCGGGTGCTCGTGCCACCCATCGCCGGCGTTGACCACGGCGGCGTCGACCCACCGGGTGAGCTGCCACGGAACGCCCGCCGACTTGTGGCGGACGACGATGCAGTCGATGCCCATCGCCTCGATGGTGAGCGCGGTGTCGCGGAGCGACTCGCCCTTCTTCACCGACGAGGTCGACACCGAGAAGTTCATCGTGTCGGCCGACAGCCGCTTGGCTGCGGTCTCGAAGCTCAGGCGGGTTCGGGTGGAGTCCTCGTAGAACAGGCTCACGACGGTCTTGCCGCGGAGCGCCGGGACCTTCGGGATGGGCCGGGCCGACACCTCGACGAAGTGGTCGGTGAGATCCAGCAACTGCTCGAGGTCGCCGCGCTCGAGCTCGCTGATCGACAGCAGGTCGCTCACGACTTCACCAGTTCGCCGAGATCGACGCCGTCGTCGTGGACGTCGACCGCCTCGTCGCGCCGGGTGGGCAGGTTCTTGCCGACGTAGTCGGGACGGATCGGCAGCTCGCGGTGTCCCCGGTCGACCATGACCGCGAGCTGGACCGCTCGGGGGCGTCCGAAGCTGGTCATGGCGTCGAGCGCCGCGCGGATGGTGCGGCCGGTGAACAGGACGTCGTCGACCAGCACCACGACCTTGCCGTCGAGGTGGAAGGACACGTCGGTGACCGCCTCGGGCAGCACCGGGCGCAGGCCGATGTCGTCGCGGTGGAAGGCGACGTCGAGCCGACCCAGCGGGACCTCGGTGTCGTCGCCGTCGGCGCGGGCGATCTCGTGCAGCGCATCGACCAACCGACGCGCCAGCGGCACGCCGCCGGTCTGCAGGCCGATGATGCAGATCTCGTCGAGGCCGGCGTTGGCCTCGATGATCTCGTGCGCCATCCGTCGGGTGGCCCGGCTCATGTCGTCGGCGTCCATCACCCGGCTCCGGGCAACGAAAACGCCCCCGAAGGGGCGTGTGAGACGTCGTTCGCGTTCCGCCATCGGCGTTCCTTCCTGTCCGTACGGGCCTCTCAGGACCCGCTTCACGGTCAGAAGGGCAACGTAGCAGGCGGCATCGCCCACCGATGACTCAGCCGGCCCAGATGACTCGTCCGTCGTGCTCGCCCAGCCGGTCCCAGCCCGCGCCGGCGAACAGCGCCTGTGCCGCCTCGTTGTCGACGGCGGTGCGGCACCAGATCTGCGCGAGCCCGAGCTCGTCGCGCGCCCAGTCGCTGACGGAGCGAAGGCTGCGGCGGGCCAGGCCCGTGCCGCGATGGATCGACGCGAGCCAGATGCCGAGCTCGGCCCGTGACGGCTCGGCCGTGAAGTTCCGCAGCCCGACCTCGCCGGCCACCGCGCCCTCCACGTCGATGACCAGGTCGAGTGACAGCCCGAGTGACCACCGGTCCTCGCACCGCATGATCCACGAGGCGGCGTCGGCGTTCTCGGGGGGTGGCGTCCAGAGCCGGATGACCGGGTCGGCCCAGGCAGCCTCGAGCGCCGGCGCGTCGGCCAGGCGCCAGTGGCGGAGACCCTCAGGCGGCGTCGGGAGCACCGAGGACACCCAGGCGGCGGAGCACCCCACCGAGCCGATCGGCACCCCGCATCTCGACGGCGTGCCAGCCGACGTCGATCGCGCCGGCGACGTTCTCGGCGCGGTCGTCGACGAACAGGGTGCGCCCGGGATCGACGCCGATCATCGACGCGACCCGTTCGAATCCTTCGACCGCGGGCTTGGTGACGCCGAGTCGTGACGAGTTGGCGATCACGTCGAACAGATCGGTGATGCCCATCTCGTCGATGTCGGACTCGAGGTTGGTGGAGGCGTTCGAGAACACCGCTGTGGTGGTGCCGGCGGCCTTCAGGCCGCGCACCAGATCGATGACGGCGGCGTCGAGCTCCCAGCTCGACTGGCTCCAGATCTCAGCCACCGCTTCGGCGCTCACGTCAGCGTCCTCGCCGGCAGCCTCGACCACCGCTGCGCCGATGCGTGCCGACCACTCCTCGACCGTGTGCACTCCGATCATCGCCTCGCGAAAGAGCGGTTGGGCGAAGGCGACCGACGAGATGACCCCCTCGGGGAGCCCGAGTCGTGCTTCGGCGTCGGTGATGAACTCGGGCAGCCAGTGCCGGATGACGCCGTCCATGTCGAACACGACGGCCTCTATGGGCATCCATGGCCGGTCGTCGCCCCGCACCTCGTCGGCCACGGCGGCGAGGAGCCCGTTGACGAACTTCGACGTGTCGTCGGTGCTGCCGTAGCGGCCACCGAGCTCGACGGCCTCGGACAGCACGGCGCCGGTGGGGACCTCGGTCTGCGTGGCGAGCTCGAACGCACCCAGGCGGAGCACGGTGCGGTCGGTGACCGCCATGCGCGAGACCGGCCACTTGCGGGCGTACCGGCCCAGCACCTGGTCGAGCTCGATGCGGTGGTCGGCGACGCCGTAGGCGAGCTCGAGCGCGTAGGCATCGGGGCGCAAGGGCAGCTCGGCGACGACGGCGGCGGGGTCGAGGCTCTTGGTCTCGGCCTCGTAGAGGAGCTCGACGGCGCGCTCGCGCGCTTCGCGCCGGGTGGCAGCGGTGACCATTCGGTCCTCAGGCCCGCGACATGTAGTCGCCGGTGCGGGTGTCGATGCGGAGGGACTCGCCCGTCTCGATGAACAACGGCACCTGGACGACGTATCCGGTCTCGAGCGTGGCCGGCTTGGTGCCGCCCGTGGAGCGGTCGCCCTGGAGGCCGGGCTCGGTCTCGGCGACCGTGAGCTCGACGGACGGCGGGAGCTCGACGCCGACGATCTCGTCGCCGTACATCATCAGCGTGGTGGAGGCCGTCTCGACCAGGAAGTTCGTGGCATCGCCCAGCACGGAGGGCGCGACGTTCATCTGCTCGTAGGTCTCCTGGTCCATGAAGACGTAGTCGTCACCGTCGCGGTAGAGGTACTGCCACTCGCCGCGATCGATCTTGGCCTGCTCGACCTTCTCGGCCGACCGGAAGGTCTTGTCGATGACCTGACCGGTGCGGACGTTCTTGAGCGTGGTTCGCACGAACGCCCCGCCCTTGCCGGGCTTCACATGCTGGAACTCGACGACCTGCATCAGGCCCTCGGGCAGGTTCAGGCACATGCCGTTCTTGAGATCGTTCGTGGACGCCATTGCCACATGTTCCGACGGTCAGGGTCGAAATCGCAAACTCATCCTTCTCGCGGCGTCTCCAACTGCTGCGCCGGCGCGGAGATCACGCAGTACAAGCCGTAGGCCAGCAGTCCGACCGCGGTGAGACCGAGCAACGGGCGACCCCAGGCGGTCTGGCCGACCTCGGTCAGCGCTTGGTCGACGCCGCGGGCCTTCTCCGGGTCGTATCGGACGGCGACGCCGATCACGAAGATGCCGACGATGCCGTAGACCACGGCGCGGGCCAGATGCCCGACCACCCCGAGCGGCCCCACGATCGATCCGTCGGCGGGCAGCCGGTCGTCGTCGAGGTGGTCCTCGAACTCCCGCCCGATGCCCTGCTTGGCGAAGTACAGACCGGCCCCGATGGCAACGAGTCCGGCGAGGCCGAACGCGAGACGGCCGGCGCCGTTGGCGAGCAGCCCGGAGGCGAAACCCCCGGAGCCGCCGGAACCGGCCGAACGGTCCCCGGCGGCGATCTCGAGGGAGGCCCACGCCAGCGCGCTGTAGACGCCGGCGGAGAACAGGAAGCCACCTCGCTCGACCAGTGCCCGGCCCTTCCAGTCGCCGTACGGGAGCACCGCCTCCGTGAGGCGCCACAGCGCATAGGCGACGAGGCCGACGCCGATGCCGTAGAGCCACCAGTCCGGGACGACGTCGGCGATGAGGTCGATGCCGCCCTTCGTGTCCGCTTGGCGACCGCCGGCGCCGGACACGACGACGGCCCAGACCGCTGCGCCGAAGCCGAGGTACACCAGACCGCGGATCGCCCAGCCCACTCGGCCGATGTTGATCAGGGGTCGAGGGATCTTGGCGTGAGTCGTGGAGGCCACGCGCAACCGATACCCAGCCACCAGACCGATGAGTCACCGGGGGCGACGAGATCGGCTACTCGTAGGGCGAACGGGTCAGGTGCCGGCAACCGGCGGCGGTGACGACCACCGAGTCCTCGACCCGGACGCCACCGTGTTCGGGGAGGTAGACGCCGGGCTCGACGGTGACGCACTGCCCCGGGGCCAGCACGTCGTTGGACACCGACGACAGTCGTGGCTCCTCGTGGATCACGAGGCCGATGCCGTGGCCCGTGCCGTGGATGAAGGCGTCGCCCCAGCCGGCGTCGTCGATGACCTCGCGGCAGGTGCGATCGACGTCCACGCAGCGGGTACCGGCCCGAACGGCGGCGACACCGGCGGCCTGCGATCGTCGGACGACGTCGAGCATCCGTTGCTGGGTCTCGGAGGCCTCGCCCACGACGAGCGTGCGGGTCATGTCCGAGTGGTAGCCGTCGTAGGTGGCGCCGAAGTCGAGCACCACGAGCTCTCCGCCGCTCGACGATCCGATCACGCGATCGGTGGGACGAGCGTGGGGCTTGGCACCGTTGGGGCCGCTGCCGACGATGGTCTCGAACGACGGGGCGTCGGCCCCGTGGTCGGCCATGGCGTCCTCGAGCTCTCGCCGGAACTGCCGTTCGGTGAGCCCGTCGTGGAGTCGGTGGCGCACGTCGGCGAGGGCGGCGTCTGCGATCGAAGCCGCATGTTCGAGCCGAGCGATCTCGCCCTCGTCCTTCACGGCCCGCTGACGCAGCACGACGCCGTCGGTGGGGACCAGGTGAGCCCACGAGAACGTGTCGTGCGCGAAGCGACGCTGCTGCGACCACGAGACGTCGTCGGCCTCGAGACCGATGCGGGCGAGGCCACGACCGGCCGAGCGGAGCGCCGCCATCGCCGCGCCCTGGTCCGTGGCGATGACCCGCTGGGCATCGACGCCGGCCCCTTCGAGCTGCTCGGCCGCCTGATCGCGGTACCGGCCGTCGGTGACGAAGGTGGCGCCGTCGGTGGTGACCAGCAGCCAACCCGCCGACCCGGTGAAGCCGGTGAGGTAGCGGATGTTCACGACGTCAGTCACGACGAGTGCATCGCAACCCTCGACGGGGAGCTGCTCGCGGAGGCGTGGAATGCGCCCGGCGATGTCGAGCGGTGCGAGCTCAGGCATCGAGGAGCCTCGCGGCGGCATCGATGGCCAGCTCGTACCCGTGGCCGCCGAAGCCCGAGATGATGCCGGTGGCCACCGGCGACACCACCGACGTGTGCCGCCACGCCTCGCGGGTGTCCGGGTTGGACAGGTGGAGCTCGACGATCGGGCCCTCGAACGCCGCGAGGGCGTCGTGGACGGCCCAGGCGTAGTGGGTGAAGGCGCCGGCGTTGATCACGATGGCCGCGTGGCTGCCGCGAGCGGCGTGGACGGCCTCGACCAGTTCGCCTTCGTGGTTCGACTGGAGGTGCACGAGCTCGAGGCCGTGGCGGTCGGCCGCGGCCGTGGCCGAGGCGACATGGTCGTCGAGCGTCGCGGTGCCGTAGATCTCGGGTTCGCGTGTCCCGAGCAGGTTGAGATTGGGTCCACTCAGCAACAGGATCGAAGTCATCGGATGTCCTCCAGCGCAGCGAGGGCGAGGTCGGGTTCGACGCCGGTCACGACCTCGACGCCGTCGGGTCCGTCGAGCACGAAGGTGAGCCCGTCGAGTGCCTTCTTGTCGCGGCCCATCAGGGTGACGAGCTCGGCGGCGCCGAGGCCCTCCGGCAGCTGTCCCGGGAGCTCGTGGCGGGCGACGAGTCGCCGATGGACCTCGACGCGCTCGTCATCGATGCGGCCGAGGCGCCGGGCCAGCTCGGCGGCGTACACCAGCCCCACCGCGACCGCCTCGCCGTGGCGGAGGTCGTAGGTCCCGGCGGTCTCGATGGCGTGGGCCAGCGTGTGGCCGTAGTTCAAGATCGCCCGTCGGCCGCCCTCGCGCTCGTCCGAGGCGACCACGTCGGCCTTGATCGCGATGCAGCGGGCGACCTGCTGGTCGAACTCGAGGGCGTCGAGATCCTCGCCGCCGGGCAGGAAGCGGTACTTGATGAGCTCACCCATGCCCGAGCGATGCTCGCGTGGCGGCAACGTCGCGAGGACGTCGAGGTCGCAGAGAACGCCCGACGGCTGCCAGAAGGCACCGACGAGGTTCTTGCCCTCGGGCAGGTTGACGCCCGTCTTGCCGCCGATGGCCGCGTCGATCATGCCGAGCAACGTGGTGGGTACGTGGACCACCGGCACGCCCCGGTGATAGCTGGCCGCCGCGAATCCGGCCGTGTCGGTGACGACGCCCCCGCCGACCGCGACGACGACGTCGGCCCGCGTGAGTCCCCACGTGGCCCACGAGCGGCACAGCTGCTCGATGGTGGACAGCGACTTGGCACCCTCGCCCTCGCCGATGGTGAACACCCGGTGCTCGACACCGGGGTCGACCGTGACACCGATGGCCGACTGGGTGACGACGGCGGCCCGGCGGACACCCGACGGCAGCAGGGCGGCGAGTTCGGAGAGCACACCACGGCCGACGAGTGCGTCGTAGCTGCGATCGCCCAACAGCACCTCGACCCGGATCACGACACTGCTCCGCTGATGGCGCTGAGCACCTCGGCCGCGACCTCGGCCGGCGAACGGTCGTCGACGTCGACGACGAGGTCTGCGACCTCCTGGTACAGCGCCGTGCGGTCGGTGGCCATGCGCTCCAGCATGCCCGCGGGGTCGTCGTCGAGGAGGGGACGGTGGGTGTCGCCCGCCGATCGCACCCGCTCGAGCAGGGTGTCGACGTCGGCCCGGAGCCAGACGACATCGACGTCGGCTCCACGGAGTCGGTCACGGTTCCGCTCGGCCAGGACCACGCCCCCGGCGGCGGCGATCACCGACGGGGCAGCGGCGTCGAGCGCGGCTGCGAGCGCATCGGCCTCGAGGCGGCGGAACGCCTCCTCGCCGTCGGTGCGCCAGATCTCTCGAACGGACCGGCCCGCGCGAGCCTCGACCTGGGCGTCGCTGTCGAGGAGCGGACGGCCGAGCGCCTCGGCCACGAGTCGTCCGACGGTGGACTTGCCCGTCGCCATCAGCCCGACCAGGACCACGTGGACCGGTGGGGCGTGGACCGGGTCGACCCGCTCGGTCACAGCGAGGCGACGAAGGCCGCGTGGTTTCGGCGGAACTCGTCGATCGAGTCGCCACCGAACTTGCGCATCGCCTCGGTGGCCAGCACGAGCGCCAGCATCGTCTCGGCGACGACGCCCATGGCCGGCACCGCCGTGACGTCGGTGCGCTCCTTGAACGACACGGTCTCTTCCTTGGTGACGGTGTCGACCGTCTTCAGCGTGGGCTTGTTGAGCGACGCCAGCGGCTTCATCGCCGCACGCGCCACGACCAGCTCGCCCGAGGAGATGCCGCCTTCGACACCACCGGCGAGCGTGGACTCGCGCACGTAGCCGTCGGTGTCGGACCACGAGATGGGATCGTGCGCTGCACTCCCCCGCCGGCCGGCCACCTCGAAGCCGTCACCGACCTCGACGCCCTTGACGGCCTGGATGCTCATCAGCGCCTGGGCGATCAGCGCGTCGATCTTGCGGTCCCAGTGCACGTGGCTGCCGAGTCCGACGGGCACGCCGTACGCGAGCACCTCGACGACGCCGCCGAGCGAGTCGCCCTCCTTGGCCGCGGCCTTGATCTCGTCGATCATCGCCGCCGACGATGGCTCGTCGAAGCAGCGCACCTCGTTGGCGTCGACCGTCTCGAGATCGCCCGGACCGGGACGTACCTCGGACGTCGAACGTGCCTGGCCCATCTGGATCACGTGGCTGACGACCTGGATGCCCAGGTGCGAGATCAGCGCCTTGGCGAGCGTGCCGGCAGCCACACGGGCCGCGGTCTCACGGGCCGAGGCGCGCTCGAGGACGTCGCGGGCGTCGTCGAAGCCGTACTTCTGCATGCCGGCGAGGTCGGCGTGGCCGGGCCGGGGCTGGGTCTCGGGGCGCTCGGTACGACCCGGTGCCGGCGACATCTCCTGATGCCACTTGTCCGACCGCTTCCACTCGCTGTTGGCGATCTCGATGGCGACCGGCGAGCCCAACGTACGCCCGTGACGGACGCCGCCGATGAGGGTCAGCTCGTCCTGTTCGAAGCGCATCCGAGGCCCGCGGCCATAGCCGAGGCGCCGGCGAGCGAGCTCACCCTGGATCTCCTCGACCGTGATCGGCAGACCGGCGGGCAGGCCTTCGACGATGACGACGAGGCCCTGGCCATGGGATTCACCAGCGGTGAGGTAGCGCAGCATCGGGGCGAGCGTAGAGCGGAGGTCGAGGCGCCGACGAAGCGTTCAGCGCAGCTCCGACGCCCACAGCACGACGATGAGGCAGCCGATCGCCAGCGAAGGCCCATACGGGAAGACCGCCTTGGCCGATCGGCGGACGAGCGCATATCCGCCGCCGATGATCACCCCGACCAGCGACCCGAGCGCTGCGCCGAACAGCACGAAGCGGAACGAGTAGACGAACTGCGCCAGGAGCGACCCGTCCTGCCACCCGGCCCAGCCGAGGAAGAAGCCCATCAGCCACGCGAGCTTCACGTCGCCCCAGCCCATGCCCCTCGGGTAGGCGATGTGGGCGAGGAACAGCACGCCCGCATAGGAGATGCCGCCGGCGACGGCCCCGAAGATCGCCTCGGGCACCCCCTGATACACGGACACGGCCGCGATCGCGGCCAGCCCGACCGCCATCGAGGGGAAGTTCAGGCGATCCGGGATCCGGTACACGCGGAAGTCGACCGCCGCCAGGGTGACCAGCGCGGCGACGAGCACCAGGACCGCCAACGCGAAGCTGCCTGCGCCCAGGCGGGCCACGGTCAGCGCGAAGAGCCCAGCGGTCGCCAGCTCGGTGATCGGGAACCACCGCCGCCACCACGTACCGGGGCGGACGATCGCCAGCAGCGGGACCTCGTCGAGGTCGTCCGGGACGGGTTCGAGCTCTTCGAGCAGGGCGGGGTCGGCGTCCTCGGGGAGGTCGCCGGGGTCCGTGATGACGTAGCCGGGCTCGCGCACGATCAACCGGTTGAGCACGGAGCCCACCGGCACCCCGACGAGGGCGGCGATCACGACCTGGGCGACGTCCACTGCGTCACCCTACGGGCGCGTGGCGCACCGATTCGGGAGGGCGATCAGTTCTTGGCCGACGAGAGGAACTTGAGGAGGAGGTTCTTGTTGATCTCCTCGTCGCCCTCGTCGGTCGAGTTCTCGTCGGCGTCGCCGACGGCATGCTGGGGCTCGTCCATGACCGGAGCACCCAGGTCGTCGGCGTCGGCGCCGTTGGTCGCCTCGATCGCCGCCGCCGCCTTCGGGCTCAGGTTCGCCAACTGCGACAGGAACTCGTCGGCATCGGCGTGCTCGTCGGCGTGGCCGTCCTCGTGGTCCTGGTCCAGATCGTCGTGCTCTTCGCCGTGGGCCTCGACCTCGTCGTGCCCGAAGGAGACTGCGTCGTCAGACTCGAGTTCGAACGAGTCGTGTGCCGATCCGTTCAGCCGCGAGGCGAGGTCGATCGGCTCGTCGTCGTGGTCCTCTTCGTGGTCGAACTCGGAGATTTCGCCCTCCACCTCCGGCTCTGCCGGACGCGCCACGAAGCTCGCCAGGTCCATGCCCAGCGTCGCGACCTCGTCGTTCGAGAGGTCGTGGTCGACGAGC
The DNA here is from genome assembly GCA_041618235.1 of Acidimicrobiales bacterium. Classification (GTDB taxonomy): domain Bacteria; phylum Actinomycetota; class Acidimicrobiia; order Acidimicrobiales; family Salinilacustritrichaceae; genus Salinilacustrithrix. Next base: position 18,865 of record JBFJNI010000042.1, read on the forward strand.
ACGGGCTCGTCGAATCCGGTCTGCTCCGGCCTGTCCGGCCCGAAGCCCTCGTACTGGTGGCCGGGATCGGCCATCGGCGGGGGCGGCGGGGGCGGCGGATCCATCGGAGCCGGCGAGAACGTCGACAGGCCCATGCGCTCCTCGGCGCTCACGAACTCGGTGTCGACCTCGGCCACACCCAGCTCGACCAGGTCGCGCAAGCGACGGCAGGCGTCGAGTTCACCGAGGTCGAGATCGGCGCCGACGCGGCGACCGGTGGAGCCTCCGCCGAGGACCGCCAGGACGCTCCACAGGTTGGCCTCGATCGTGACCGACTCCTCGTGGAGGTCGGGAAGCAGACGGACCCAGGCGTCGAGCGACGGGACGACCGACTCGATCTCGCGCCACTCGACGAGCAGCTGTTCGGCCCGGTCGAGCGCGTGGTCGACGGCGCCGTCCTGGTCGTCGCCGATGGCGCTGGACTCGGGCGGCGCCTCGTCGGGGACGAAGCGGAACGCGCCGGTCTTGAAGCGGAGCAGGTCGAAGAGGACCGAATCGATGTCGCCACCGTGCTCGCGATCGGAGGTCACCCCGCCGATGCAGCCCTCGTCGAGCCACACCTTGCCCGTGCCGCGGTCGCCCTCGAGCGCGAAGAGTCCGGTCTTCCTGGTCGTTGCCAGCAACCGGAGGACATCCGGCACCGTGAACGTCTCGAGTGTCCCTTGCAGGGCCACGGTCAATCCTCCTGGGGCTGCGCGTGCAAATCCGTCGCAACGACCTCATCGGCAGCGCGAGCTCCGGACTGAAGGAGATTCACGGAGAAATCGGAGAATCAGGCGTCGTCGGCGGCGTTTCGGCGGATTTCTCCCTTGGCGGCGGCCCACATCGCGTCGCGTGGAGCCTCGATGGAGGTCCATGCCTCGAAGGCCCTCGCCGCCTGGTGCACCAGCATTCCGAGACCTCCGACCGTCCGCTGGCCACGGGACCTCGCCGCCGCCAAGAGCGGCGTCTCCAGGGGGTGATAGACGAGATCGACGATGACGGCATCGCCGCGGACGGCATCGACGTCGAACGCCAGGCCGGTGTCGTCGCCCATCCCGACGGGTGTCGCCTGGACCAAGAGGTCGGCTTCGGCCAGGTCGGCCGGGCCGCCGACCGCGCCGACGTCGCCGGCCAGCGCCGCCGCGTGGGCCGCCGGGGCCGGACTGCGGTTGATGACGGCCACCCGGGCCGCGCCGGCGCCCGCGAGCGATCGTACGACGGCACGGGCGGCCCCACCGGCGCCGACGACCGTGCAACGCATCCCCGAGGGGTCGAGGTCCTCATCGAGACGGAGCGCGTCGATGAAGCCGCCACCGTCGGTGTTCTCGCCGATCAGGCGGTCGCCATCGCGGCGCACGCAGTTCACCGCTCGGAGGGCGATGGCGTCGGCCGAGCATCGGTCGAGCGCGGCCATGATGCTGGTCTTGTGGGGCATCGTGACCGACAGGCCCTCGATCCCCAGCGCTCGCATGCCCGCGACCGCGGGCGCGACCTGACCCGGTTCCACCGGGAGCGCCAGATAGATCCAGTCGAGATCGCGGGCTGCGAAGGCAGCGTTGTGGATGGCCGGCGAGCGCGAGTGGCGAACGGGCCAGCCGATGACGGCAGCGAGGCGGGTCTGACCCGACAGGCTCATCCGCAGCCGAGGCCCTTGCGCTTGCACTCGGCCTTGGCCCGGTTGAACTCGCTGAACGACTCGGTGAACACGTGGTTGCCCGCCTCGTCGGCGAGGACGTAGTAGATCCAGTCGCCTTCGGCCGGGGCCAACGCGGCCGCGATCGATGCTCGACCCGCGGCGGCGATCGGCGTGGGCGGCAGACCGGCGACTCGACGTGTGTTGTAGGGCGAGTCGGAGTCGAAGTCGAAGTCGTCGCGGCTCCGGCCCGAGATCTCGGCCTCGTAGCGGGAGGTGGCGTCGATGCCGAGGGGGATGCCCTGCTCGAGCCGGTTGTAGATCACCCGGGCGATCATCGGGCGCTCTTCGGGTACCCGAGCCTCCTCCTCGATGAGGGAGGCGACGACGACGATCTCGTAGGGGGTGAGCCCGAACTGCGGCGCCACCGTCTCGACGTCGAGACCGAAGAGGGTGTTGTCGAGCTCGGTGACGAGCCGACGAAGGAACGTGCGCTCGTCGGCATCGTCGGCGACCTGGTACGTGTCGGGGAACAGCATCCCCTCCATCGACGGCTGATCGGCCGGCTGGTACCGCGACCGGATCTCGCCCGAGGCGAGCGCCTCGGTCAGCACGGCGGCGTCCCACCGCTCGATGCCGAGCTCGGGATCCGACAGGCGGGCCACGATCTCGGGGATCGTGAGGCCCTCGGGGATCGTGAGCGAGTCGGTCTCAGGCGGACGAGGCCCACCTTCGAGCACGGCGACCGCCTCGTCGAACGACGAGTTGCGCTGGAACTCGTACAACCCGGCTTGGAACGGGCCCTTGTCGTTGAGACGGGTCCAGTAGTTCCAGACCGAAGCAGAGGCGATCACGTCGTTGTCGTGGAGTACGCGGCCGATGTCCTCGGTGGTCGAGCCGGAGACGATCTCGACCTCGACCACCTCGCCGGCCGCGCCGGGCGGATCGATCTGGCGCTGGACCCAGACGTAGGTGGCACCGGCGGCGAAGACGACGAGGGCGAGGATGGACGCCAGGACGATGACCAGGCGCTTCCTCCCGCTCATCGGCTCGCGGTAGTCGACCCACTGACCTTCGTCGGCGACGGGATCCGCGGGAGCGTCCGCCCAGTCGCTGGCGGGGTCGTGGGCCGAGTCGTATCCGTCGTCGAACGGGTCGGGTCGGTCGTTCCAGTCGTTCATGATCGTTCCTCCAGCGCCCCGCCGACGTTCGGCCGGGCATCGAGCCATGACTGCAAGATGACGGCAGCGGCGACCTTGTCGACCACCCGCCGTCGTGCCTGCGCCCGCATGTTCTGTTCCATCAGCGACCGCTCGGCCGTGACCGTCGAGAGCCGTTCGTCCCACGTCTCGACGGGGACGTCGAGGGCCGTGGCCATCGCGTCGACCTCGTCGAGGGCGCGCTGCGCGGCCTTCCCGATGCTGCCGTCGAGCGACAGCGGCAGGCCGACGACCACGATCTCGGCCTCGGCCTCGGCGACGAGCTCGGCGATGCGGCGATGGTCGCGCGCCTTGTCGCCGGAGCGCTGGACCACCTCGTAGGGGGTGGCCAGCGTCCCGGACGAGACTGCGACACCGATGCGCTTGGTGCCGAGATCGACACCGATGGCTCGCACCTGGCGGCCTACTGACCGAGCGCGGCTCGGACCGCGTCGAGTGCGGGGGCGACGCCATCGGCGTTCTTGCCTCCGGCCATGACCAGACGAGCATCGTTGCTGCCGCCACCCTGGATCAGCTTCTTGGCCTCGGCGAGCACCTCGCCGGCGTGCAGGCCGGACTCGTCGGTGGTGGCGGCGACGATGGCCGCTCCCCCGCCGTCGGGAACGCCGCCGAGCACCACGGCGGTGACCCCGGGCTGGTCTCGCAGCGAGACGGCCATGTCGCGGAGGTCGTTGCGCTCGACGCCGTCGACCTGGGCCACGACGATGCCGTTCACCGCCGATGCGGCGAGCTCGCCGGCGCGCCCGGCCGACACCTGCTTGCGCAGCTGCTTGATCTCGTCCTGGGCGGCCTTGAGCTGCTCGCGGAGGCGGACGACTCCAGCGGTGACGTCGGTGACCGGCACGCCGGCGGCGTCGGCGACGGCGACGAGCTCGTGCTCGCGCTCGCGCAGGCGGTCGATGGGGCCGGTGCCCGCGACGGCAGTGAGGCGCCGCAGGTTGGAGCCGACGGACTCCTCGCCGACGATCTTGATGGGCCCGATGTCGCCGAGCCGGTGCACGTGCGTACCGCCGCACAGCTCGATGGAGTGCGAGCCGGCCTCGAGGACCCGGACGATGTCGCCGTACTTGTCGCCGAAGAACGCGATGGCGCCCTTGGCGCGGGCCTCGTCCATCGTGGTCTCGTAGTGGTGCGCCTCGGCGTTGGTGAGGATCTCGCGGTTGGTGAGGTCCTCGATGGCCGCGATCTGGTCGTCGGTGAGCGCTTCGAAGTGGCTGAAGTCGAACCGCAGGCGGTCGGGCTCGACCAGCGAGCCCTGCTGCTTGACGTGGTCGCCCAGCACCTCGCGCAGCGCCCAGTGGAGGACATGGGTGCCGGTGTGGTGACGACGGATGGCGTCGCGTCGCTCGTGGTCGATGGCCGCGGTGACCTGGTCGCCGGCGTCGATGGTGCCCTCGACGATGCGGGCCACGTGCTGGTGCAGACCCGGGAGGGCGTAGACCGTGTCGAGCACCTCGGCGCGCCCGTCGGGACCACGGATCTCACCGGTGTCGCCGATCTGGCCACCGGCCTCGGCGTAGAAGGGCGACGCCTGCAGGAAGATCGACACGGTGCCGGCACGACCTCCGGCGTCGTCGCTGGTGGGTCCCGGAACGACGCCGACCACGGTGGTGACGATCTCGTTCTGGTCGCGACCGACGAACTCGGTGGGTCCGGTCTCGGCGAGCACGGCCCGGAACGCGTCGACCTCGTCGCCGATGGCGACGGTGCCACCCTTGGCGCCGGCCTTGGCTCGTGCGCGCTGGTCGGCCATGGCGGCATCGAAGCCGTCGACATCGAGATCGACGCCCTGCTCGGCGAGGATCTCCTGGGTGACCTCGAGCGGGAAGCCGTAGGTGTCGTGGAGCTGGAACGCCACCGCACCGTCGAGGACCCGACCCTCGCCCTCGCCCAGCTTGTCGAGCTCGGTGTCGAGCATGGTCGAGCCGGTCTTGAGGGTCTGACGGAACCGGGATTCCTCGCGGCTGACGATGGTGAGCACCGAGTCGGCGTTGGCGGCCAGGTCGGGGTAGGCGCCGCCCATGAGCTCGACGCAGGACTCGATCATCGGCGGGAGCACGGGCTTCTCGACGCCCAGCAGGTAGCTGAAGTAGACGGCCCGGCGCAGCACCCGACGCAGCACGTACCCGCGGTCTTCGTTGGACGGCATGACGCCGTCGGAGATCAGGAACGCCACCGACCGGGTGTGGTCGGCGATCAGCCGGAGCGCGACGTCGCTGAGGCGGTCGGCGCCGAAGCTCTTGCCGGTGACCTGCTGGGCGCGATCGGTGAGCACCGAAAGGGTGTCGGCGGCGTAGAGGCTGGGGCTGTCGGCGAGGATGCCCAGGATGCGCTCGAGGCCGGCGCCGGTGTCGATGCCCGGGTTGGGCATGTCGGTGAGCTCGCCGCTCTCGACCCGTATGTACTGCGGGAACACCAGGTTCCAGAACTCGACGTAACGCTCCTCGGCCGCCGGGTTGGCCGGGCCACCCTCGGGACCGACCCCGGGGCCGAAGTCCCAGAAGAGCTCGGACGACGGGCCGCAGGGCCCGATGTCGCCCATCTCCCAGAAGTTGTCCTTGTCGAGACGCTGGATGCGCTCGCGCGGGAAGCCGACCGCATCGGCCCAGATCTCCTCGGCCTCGTCGTCGGAGGTGTGCACCGTGACCCAGACGCGGTCGCCGTCGAGGCCGAGCACCTCGGTGACGAACTCCCACGCCCACGGGATGGCCTCGGCCTTGAAGTAGTCGCCGAAGCTGAAGTTGCCCAGCATCTCGAAGAAGCTGAGGTGGCGCATCGACCGACCGATGGCGTCGAGGTCGTTGTGCTTCCCGCCGGCGCGGACGCACTTCTGGACCGACGTGGCCCGGGCGGGATCGAACGGCACCTCCTCCTCGCCGAGGAAGTAGGGCACGAACTGCATCATCCCCGAGTTGGTGAACATCGGGGCCGACGGGTGGTGCGGGATGAGGCCGGCGGAGGGCACCGGGGTGTGCCCGCGCGCCACGAAGAAGTCGGTCCAGGCGCGGCGGAGTTCGTCAGCTCTCACGGCGGACGATCCTACCGGCGCGGGGGGTCCGCGGATTCAGGCGGTTCCGGTCGATCCTGTCGGCGTCGGTCGAGCCGGTGAGCGATCTCGGCCTCGAAACCGTGGGGCGACGGCTCGTAGTAGGTGCGGCCGGCGACGGCCGGCGGGCGGTGCTCCTGCTCGACCCAGCCCCGGGGGTCGTCGTGGGGATAGCGGTAGCCCTTGCCGTGCCCCAGCGCCTCGGCGCCCTGGTAGTGGCCGTCGCGCAGGTGGGCGGGCACCTCACCAGCCGGAAGGTCGCGGGCGTCGGTGCGGGCGGCCCACCAGCCCTTTGCGACCCGATTCGACTTGGGCGCCGTCGCCAGGTGGACCACGGCCTGAGCCAGGTTGTGCCCGGCCTCGGGCAGGCCCACGAACTCGACCGCGTGGGCGGCGGCGTTGGCCACCACCAACGCCATCGGGTCGGCCATCCCGATGTCCTCCGAGGCGAGGATGACCAGCCGGCGGGCGATGAAGCGGGCGTCCTCGCCGGCCTCGACCATGCGGGCCAGCCAGTACAGGCCGGCGTCGGGATCCGAGCCGCGGATCGACTTGATGAAGGCGGAGACCACGTCGTAGTGGTCGTCGACGCCGTAGCGGAGCGCGTTGGTGCCGAGCGCGGCCTCGGCATCGGCGAGGCACACGGAGATCGGGCGCTCGTCGCGGGCCGCCGCGAGCGCGACCGCGACCTCCAGGGCGGTGAGGGCCTGGCGGCCGTCGCCGCCGGCGCGTTCGGCGAGATGGGCGAGCGCCTCGTCGTCGGCCACGGCCTGCTCGGCCGCCAGACCCCGCCGGAGCAACTCGCGGACGGCCTCGACGGTGAGCGGTTCGAGCCGGAACAGCGTGGAGCGGGACCGCAGCGGTGCGTTGACCTCGAAGTACGGGTTCTCGGTGGTGGCACCGATGAGGACGACCAGGCCCTCCTCGACGCTGGGGAGCAGCGCGTCCTGCTGGGCCTTGTTGAAGCGGTGGATCTCGTCGAGGAAGAGGATCGTTCCCCTCCCCTGCTCCCCGAGTCGATGCCGGGCGGATGCCACGGTCTCGCGCACGTCCTTGACCGTGGCGGTCACGGCCGACAGCTGCACGAACACCTTCTCGGTGTGCGCGGCGACCGCTTGGGCGAGGGTCGTCTTGCCGGTCCCGGGCGGGCCCCAGAGGAGTGCGGAGCTGAGCCGGTCGCCCTCGACCAGTGTGCGCAGGGGCTTGCCGGCGCCGAGCAGGTGCTCCTGGCCGACGATGTCGTCGAGCGAGCGCGGACGGAGGCGCGCCGCGAGGGGCTGGCGCGACTCGAGGCGGGCGCTGGCGGCGGCCGCGAACAGGTCGTCGCTCACGTGGCGGTCGTTCCGGCCAGGGCAGGGCCCGGTGGCCGGTGCTCGGTCGGGATCCAGGTGCTGAGGAACGTCTCGGCCATGAGCACGGCGTGGGCGAATGGATCCATGCGCGCGACCTTGGCGTCGGCGATCCGCTCGGCGATGAGGCGATCGGCCCTGGCGAGGACCTCGTGGACCGGCAGCCCGGGCGGCGACCGGTAGGCCAGGACGGCTCCGCCGTTGCAGACGAAGTCGGGCAGCGGCGTGACGCCGGCCGCTCGGAGCACAGCGAGCCCAGCCTCGGTGTACGGGACGTTGGCGGCAGGGACGATCACCCGTGCCCGGACCCTGCTCGCGACCTCGGCGTCGTAGACCCCGGTGCGCGCTCCGGGGATCAGGACGTCGACCGGAAGGCGGTGCAGCTCGGCAGGTCGGTGGACCTCGAGGTCGAGGTGGTGGACGAATCGCTCACCGTGCTCGGCACGGGCCTCGAACAGGGCGTCGACGTCGAGCCCGGTGCCGTCGGCGACCGCACCCTCGACCGTGGACACGGCCACCAGGCGAGCGCCTCGGCGCATCGCGTCCCGGGCGACGCCACCACCGACCGCGCCGAATCCCTCGAGGGCGATGGTTCGACCCTCCAGTCCGCCGAGCCAGGCATCGGCGGCCGCCAGCACGCCACGGCCCGTCACCAGTTCCTCGAACCCGACGCCGTCGATGACCTCGTCGAACACGGAGGTCGACCCGGGCGGGCGCAGCGGGTCGAAGTCGGACGTCACGGTTCCGAGATCGGCGCCGGTGAGGAACGTCCGGGCCTCGACGAGCGGCCGGATCTCGTCGCAGTACCGGGCCATGGCGTCGGCGTGGGTGTCGATCAGCCGGGGCCGGATCCCGGCCTTGGCACCTCCGAGTCGTTGCTCGAACACGGCGAACTTGTAGGTCATCGCCCGCGCCAGCAGCGCGACCTCGTCGACGGTGACGCCGTCGGCCACCCGGGTGCCGCCGGCGGTGATGCCGGCGATCTCGGGCTCGATGTCGAAGACGATCTCGCCGTCGACCGACGTGAGGTGGTGGACGTGCACGACGGCCACGCTACGCGCTGCTGTTCCGGGTGCCGACAGGGCAGGATGGTCGGCGTGCCGAAGGTGACGTGGTGAGCAACGAGCTGGGCCCGGACGAGGCCAACGAGGTGCTGCGGCGAGCCGCCGAGCTGGGCGTCGGTGGTCCCGACGCACCGGGACTCGACCGTCGCGCCCTCGCCGACGCCGCGGCCGAGGTCGGCATCGAGCGTCGAGCGGTCGAGCTGGCGCTGGCCGAGCACGACGCCGGGGTGCTCGGCACCCGAGAGTCCACGGGCGGTGTACTCGGGCCGTCACGCGTGGTCGAGACCCGTACCGTGCCACTCCCCCGCCAACAGGCCCACGACCGCGTGGTCGCCTGGCTGAAAGGTCAGCTCCTGGTCCGCAGCGAGCGTCAGGGCAACACCGAGATCTGGCGACCCCGCGACGACCTCGGCGCCAAGGTACGGCGAAAGGTCGACGGCCGCATCGGCAAACGACTTCGCCTCGGCGAGCTCGATGCCGTGGTCGTGTCGGCCGCGGCAGCGGGGGGCGACGACAGCATCGTGCGGCTCGAGGCCGTGTTCGACGACATGCGCCGGGGCCTGCGCACCGGTGTGGTCATCGTCCCCACCGCGGTGACGCCGGCCCTCGGCGCCGCCGCCGCGCTCATCACGGGCGAGGTCGCCTTCGCCCTCGGAGGTCTGCCGCTCGCCGGTGCGCTCGGCACGCTGGGCGCCTTCGCCGGCCGGCGCACCCTGGGCGACCACCGCGAGCAAGCCCGTCGAGCGCTGCGCAACCTGCTCGACGACCTCGAAGGCATCTGAGGTCTACTCAGGCGCGCCGGAGACCCGACCGGGCGCAGGGTCGGGTCATCAGGCGATCTGGTCGGGCGGTCTTCGATCGTTCCAGCGGTTGCCCTGCGGGTCGACCGTGGTCCAGGTGCCGTCGGATTCCTGCTCGAGACTCCAGCCGCACTGGTGGATGAGCCGGTGGTGGAACCGGCACTTGGGCGCGCCATTGGCGACGGTCGTGGGGCCGTGCTGGCTGCGGGGCTCCACGTGGTGGAGGTCGCAGCGGTGCGCAGGGACGGTGCAGCCGTAGCCGACGCAGGTGGGATGGCGGGCGGCGATGGCCCGGCGCTGCCTGCGGGAGAACTGCTCAGACGCCGTGTTGGCATCGAGCACCTTGGTTCGACCCGCGAACAGGGTGGCGACCAGCGCACTGTCGCAGCGGTAGCGATCGAGCGCACGACGGGTGAGCTGCCAGCCCTCGCCGCGCAGGACGAGCCCCTCGAAGTCGTCC
>JBFJNI010000043.1:0-28374 GCA_041618235.1 Acidimicrobiales bacterium
GGAGCGGAGCTCGTCGATCTCGACCAGCCAGCCGTCGATGAGGGTGCCGCAGGCATCGACCGAGCGACGCTCGTTCACCCGGCCCTCGATCCGCCGGGTCTCACCGGAGGTGGCGTCGACGCTGGTCGACTCCCAGAAGGAGCCGGCCTGCACCGGCAGGGGCAGGTAGAGCAGCGGCGGCGACGGGGTGAAGGACCCCTGCTCGGCGCCATTGCCGTCGACCGCGCGCTCGTCGAGCAGCACGAGGCCCCGGTTGGGCTCGCCCGTCTGGATGCGCTGGCCTCCGGGCAGGTTCTCCTGCGCCTCGTCGGGGATGTCGATCGGCGCACCGGAGCTCTCGGCGACGCCCTCGGCCGATCGGGTGATGCCTTCGGGGTCCTGGTTGACGTTCTGGCCACGCGAGACGGGCTGGGTGTTGACCAGCCACTCGCTGATGAGGGTCCGGCCGTCGATGGTGGGCGCCACGGTCTCGTAGGTGAAGCGCTTTCCCTGCGGCGTGGTGGGGTCGGTGGCGTCGACGTCGGTGCCGGCACCGAGCTCCTTGACCGCACGGACGAGTCGGCTCTCGAAGCCGGTCTCGGTGAGCTCGAGCTGCGCGCCGCCTCCGGTCTCGGTGACGATCTTGATGTCGCGGACCCAGCGGTACACGCCTTCGACCGGCAGGTCCGTGACGTCCTCCGGTGCCTGCTTGGAGGCCGACGCTCCGATCGGCGCCGCCGGGCACTTGGTGGTGGGCGGCGGCGCGGCGATGCGCAGGATCTCCTTGAATCGGTCGGCGAAGTCGTTGCGGAACGGCACCAGCACGGAGCCGTCGGAGATGAACGCGTCGTTCGACCCACCGACCGTCTCGGGAACACCGGTGATGGGCGCGATCGGCGCGTCCTCGGCCGGAGCCTCGAAACCGAAGGCGATGTCGGCCTGCAGGGCCTGGATGTCGACACCGGGGGCGCCCGCGTTCACACACGCGGCGGCCAGCAGGCCGACGCCGAGCGCGGTGACGATGGGGGTGCGGCTAGAGCGGCGTGGGGACACGGTCGTGCTCCTCCTCGACGAGGACGATGGAACTGTCGTCGGCGCCCCGCTGGCGTCGGCGGCCGATACGGCGGGTACTGGATTCGGATGGGTCACCGTTGCTCGACGGGGACGACCCGTTGGATGGAACCGACGCGGGCCGGGTGAGATCGGTGGCCGGGGCGAAGGGCTCCTTGAGCGACACGCGGGACACCGCGGCGACGAAGCGCATCGAGCTGGGCTGCGCCCCCGAGAGGCGCCGGCGCAGCGCGCGGCTGAGCTCTTCGGCCGCCGCGGCCGTGCGGTCGTCGCAGCCGTCGCGCAGATCACCCCAGAGGGCTCGGGTCGTGAGCCATGCGAGCTCGGTGTGCTCGGGGTCCTCGATGAACCGGGACAGGTACATCAGCGGCGTGTCGTTGGGGTTCCGGAAGCCGAAGTCACCGGCGTGGTCGCGCCACTCGGCATACGCCAGCGCCACCCGCGCCCGCGGTCCGTCCGCGCGTGCTGCTGCCCGGCGGCGGGACCGGACACGAGCCTTGCGGATCACCGGGGTCGCCAGGTAGAGGACCAGGACGAGCAGCGCGATGCCGGCGAAGATGAGCACCGCGATCTGGAGCTGCTTGGTGAGCGTCGACGGCGGGTCGAGCAGCGACGGCAGATAGATCTGCACGGCCGTGTCGTTGCTCGGGAGGATGTTGGGGTCGACCTGCTGCTGGCCGGGGTCGGTTCCCACCGTGGGCTTGGCCTGCTTCGGCGTGCCGAGCACGGGCAACCAGCCGAAGCCCGGGAAGTTGACCTCGACGAAGCTGGCACCGTTGCGGGGGCGGACCTCGAGGACGGCACCGTTGAGGTCGCCACCGTCGAAGCCGAACCCGATGCGAGATGGGATGCCGATCCAGCGGCCGAACATGGCCTGCATGGCCACGATCTCGTAGGGCGAGGCCTCGAGCGTGTCACCGAGGATCTCCTGGACCCGAGCCGGCGGGATCGAGGCCGGGGTGCCGGCACCCGTGGCGACGACGTTGTCGAGCACGTAGGTGCGGAGGAAGTCGAAGCGATCCCACTGGTTGTCGTAGGTGGTGGTGGCCTCGTCGATGAGCGCCTGGGCAGCCGGCGGTGCGTCGGGGATCTCGGTGAGCGCCATCAGCTCGGGCTCGAGGTCGAGGTTGGCCCCGAGACCGCGCAGGTCGTCGACGCTGGGGAGTGCGGCGGCGGCGATGCGATACACCTGGCCCGAGCGGACCTGGCCGGTGGCAATCCGGACGTTGCCGGTGTTGGCGTCGTAGGCGAGGTCGGCGCCGGACGACTGGATCACCGCGGAGAGCGGGAGGCCGGGGAGGACGGTGCCGCCGAGACCGAACACCCGGAAGCGGGCGCGGACACCGAGGCGACCGACGAGCTCTTCGTCGATGATGCCGGAGTTGGGGACGTCCTCGAACTCGTCGCTGACGAGGGCCGGGAGGCGCCAATCGCTGCCGTCGTAGATGGACAGGGAGCCCATGCGCCACGGGCCGGAGACGGTGAGCTCGGTGTCACCGGACTCGATGTCGGGGCCGACCTCGAACAGGACCCGGTCCTCGACCTCGGTGAGGGGCACGGTCTTGGGCTTCTGGGGCTCCTCCGCCGGGTCGATCTGCGGGTCGGGGAAGAGGAAGCCCGTCTGGGAGATCGCGATGAGGGCGACGGTGATGACGCCGATGACCGGGAGGCTCTTGGCCATCTTGCGCAGCTCGTACGAGAGCGGAGGGCGTTCGCTGCCTTCGAAGGAGTTGATCGAGGACAGCACGCCGAGACCGAGGGCGAACAGCACCAGCACGACCACGCCGGACGCGACCTGCTGGGAGTCGGGCACCGAGATGCCGGCGATCGCGGCGAACGGGAGGGGCACGAGCAGTGCCAGCGAGCGCTTGTGGACGACGACGCCGAGCCAGATCGTGGCGAAGCCGATCATGCCCATCAGCCACGAGCTGATGGCCCGCCAGCCGGGGGTGAACGGGAGGGGCGGCCGGGTGAGGTCGCCCTCGCCGGCGGCCGCCGAGGCGAGCTCGCCGGCGTTGGCGATGTTGGCCGGGCCGATGAGCAGCAGGCCGATGGCGAACAGGCCGGTCACGGTCAACACGTTGGCGACGACCGGCTTCTTGGTGCGGGCCACGACGAGGCCGAGGCCCATGCCGAGGAGACCGGCGACGGCGGCATAGATGCGCGGGGTGACGCCGGTGAAGACGCCCCCGGCCATGATGGCCGCGCCCAGCACCGGGAAGGACAGGGCGAACGCCGTGCGGTACGGGCTCAGCTCGGTGACGTCGTCGGACTCGTCCGGAGTGGGTCCCGTGGGACCATCGCCCTCGCCTGACGACGAGATGTCGGATGACGAGATGACGGTGGCGTCGAGCTCGTCGGCGGGCGGGTCGAGATTCGGATCCTGGTCGCTCATCGTGCGGCTCCCGTGACCTCGTTGAACAATGCGGTGGCCAGGTCCTGGCCGGGGTGCACGCCGACGACCTGGCAACCGAGCGAGGCGGCGATGCCCATGGTCGAGGTGTCTTCCTCGTCCCAGAGCAGGGCGACGACCATGACCGAGACACCGGTCTGGATCAGGAGGCGGAGCTGTGCGGCGGTCTCGGCGCTCAGTCGAGGGGTGACCAGGATGTTGTGGGCGTCGCGCTGGCTGGTGGCCAGCATCCGCTGGATGACCGTGGTCAGCGGCTGGCGGTCGAGGTCGACCTTGGCGAAGGCGTCGAGCATGGCGGTCTGCTGCGAGGCGCCGCGGAGGTGGCGGGTGAGCGGGCCACCGTTGGTCTCGACGCGGATCTCGTATCCCTCGCGCAGGTGCCGCACAGCAAGGCTGGCTGCGGCCCGGACCGCGGTCTCGAACGACTCGGAGAGGCCCTCGCCGTCGCTGGAGTGATGTGAGCGGTCGGTGTCGAGGATGATCGTGATGTGGTCGGTGATGCCCTGCTCGGCCTCACGGATCATGACCTTGCCGGTCTTGGCCGTGGCCTTCCAGACGATCTTGCGGGTGTCGTCGCCCCGCTGGTACTCGCGCATCCCGTAGAACTCGGCGCCCGAGGGCCACGGCCGCGAGACCGGCGGGCGGATGGGCGGGTCCTCGTGCGACCGCGACAGCGGGCGGTCGGAGACGAGCTCGATGCGGGGGTGCACCAACAGCTCGAAGGGCTCGGCGACCACGGTCTCGCGCTCGGACAGGCCGAGGGGGTCGGACGCGACCGCGACCAGCGGACCGACCTGGTAGACGCCGCGGCGCGCGGCACGCAGGGTGTAGCGGTGCGACACGGTCTTGCCCTTGGCGAGCTTGGTGACGGGCACCTTCACCGTGGTCCCGAGGCGCTCCGGGACCCGCTCTTCGAGCAGGAACGTCGACACCGTCTTGTTGGCGACCAGGGCGACCTCGACGTCGAGCCGGTCACCCTCGATGGCCCGCGGGAACAGGCCGGTGCGATCGCCGGTGAGCTTGAGCCGACGCGGCGCGATGGCGATCGAGATGCCGAGGAGCAACACGATGCCGTAGGCGAAGAGGTACATCGCGGTGCCGGCCACGATGTACGCGAGAAGCCACATGAGCACCGCGGCGAACACGGCCGCCACACCGACGCGCGTGACGCCGAGCTTGCGCTCGACCGCGGCGTAGCTGCGACGGAGGTTGGCGGGTTCGAGGAACGTGCGGACCCGGTCGAGCCGACTGAGGAGTCGACGACCGAGCGACGGCTTCGGCCCGGCCACCTCGGTGGTGCCGACAGCGACCATCAGGAGACGGCGGTGAGGTCCGAACGACCGCTCACGGGCGGCTTGACGCTGCCGGTGATCCGCTCGAGCACTGCGTCGATGTTCTCGCCCCGGAGGATGGCGTCGGGATTGAGGATGATGCGGTGACCGAGCACCGGCCGGAGCACGGCGCGGACATCGTCGGGGTAGACGTGGCTGCGACCATCGGAGGCGGCCAGCGTGCGGGACGCCTTGAGGAGGGCGATGGTGGCACGGGGCGAGCCGCCGGCGGCGATGGCGGCATCGTTGCGTGTGGCCTGGACCAGGTCGACGATGTAGTAGCCGACCTCGGGCGCGACCTCGACGGTGGCGGCGTAGTCGATCATCGCCCGGACGTTGTCGAGGTCGGTGACCGGCTCGAGGTCGTCGATCGACAGGCTGCGAGCGTTGTCGAACATGACCTCGAACTCGGAGTCACGGTTCATGTAGCCCATCGACAGCTTGAAGAGGAAGCGGTCGAGCTGGGCCTCGGGGAGGGGGAAGGTGCCGGCCTGTTCGACGGGGTTCTGCGTGGCGAGCACGAGGAACGGTGAGGGCAGGTTGTACGTGGTGCCGTCGGCGGTGACCCGACGCTCGGCCATGGCCTCGAGGAGTGCCGACTGGGTCTTCGGGGTGGCACGGTTGATCTCGTCGGCCAGGAGCACGTTGGTGAACACCGGGCCGGGCTGGAACTCGAACACGCCCTCGTTCTGGCGGTAGATCGACGAACCCGTGATGTCGCCGGGGAGCATGTCGGGGGTGCACTGGATGCGGGCGTTGCCGGCGCTGATGCTCTCGGAGATCGCCCGGGAGAGCATGGACTTGCCGGTGCCGGGGAGGTCCTCGAAGAGGATGTGGCCCTCGGCGATGATGGCGCAGATCGACAGGCGGACCACGTCGGCCTTGCCCTTGATGACGGTCTCGATGTTGCCGGTGATGGCGTCGAAGTCCTGCTTGAACTCCGCAGCCGTCATGCCGGTGCCGGATTCGGTTGCTCGCAACGGCTTCCGGGCGGTTCGAGTAGCCATGGTCGTGGACCCCTTGTCGGTCGTGCGTCCGTCCATCGGGTGAACGGGGGCTGGTGTCAGATCGGCGCCCCACGGCCGCGACCGGACCACGGAGGCAGGTCGGCGTCGGGGGGACCTCTGTAGGTTCGGCCCCCGACCGCACATCTCCTGTCCGTTGTCACCAGGAAATCCAGCGTTCACACGTCCGATCGCGCACCAGATGGACGAATCGACGGAATTCGGGGCGACAGGAACGGGTCAGTCCGCTCAGACCGGTGGGCGGTCGGGGTGCGTCACGCGCCGTTCACACAGCCCGCGATGCAGAGCCCGCCTGGGCCATCTAGCGTTTTGTCCGGTTCGTGCCGCAGGTGACCGGCGATTCTGCCCGCCGTCGGCAGGAATGCAGGCCACCCTGAGCGAACTCAGAACCGAGAGCCCCACGACCGACGTATCGCCGCGACATGCCAGGGAGCACCCCCGAGATGGCAGACCTGCCAGAGAACGACACCACCGAGGACGTCGTCGATCCCGACCTCGAGCTCGAGTTCGATGACGAGGACGAGCTCGAGTCCTCGACCTGGGCGCTGCGCTATCCGCCGCTCGTGTCGATGCTGGCCGGCCTGCTGATCGCCATCCTGGTGATGCCGTCGGCCCTCAACCTGCCGCAGAACAACCCGACCCAGACCCTCGAGTTCGCACCGGTCCCCCCCGAGGACTCCGACGACCCGCCCCCGCCCGACGGCAACTTCGACCAGCTCGGCCTCGGCTCCAGCGAGAGCCTGAGCGGAGACGGCGCGCTCGGCGGCGACGGCCCCGGCACCACCACCACGCTCCCGCCGCCCGTCGAGAAGGGCCAGGGCGGCAACGTCTCGCAGTTCCGCTGCGTCGAGGGCCGCCAGACCGAGGACCCCCTCGCACCGCCCTGCGTGGCGTTCTTCGACGGCGACAACTTCGGTGAGACCTACCAAGGCGTCAACGCCGAGGAGGTCAACCTCCTCGTCTACATCGACGGTGGCGTGGGCGACACCGGCAGCTCACGCGGCCGCGAGGCCCGCCCGACCCGGGCGTTCTTCGACCTCGCCGGTGCCGACGCCAACCCGGAACCCGACGAGCACGTCTACATCCGGGTGCTCCGCGGGTGGCAGGAGTACTTCAACACCCGCTACCAGACCTACGGGCGCTTCGTCCGCTTCTACGTCTACTTCTCGCCGTCCGACGGCACGGCCGAGTCCCGCCGAGCCGATGCCGCCGACGTGTTCAAGCGGGCCAACCCGTTCGCCACCGTGGTCGGCGCCGAGTTCCACGGCAACATCGACGCCTACACCGACTCGATGCTCAAGCGCGGCGTGCTCAACTTCGGCGACTACCTCGGTCAGGACGCCAGCTTCTACGAGCGGTTCCCGAAGCTTCTCTGGGGCTTCTCGCCCAGCCTCGAGATCCAGTCGCAGCAGTACTCCTCCGTTTTGTGCAAGAAGTACCAGCCCTTCCCCGTCGACCACAGCGGCGACTACCAAGGCGAGCCCCGCAAGTTCGGCCTGCTCTACACCACCGACTCGGGCTTCAAGGGCCTGCAGAAGTTCAAGGACTCGGTCGTCCAGCGCTTCAAGGCGTGCGGCGGCGTCATCTCCGAGGAGGCGACCTTCCCGACCGCCGGCATCGCCGTCGACAACCGACAGACGCCGCAGTACGCGCTCGACGCGATGACCAAGTTCCAGAACGCCGGCATCACGACCATCATCTGGCCGGGCGGCTACGAGTCGAAGTTCTCCAAGGCCGCCGCGCAGATCGGGTACTACCCCGAGTGGATCCTCGCCGGCGACGGCGACCTCGACGCCGAGTACGGCAACCAGGTCAACCAGGACCAGACGGTGTGGCAGTACGCCGTCACCACGTCGAACCAGCCTTTCGTGCCCGACGACGTCACGCGGCGGATCTGCTTCCAGGCCTACCGCACGGTGAAGCCCGACGAGCCCCGCCAGGACGTGAACGGCTACGCGTGCGACTTCTACGAGGGCCTGCGCCAGCTCTTCATCGGCATCCAGGTCGCCGGTCCCCGCCTGGGCCCGACCTCCATCGACAAGGGCTTCCACGCCATCCCTGCCATCCGGTCCCAGGACCCCCAGGTACCGGCGTGCTTCTACCTCCCCGGCGACTACACCTGTGTCAAGGACCTGGTGCTCGGCCGATGGGACCCCGCCGCCCGACCCGGCGCCAGCGACCCCGGCTGCTGGCGCTTCGCCGGGGGCACGCGGTACCTGCCCGAGGACATCCCGGGCGGGAACGCCACTGCCCAGATGTCACCTGGCGACCCGTGCCTCGGCTACGACAACGGCTTCCGCCTCAATGCCGCCCCACCGGATGCAGGAGTTCTCTAGATGACCACCCACCGACTCCGCCGGACCTTCCGCCTGTCGGCGCTGGGCGCACTGGTGTGCACCCTCGCCGCCTCGTGGCTCACGTTCGCCGCGCCGAGCGCGTCCGCCTTCGAGCAGGAGCGCATCTTCCTCGAGAAGGACGGCGCCATCTCCGTCGACTTCGACCCCATCCCCGGGAACAACGCCTCCGGCAACGCTCAGGACCAGGAGACGTGCCGCACCTCGCCCTACTGCGACACCATCCCGGTGACCATCGAGGAGGATCCCACCCTCACCGAGGACGACGAGTACTTCGTGGTCGTCACCGTGAGCTGGGACACGGCCAAGGCGCCGCCGGACCCGGTCCTGGCCCCCAGCGAGGGGTTCGCGACCAACGACATGGACGTCTACATGTACATGAACCCGACCACCGACGATCGGCACGAGAACGAGAACGGCGAGGACTACACCGCCCACTCGGCGGGCTCCGAGGAGCCCGAGCAGTTCTTCTTGTTCAAGCCCCACGGCGACTACGACCTGGTGGTCATCAACTTCCTCGGCGTCAACCGCGGCTACACCGTCGACATGGTGTGGGTGTCCGAGGCGTTCTCGGCGCCATTCGAGTCACTGGCCCCAGGGTTCAAGCCGCCCAAGAAGGCCGCGGCCGCACCGAAGCCGATCCCGACGGCCACCACGGTCCCTGCGGTCGACTCGGCCCCGACGACCACCATCGCTCCGCCCGTCACCCTCGCTCCCGCCGAGATCGCCCTCGGCGGCGCCGACGACGGCTTCGGTCAGTTCGGCAGCGACTCCGACTTCGACGACCAGCTGGCGGCGCCGACACCCATCGACCTCACGCCGGCTGCATCGCGGAAGGCCGCGCCACCATCGGGTCTCGCCCTGCTGCTGTGGTTCTTCGCCTTTCCGCTGGCGATCATGGCGACCTTCTCGGGCGTCCTGCTCAAGCGCCGGGCCGGTCTCGTCACGGCCTGAGCCCCATTCGGCGGGTTCTTTCGTCTTCAGCGGATGCGGCCGAGGAAGCCGGTCATCGCCTTCCACCAGCCCTCGGGGTTCTCGAACTGGGGCGAGTGGCCGGCGTCGGTGATGGTGGCCAGCACGGCGTCCTTCATGGACTCGGCCATGCGCTCGGACGGCGCGATGAACGACGTATCCTGGTCGCCGACCATGACCAGCGTCGAGACGTCGAGGGTGGCGAGGTCGTCGAGGCGGTCGTCCTGGTCGAGCAGCTGGAGCAGCATCGAGGCGTACATCGCCGGCGACGACGCCAGGAACTTGCGGTCGTTGAACGCGTCGTAGCCCGGCCGCTCGCGGCGGACCCGCTCGTAGGCCTCGGAGCCCAGCGGGGCGTCCTCGCCCATGTCGTCGAGCACCGCCTTCACCGCCGCCATCCCGCCCTCGCGGACGAGCTCGACACCGAGGGCCGCCAGCGCCGGGTCCACATCGGGGATCGGCCCGTGCGAGGTGTCCATCAGCACGAGGCCGGCGAGGTCGACGGCCGAGCCGAGGGCCACCATCTGGGCGACCATGCCACCCATCGAGTGGCCCAGCAGGACGATCTCGCCCCACTCGAGCTCCTCGACGAGGGCGTTGACGTCGGCGCCGAAGATGTCGAGGGCGTAGTGATGCTCCTCGTCGGGCTTGTCGGAGGCGCCGTGACCACGCAGGTCGGGGGCGATGGACCACCAACCCAGCTCGGCGAGCTCGTCGATCTGGTCGGCGAAGTCCTCCTTCGCACCGGTGAACCCGTGGACCAGCAGGAGGGGCCGGCCGCCCGTGCCGGCTTCGAGGAGCGAGTGTTCGATGCCGTTGACGGAGATGGTGCGTTCGCGCATCGGGCCATCGTGCCCGATGCGGAGGGGCGTCGCCCGACCCGGGTGCCGGCGCGGGCGGACGAAAGGTGACGGATGGGCCATCATGCGCATGGTCAGGCGGGGCGGCGAGGCGTAGTCTGGAACGCACCATCGGCCCCGGGGGGAACATCGAACGATGAGGATGCACCCCGCACTCTCCTTGCTCCTGCGCATCGTCGTCAGCGTCGGCATGATCGCCGTGCTGCTGTGGCGCGCCCCCGACGTCGACCTCGCCGAACTGGTGCCCGAGCCCACCGCCGGCCGCCTCGCGTGGCTGGCTGTCGCCGCCGCCCTCACCCTCGCCGGCATGGTCCTGGCGACGCTGCGTTGGAAGCAGGTCCTCAGCGCACTGGGCCTCACCGCCGGCATGCGGCGCCTGTTCTCCCACACCATGGCGGGCCAGTTCGTGTCCAACGTCCTGCCCACCACCATCGGCGGCGACGTCCTGCGGGTCAGCCGCTTGTCCCGGGACACGGGAGACTCACCCGACACCTTCGCCTCGGTCGTGCTCGAGCGCATCACCGGCTGGCTGGTCCTGCCGGTCATCACCCTCGTCGGCCTGGCCGTGAACCCGGGGCTGCGCGAGCTCGGTACGGCCACGCTGGTCGCCCTGGCACTGGCGATCTCGACGCTCCTGGTCCTCGCCGGCACCCTCGTCGCCGTGTCCAGTGCCAGGTTCGGGTCGCGCTTCACCGTGCGTGACGGCTGGCGGCGCTTCGCCGGCGCCATCCACCTCGGCCTCACCCGCATGCGGGCCCACCCCCGTTCGGCCCTCGGGGTCGTCGGCGCCGGCTTCGCCTACCAGTTCGTGCTGGTGCTCTCGGCGGTGGCTGCCGCCCAGGCGCTCGGCCTCCGCCCGGCCGGGCTCACGGCGCTGCTCGCCTTCTTCCCGGCCGTGCTCATCGTGCAGGTCCTGCCCATCGGCATCTCGGGCCTCGGCATCCGCGAGGGTGCGTTCGTGCTCTTCCTCGGACCCCTCGGCGTCGCCACCGAGCAGGCCATCGCCCTCGGCCTGCTGCTCTACCTGCTCAACCTCGCCGTCAGCCTCCTGGGTGCGCCGGCGTTCGCGGTCGGCGGCCGATCCAGCGGGCCCACCGGCCCGGCCGGCGTCGAGCCCACGCTCACGGCTGCCTGAGCCGACGCCACCCGACCGATGAGCCAGACCGACACCGACGTCTCCCCTGCCGCCCCGGCCGAGCCCCGATCGCGGCTGCGGTGGTGGCGCGAGCTGCTCTACATCGCGCTCTTCTACGTCGTGTACTCGTTCGTGCGGAACCTGTTCGGATCGCAGGGCACGGGCGACGACGTCGACGCCTCGGTCGCCTTCGAGCATGCCCGTCAGATCATCCGCCTCCAGGAGGCCATGGGGCTCTACTTCGAGGCCGACCTGCAGCAGTGGTACCTCGATCTGCCCAGGCTCGGGTTCATCCGCTTCTGGAACATCTTCTACGGCACGGCCCACTTCATCGTCACCGCCGGCGCCCTGTTCTGGCTGTACCGCCGGGACAAGGTCCGCTACCCGCGCTGGCGCAACACGCTGGCGCTCACCACGGCGCTCGCCCTCATCGGCTTCGCCAGCTACTCGCTCATGCCGCCCCGACTGATGGACGACCCCGGCACCTACGGGGCCTGTCAGATCTACGCTCCCGAGGCCGCCGCCGCCGCCCCGCCTGGCGAGAAGATCGTGCCCGGCTGCGACCGCTACGGCTACGTCGACACCCTCGCCGTCCACGGCGGATGGATCTCCTTCGACGACGAGAAGGCCGCGTCGGTCACCAACCAGTACGCCGCCATGCCGTCGATGCACATGGGCTGGTCGACCTTCTCGATGCTGGTGCTGCTGCCGCTGGTCCGCCGGCGCTGGGCGAAAGCCCTGGTCATCGCCTATCCGGGACTGACGCTGTTCACCATCATCGTCACCGCCAACCACTTCTGGCTCGACGCCGTCGGCGGCCTGCTGGCCCTGGCCGCCGGAGCCGTCGGCGCCCGCTGGCTCACCGCCCGCTTCGAGGAACGCCACGCTCGTCGAGCCGAGGCCGTCGGCACCTGAGCTAGGCCAGCCAGGTCACCGGGGGGCCGTGGTAGCCGGTGGTGGCGAGCAGCTCGTCGGTGTCGCCGGGCCACGATCGCAGCCGCACGTCGGCGACGTCGCCGGCCGGCTCCATCCGCAGCCAGAACACGGGCGCCGACGGCGTGGCCCGGGCGCCGGCGGCTTCGATGGCGGTGCGCATGCGCAGGAACGACTCGCGGGGCAGGTACTGCAACACGATCGAGTGGTAGACGACGGTGGCCGATCCGTGGTGCTCGTCGGCCAACTGGCGCTCGACCCACTCGCCGGCGTCGGCCTGCTCGATGCGGGCCGGGAACCGCCGGGCGATGTCGATGGCCGCGTCGAGCCGAGCCCGCCGCTGGAGCTGATCGGGCCACAGGAAGCCGCGCAGGGCGAGCACCCCGGCGTCGGTGGTCACGTCGATGGGATTGATGTCGCACCCCATCCGCTCGGCGACCGTGACCGACGCCGACAGCGACGGCGGCGCCGTGGTCCACGGATCGGTGAAGGTCAGCCCCTCGTCGGCGCCCCAGCGCAGTGCGCCCGACTCGTAGCGGTACTTGTCCCAGCGCAGCAGCAACCCGCCGCTGGCGCCGACCTCGAGCGTGCGCAGCGGCCAACCGGACCGGGTGGCGGCGACGTGGAAGGCCCCGACCAACGATGCCGCCCGGCCGACCTCGTTGGTCTGCACGCCGAGGTGCATGCCGGCCACGATCTCGGCCCGGTGGGTGTCGACGACGTCGAGGAACGCCGGGACGGGGTCGCCCGTCTCGGCGCCGCCGGCGCTGGGATAGAAGCGGGCGAGATCGGGTGCCCGGCCGTCGAGCACGATGCGGTGCGCGGCCGCCAGGAACCGGAGCGGGATGGCGTCGGCGAGGGCGTTGGCCGTCCATGGCCCGAGGATGTCGGCGCACGGTCCACCCGAGCGGATGTCGTCGGCCATCGCCTCGAGGATCACCCCGTAGAGCTCGGAACCCGCGAGCGCGCACGCCGTCTGCTGGAGCTCGACGACGTCGACGATGGGCATGTCGCGGGGACGGTCCGACGCGGCGCCGGCGTCGCCCGTGGGGCCGTCGGTTCCGCTCATGACCGCCGCACCGGACAGACCGACACGGTCTCGCTGACGCCCTTGAACGTCCGCCGGCGGGCCCGGCCGAACACGACACCGGGGAGATCGCCGACCGCAGCCCGGACCTCGGTGGTGGCCAGGGTCTCGCCCCCTTTGGCCGAGTCGGTGATGCGAGCCGCGAGGTTGACGTCGTGGCCGATGAGATCGTCGCCCAGGAGGACGGCCTCGCCGTGATGGACGCCGGCACGCAGTCGGAGGTCGCCGTGATCGGCCTCGCCGATCTCCAGCGCGGCGAGCACGCCCGCCTCGGGGGCGGGGAAGCTCAGCAGCAGCCCGTCGCCCAGCTTCTTGACGATGCGGCCGCCACGGCTGCGCACGATGGGGCCGACCGCCTTGTGGTGGCGGTCGAGCAGGCGGCGGGCCTCGGTGTCGCCCTGCCGGGCCGTGTACCGGGTGAAGCCCTCGAGGTCGGTGAAGACGATGGTCATCGGGTACGGGGTGGCTCCGCCGTCGTCGCCCTCGGAATCGAGCGAGAGGAGCTGGATGGCGTTGAGCCCGACCGCCGCGATGATCGACGGCTCGCGCTCGATGGATCGCTCGAGGAACCGCTGGACGACGTCGAGCGACGTCGCCGTGCGGATGGGCCGGTTGGTCGGGTCGTCGAGCCACGCCTTGTCGACCAGGCCGACCTCTGCCGCGCCCTGGGCGAACTCGGGGTGCTGCTTGAGGAGCCCGGCGGCGCGCTCGGTGAGGCGTCGACGGATCCCGGCGACGACGTCCTCGCCCTGCTCCTTCGCTCGCTCGATCGGCGCCACGGCGGCGAATCTACCCACCGGGGCCCGGTGGCCGGCCGGACGGACCACCGGCCACGGACCGATGCCGACGACCGGAGCCGGCATGGTCAGTCCGTGCGCCGGGCCGGTACCGTAGAAGGTCCACGGAGGCCCCCTGCTGCCCTGCGCACCCGAGGCGTCCCCCGCACACGCCCCCAACGGCCCCGGAGCCAGATCCATGCTGCTCGAGCGCATCAACAGCCCGTCGGACCTGCGAGGCCTCTCCTTCGCGCAGCTCGACGACCTGGCGGTCGAGATCCGAGCCTTCATCGTCGACGCCGTGGCCAAGACCGGCGGCCACCTGGGCTCGAACCTGGGAGCGGTCGAGCTCACCCTGGCGATGCACCGGGTGTTCGAGTCACCGCGCGACATCCTGCTGTGGGACACCGGCCACCAGGCCTACGTCCACAAGCTCGTCACCGGCCGTCGCGAGATGTTCCGCGAGCTGCGCCAGGAGAACGGCCTGTCGGGCTACCCCAGCCGCCACGAATCGCCCCACGACTGGGTCGAGAACAGCCACGCGTCGACCATCGTCAGCTACGCCCACGGCCTGGCCACGGCGATGGAGCGCAACGACATCACCGACCGGCGCATCGTGGCCGTCATCGGCGACGGCTCGCTCACCGGCGGCATGGCCTACGAGGGCCTCAACAACCTCGGCCACGCCGGGTCGAAGGCCATCATCATCCTCAACGACAACGGCCGTTCCTACGCCCCCACCGCCAGCCGCCTCGGCGACAGCCTGGCCCGCATCCGCCTCGACCCGCGCTACATGCGCAACAAGGCGCGCATCGAGCGGCTGCTCCGCGAGGTGCCGTTGGTCGGCGACCGACTCGAGCGTGGTCTCGAGGCCACCCTCGCCGGCGTGCGCGAGTACTTCGAGCCGCCGGCGTTCTTCGAGGATCTCGGCATCCGCTACACCGGCCCGTTCGACGGCCACGACGTCGAGGGCCTCGAGCGGGCGCTGCACGACGCCGCGCAGTACGACGGCCCCATCGTGGTGCACGTCCTCACCCAGAAGGGTCGGGGATACGCGCCGGCCGAGAACGACCCCATCAAGAACATGCACGACACCTCGCCCACGGCGAAGCCGGGTTCGTACACCGCGGCCTTCACCGAGGCGCTCATCAAGGAGGCCGAGGCCCGCCCCGAGGTGGTCGCCATCACGGCAGCCATGCCCGACTCCACCGGCCTGCTCCCCTTCGGCGAACGCTTCCCCGACCGACTCATCGACGTCGGCATCGCCGAGCAGCACGCCGTCACCTCGGCCGCCGGCATGGCCATGGGCGGACTCCGTCCGGTGGTGGCCGTCTATTCGACCTTCATGTCGCGGGCGTTCGACCAGCTCAACCTCGACGTGGGTCTCCACAACCAGCCGGTCGTGTTCTGCCTCGACCGCGCCGGCATCACCGGCGACGACGGCCCCTCGCACCACGGTGTGCTCGACATGGTCCTGTTCTCCAAGGTCCCGGGCATGACCGTGCTCGCCCCCTCGTCGTACGAGGAGGTCGGGGTGATGCTCCACGACGCCCTCGACCTCACCGAGGGCCCGGTCATGATCCGCTGGGCCAAGACCCCGGCCCGCTCCGTCGGCCCCGACGAGGTCGGCAGCGGCTTGCGCGGCCGCAAGGCCCGTCAGGGCCGCGACGTCTGCATCCTCTCGGTGGGCAAGATGCTCGACGCCTCGCTCGAGGCCGCCGAGGCGCTCGCGGCCGACGGCGTCGAGGCCACCGTGTGGGACGTCCGCTGCGTCAAGCCGCTGGACCCCGACATGATCGCCGACGCGGCCGACCACCCCGCCGTGGTCACCATCGAGGACGGCTACCGCGACGGCGGCGCCGGCTCGGCCATGGCCACCGCCATCACCGACCTCTGCGGCGACCGCGCCGTGCCCCGCGTCGAGATCCTCGGCGTGCCGACCCAGTACATCGACCACGCCAAGGTCGAGACCATCCTCGGCCGCCTCGGCCTCGACGCCGACGGCATCGCCGCCACCGCCCGCCGGGCCGTGGCCGCCCCCACCCGCACCTCCTGATTCGCCCGCCGGCGCGCCGGTGCTCCGTGTCCGGGACGCCTCCGCAGGGGTCGGAGAGCGAAGACGTCCCGGTCAGGGAACACAACGTCGCTGGAGGGAACCATCGACGCCGCTGGTCAGGGAACGGACCGGCACGGAGAACCTTGCGGTCGATTCCGAGAAATCTCTCCAGACGCGACGAGGCCCGGACCGATGGTCCGGGCCTCTCCCCCTGGTCGCCCCCACTTGGAAGGTGACAACGAACACAGGATTCCGCATTCGCACGCAAAGTGCAAGACGAGCGAGCGGATCACCCCGGCGAAGCGGTCAGTTCGCCCAACTGCTCACGTGTAGTAGGGGTTCTGCCCGGCGTCGTGGTCGGTGACGTCGATGACCTCGGTGACCTCGGGGATGGCGCTGGTGATCGACGCCGCGATGCCCTCGCGCAGCGTCATGGCGGAGACGGCGCAACCCTGGCAACCGCCGCCCATGAGGACGTAGACCTTCTCGCCGTCGACGCCCTTGAGCTCGGCGAAGCCGCCGTGCGCCGCGAGGCCGGGGTTGATCTGCTGCTCGAGGAGCTGCTGGACCTTCTCGGCGGTGGTGCCGGTGAGGTCGAGGTCGACGCCGGCGAGCGGGTCGGGGCGGTTCGGGTTGCGCAGCACGAGGCCGCCCTGGCCATCGGTGCCGGGGAGGTCGAGGGTGGCGCCCTGGAGCGAGTCCATCGAGTCGGCCGGCACCATCACCGGCAGCTCGCCCTGCTCGTAGAGGATGTCGGTCTCCTCGGCGTCGGCGACGGGCTCGAAGGTGAGGTCGTAGGTGTACTCGGGGCCGGCGATGCCGGTGACGGACACGCGCAGAGCCAGACCCGACGGCTCGTCCTCGGCTTCGCGCAGCTCGAGGATCTTGGCGATGGCGGCCTCGGTGACGGTGAGGATGACCTCGTCGCCCTCGGTCTCCGTTGTCTCGGACTCGGTGACGGACATGGCTCTACGCTACCGACCATGGCCTCTGGACCCGACAAGACCGACACCATCGCCGAAGAAGATCCGGTGCTCTACGAGGTGGCCGACCACGTCGCCACCATCACGCTGAACCGCCCGCACCGTCGCAACGCCATCTCGGTCCGGATGCTCAGCCGGCTCTCCGAGGCGTTCACGCGAGCCGACGACTCACCCGACGTGCGCGCCATCGTGCTCACCGGCGCCGGCAAGGGCTTCTGCGCGGGCCTCGACATCAAGGACGCCATGGCCGGCACCGGCATCGGCGGCACCGGTGGCGGCGGTGGCGGAGCCACGGTCCTGCAGAACACCCGCAGCCTGCCCACGTCGATCCTGTTCGAGATCGACACGCCCATCATCGCCGCGGTCAACGGCGCCGCCGCCGGCTACGGCCTCGACCTCGCCCTCGGCTGCGACATGCGCCTGCTGGGCGAGTCGTCGCGCCTGCTGCCGGGCTTCGCCAAGCGCGGCGTGGTCCCCGAATCGGGCGGCACCTGGTACCTGCCGCGCCTGGTCGGCTGGGCCAAGGCGGCTGAGATCGGCTTCCTCGGCCGCGACCTCGACGCCGCCGCCGCCAGGGACATCGGTCTCGCCAACGAGGTCGTCCCCGACGACGAGCTCGTCGCCACCGCGCAGGCCTGGGCCCGCGAGATCGCCGGCAACGCACCGCTGGCCATCCGGGCCATGAAGCGCCTCTACCGCCATGGCCTCACCCAGGACTTCCCCTCGCACACCCACCACGTGCTGCTCCAGACGATGCAGCTCTTCGGCACCAAGGACTTCTTCGAGGGCATCTCGAGCTTCGCCGAGGGTCGCGACCCCGAGTTCAAGGGCCGCTGACCGCGGCGCAGGTGTTCGACGACGACGAGCTGCTCGAGCCCGACGAGGGCGCGCCGATCTGTCCGGCGTGCGGGGTGACCGCGCTGCCCGCCGGCGGCGATCGCTTCGAGTGCGCCAACCCCGACTGCGAAGCCGAGGGCGAGGCCGTGTAGGAGGTCGACCTAGCGCTTCCGCACCGGCGTCTGGCCGCCGCCGTCGACACGAAGCCGGGTGCCGCTGACATACGAGCCCTGCGGGCCGACCAGGAAGCGCACGACGTCGGCGATGTCCTCGGGCTGGCAGACCCGGCCGAAGGGGAAGCCGGCGTGCAGGGTGGAGATGTCGTCGACCCCGCCGGCCCTGACCAGCCGGCGACCCATCTCGGTCTCGATGAGGCCCGGCGCCACGATGTTCACGTGGATGCCGTGGCGCTGCTCCTCCTTGGCCAGCGTCATCGCCAGCGCCTCCATCGCCGCCTTGGCCATGTTGTAGGGCGCACCGTTGGGACCCATGTGGTCGGTGGCCACCGACGAGATGAAGACGATGTCGCCCCGATCGCACTCACGCATGTGCGGGAGGACGAGCCGGCAGAGGTGGTGCGGGCCGATGGCGTGGGTGCCGAGGAGCCTGCCGACCTCGTCGGGCTCGGTGTCGGCGACGCTGCGGCCCTTGCTGGCTTGGCCGGCGTTGTTCACGAGGATGGAGATCGGACCGAGGTCGCCGGCGACGCGGTCGACCATCTCGGCGTCGTCGCTGGGATCGTCGACCGAGGCCTGCACCGCGATCGCCCGTCGCCCGAGCGCCTGGATCAGGTCGACCACCTCGGCGGCCGCTTCCTCCTCGCGTCGGTAGTTCACCGCCACGTCGGCGCCGTCCGCCGCCAGGCCGAGCGCGATGGCCCGCCCCGCGCCTCGGCTGGCACCGGTCACCAGTGCGACGCGACCTCGAAGACCGTTGGCTCGTTCGGCGTTCGTCATGGCGCCGGAGCGTAGGCGCGAACCACCACCGGTGCGGGTCGATGACCGTGACGTTGACACTCGTGGCCCGTCCGGACCCCTCGAAACTGTCCGACTCGCGGGGTTGGTCCCGCTTCGTCCGCCGGATCGCGTGACGATCTGGTGTCGGACCCTTCCATCGGCGCCGGAATTGCCGATGATGAGACACGAGAGGGAGGACATGCCATGACCGTCACCGATCTGGCCTCCCGTCGTGGGCCGCGAACGGCGTGGGTCCTCGGCGGCGGCGGCAACCTGGGCAGCGTGCAGGTCGGGATGCTCCGCGCCGTGATCGAACGGGGCGAGGTCCCCGACCTCATCGTCGGCTGCTCGGTCGGATCGCTCAACGGTCTCGCCATGGCCGCCGACCCGACGCTCGACGGTGTCGAACGACTCCGCCAGATCTGGCTCGAGCTCGATGCCGACCACGTGTTCCCGTCGAGCCGCGTCAGTGGCCCCTGGATGCTGCTGAAGCGGGCCGCCAGCCTCTATCCCGCCGATGGGCTGCGCGCCCTCATCGAGAGCTGCGCACCCCACCCCCACATCGAGGACTACGCCATCCCGTTCGAGTGCGTGGCCACCAACCTGCAGACCGGACGGGCCCGCTGGTTCGACCAAGGCCCCGTGCTCGAGCCGGTGCTGGCATCCGCCGCACTCCCGGCCGCGTTCCCCCCGGTCGAGTTCGAGGGCGAGCACTACATCGACGGCGCGGTGGTCGACAACGTCCCGATCTCACGTGCGCTGTTCCACGGTGTCGAGAAGATCACCGTGTTCCACGTCGGCAACTTCGAGCGCCCCCGACCCCGACCCAAGCGCCCCATCGACGTGCTGCTCCAGTCGTTCTCGATCGCCCGCAACTTCCGCTTCGACTCCGACCTGGCCCGCGTGCCCGAGGGCGTCGACGTCACGGTCCTGCCCGGCATCGATCCGGGCCCGATGAAGCGCAACGACTTCGGCCGGACCTCCGAGCTGATCACCCGGGCCCACGCCGCCGCGGCCGCCTACCTCGACCTCCGCGACAACCACGAGACCGGCTGACCGGCCGGCTCAGAGCAGGCCGGGGTTGACCGCTTCGGCTTCCTCGGCCAGCGCCAGCCACGTCTCCTCGGCGGCGTCGACGGCCTTCCGTGCGGCGTCGAGCTGCTTGCCGAGCTCGCCCAGACGACGGTGGTCCTCGATCGCGTGCTCGAGCTCGGCGGCGATGCGGTCGCGCTCGGCCGTCGCCTTCGCCAGGGCACGTTCGGCGTTGTTCAGCTCGCGGCGCACGGTCGACGCGGACCGGCTCGGCTTCGCCGGCTCCGGGGCCGATCTCGCCGCCGACTTCGGTGCGGCCTTGGCCGGCGCCTGTGCCGCAGATGCCTTGCCTCGAGCACGACCGCCACGGGCATCGGCCAGGTAGGCCGCCAGTCCGCCGGGGCGGCGCTCGGCAGTGCCCGAGCCGTCGAGGATCAACACGTCGGTGACGGTGCGTTCGAGCAGCGCCCGGTCGTGCGAGACGACCACGAGCGCGCCCGGCCACTCGTCGAGGAAGTCCTCGAGGATGCGCAGCGTGTCGAGGTCGAGGTCGTTGGTCGGCTCGTCCAGGAAGAGCACGTTGGGTTGGCCGAGCAGCGCCATGAGCAGCTGGAGCCGACGACGCTCGCCGCCCGAGAGCATCCCGACGGGCGCCCACTGGGCATCGCTGTCGAACCAGAAGCGCTCCAGCAGCGCACTGTCCTGCCACGACAGCTCACGCTTGCCACCGGTGACGAGGTCGCGGACCCGCACCGACTCGTCGAGCTCGGCCGCGTCCTGGCTGAACATGGCGATCTTCACGGTCGAGCCGACCTCGATGCGGCCCCGCTCGGGAGCGCGCTCGCCGGCCAGGATCCGGAGCAGCGTGGTCTTGCCGGCGCCGTTCGGGCCGACGATGCCGAGCCGCTCGCGGTTGTCGAGGACCAGGTCGATGCCGTCGAAGAGCGTGCTGCCACCGACATCGGCGCCGAGCCCGTGGGCCTCGATGACCTTGTCGCCGAGCCGTGGCGTGCCGAGGTGGAGGTCGAGGGCCTGGTTGCGGACGTCGTCGTCGACCGGACCGCCCTCGACGATCTTGGTCGCCGACTCGATGCGGGCCTTGGGCTTCGACGTGCGGGCCGGAGCGCCGCGGCGCAGCCACGCCAGCTCGGCCTTGGCCAGGTTGCGGCGCTTGGACTCGGACGTCGCCGCCCGCTCGGCACGCTCGGCCTTGCCCTCCAGGTAGCTGGCATAGCCGCCGTCGTGGAGGTGGGCGCCGCCCTTGTCGAGCTCGAGGATGCGAGTGCAGACGCGGTCGAGGACGTGGCGGTCGTGGCTCACCAGGATCAGCCCGCCACGGAAGCCGGCCAGCCACTCCTCGAGCCAGGCGATGGCGCCCACGTCGAGGTGGTTGGTCGGCTCGTCGAGGATGAGGAGGTCGTCGGTGTCCGGCGGGCCGCCGCCCGGTGGGCCGCAGGTGAGGAGGGCCCGGGCCAGGGCGACCCGTTTGATCTGGCCGCCGGAGAGCTGGTCGGTGGGGCGGTCCTCGAGGCCGGCGAGCCCGAGGCGGTCGCGGACGGCGGCGGCCTCCCAACGGTCGCCGGTGACCTCGGCGACGGTGCCGGCGGGCAGCGGGGCGTCCTGGTCGAGGTGGCTGATGCGCGAGCCCTGCCCCCGTCGGACGGTTCCCCGCTCGGCGGGGCGTGTGCCGGCGATTGCCCCGAGCAACGTCGACTTGCCGGTGCCGTTGACGCCGACGACGGCCAGGCGGTCGCCGGAGGAGATGGTGAGAGAGAGGTCCTCGAAGAGCGCACGATCGGGGCGGACGGCGCTGAGGTCCTTGGCGTCGACCAGGATCACGGCCGACGACTCTGCCAGCCCGATGCCCCCCAACCGGAAAATCGCTGGGAATCGGCGTCGGATTCCGAGAGTGATCCACAGCGATTTTCGGTGGGAGTGGGGTCCGGGACGGCTCGGTCGGCAGACTTGTCGGATCGCCCCGCTCTTCGCGCCCCTGCAGATCGGTCCGCTCCGTGCCGACCCGCCGGTCGTCCTCGCGCCCATGGCCGGGGTGACCAACGGGGCGTTCCGTGCCCTGTGCCGCCAGTTCGGCGCGGCGCTGTACGTCAGCGAGATGGTCGCGGCCCGCGCCATCGTCGAGGGCAACGACCGCACCTACGACATCGCCCGGTTCGGCGACGACGAACCCGTCCGATCGATCCAGCTCTACGGCACCGACCCGGCCGTCATGAGCGAGGCCGTTCGCCGCGTGCGCGGCGAGGTCGGCGTCGACCACATCGACCTCAACTTCGGCTGCCCGGCCCGCAAGATCACCCGGCACGGTGGCGGGTCGGCGCTGCCCGTCCGGCCGAAGCTGTTCGGCGCGGTCGTCGCCGCCGCGGTCGAGGGCGCCGGCGACATCCCGGTCACGGTCAAGATGCGCGTCGGGCTCGACGAGCAACACCGCACGTGGCTGGTCGCCGGCCGGATGGCCGAGGACGCCGGCGCCGCCGCGGTGGCTGTCCACGCCCGCACCGCCGAGCAGCTCTATTCGGGCGTCGCCGACTGGTCGACCATCGCCGACCTGAAGGAGACGGTCACCACGATCCCCGTGCTGGGCAACGGCGACATCTGGCAGGCCCAGGACGCCGTCGACATGATGCGCCAGACCGGCTGCGATGGTGTCGTCATCGGCCGGGGCTGTCTGGGCCGGCCATGGCTGTTCCGCGACCTCGTCGCGGTGTTCGCCGGCGAGCCCGTACCGACGCCTCCGACGCTGGGCGAGATCGTCACGATGATGCGCGAGCACGCCCGCCTCCTGGCCGAGTGGTTCGGCGAGGAGTCCGGCATGCGCGACTTCCGCAAGCACACCGGTTGGTACCTCCAGGGCTTCCCCGCCGGACGCGACACCCGCAACGCCCTCCGTCTGGTGAAGACGCTCGACGAGGTCGATGCGCTGCTCGACACGCTCGATCCGTGGGCGCCGTTCCCCAAGGAGGTGCTGCGCACGCCGCGCGGCCACACCACGGGACCCCGACCGGTGAAGCTGCCCGACGGCTGGCTCGACGACGTCGACGCCCTCACGCCGCCCGACCGCCTGGCCGACCTGCTCGTCTCCGGTGGCTGAACGGGCCGACGCACCGCGGGTGGTGCTCGCCTCGGCGTCGCCTCGGCGGGACGAGCTGCTCCGACGGCTCGGCCTCGCACCGGTGATCCGGCCGGCCGACGTCGACGAGTCGATGGTCGAGGGCGAGAGCTCCCGGGCCCACGTCGCCCGCCTCGCCCGTACGAAGGCCGAGGCGGTCGCCGGCGGCGCCGACATCGCCGCCGACGACCTGATCGTGGGCGCCGACACCGTCGTGGTGCTGGGCAGCGAGGTCCTGGGCAAGCCGGCCGACGCCGGCGATGCCGCTCGGATGCTGCGCCGCCTGTCGGGGGCGACGCACCGCGTGCTGACCGGCGTGCACGTGCTGCGGGGCGAGCGGTCGGCGTCGGCGGTCGAGACCACCGAGGTGCAGTTCCGGTCGCTGTCCGACGACGAGGTCGAGGCCTACGTCGCCACCGGCGAGCCGCTCGACAAGGCCGGCGCCTACGCCATCCAGGGCGCCGGCGGGATGTTCGTCACGGGCATCGTCGGCAGCGACACCAACGTCGTGGGCCTCCCGCTGGCGACCGTGGTGGCGCTGGCGGCCGAGGTCGGCGTGACGCTCCTCCCCCGCTGACCGCCGGACCTCACTGCCCGGTCCGGGACTCGAGCGGCGCCACTGCCGCCCGGTCCGGGGTCCCAGCGGCGCCGCAGCTGCCCGGACCGGGACACGGACCGCTGGTTGGGCGAGAAGTGGTTGCCACACGACCGTTTCTCGCCCAACCTGCTCCTCCTGCCCGGACCGGGCAGTTGCGGTTGTCAGGCGCCGGCGCCGGCGGCCGTCACACCCAGCGGGTCGGCGGGCGGGTCGGTCGGTCGGCGGTGGCCGTACCAGGCCCACAGCGCCACCGGTGTGGCCGCCACCGTCGTGAGGAGCAGGTGGGCGAGGGCGTCGCCCGTGCGGTCCTCGCACGAGGTGATGCGCTGCGACGACCCGGTGCGCTCGTCGTACTCGTACGTCGTCGAGCACTCGTCGCCGACCAGCAACTGGTGACCGAGCGCCTCGCCGTAGACCAGGCCTCGGATCACGGCGGCGGCGATCGCGGCCCAGAAGAGCGTGGTCGCCGCCGATCGTCGAGCGGCAGAGAAGACCTGCGACCAGTCGTCGGCGAGACGGGCCATCAGGCCGACCGCCACTGCGGCGAACACCACCGCGACGATGGCGACGCCGAACCAGGAGGCCGCCGTCTCCTCGTGGCCGTCGATGAGCGAGTGGATGACGCCGGCGGCAGCGAGGACCGCCATGCCGATGGCGGTGAAGCCGCCCCACCAGATCGCCGGATGGGCCGACCAGCGGGTGCGGTACCGGTTCTCGGCCCATTGGGCCCCTGCATCGGGCCAGCCCGACCGGCGCAGCTTGGCGCTGACGACGAGCGGGTGGGTCCGCTCGGCGGCGAGCTCGTCGAACCAATGCTCGAGCTCGCTGACACCGGCCTGGTCGACCGGCGAGGCCAGCGGCGAACCGGGCGGCGGCGACGGTGCCCCCACGGCCGGTGGCGCGACCGGAGCTGCAGACGGCGGAGGCGGCGGGACGTCGTTCGTTCCGGGTCCGATGTCGGGGCGAGGAGGGTCGTCGGTGGCGTTCATGGGGCCACCATCGGGCACGCGCCCGTTCCCCGCCAGATCCCCAGGGGGATTGGGGGGAAACCCCCTACGTCCGGGGGGACGGGGTCAGAGGCGGTCGCCGACGCGCAGCGGACGGTCGCGGCGCGGCCGTCTCCCGTTGCCGCCGTTGGTCCCGTTGGTCCCGTTGGCAGGTCCGACAGGGCCGTTTCCAGCGTCGGCGTGGCCGTTGGAGGCCACGGCTCCCACAACGGCCGGGACCTGCTCGGTCTCGGACTCGGACGTCTCGGAGGCCCGGCGGCCCAGCGCGGCGGCGACCTGCTCGTCGTGGTCGGGGGCACCCTCGACGTTGAGCTGGGGCAGCAGCTTGTCGAGCCACTTGGGGAGCCACCAGTTGCGCTCGCCGAGCAGCTCCATGGTGGCGGGCACCAGCAGCATGCGGACAAGCGTGGCGTCGAGGAAGACCGCCATGCCGAGGCCGGTACCGAACACCTTGGTGATGCGGTTGTCCTCGAGCAGGAAGGCGCCGAAGACGACGACCATGATCGCCGCTGCGGCCGAGATCACCCGGGCGGTGGAGGCGAGTCCGTCGGCCACCGAGTTGCGGGCGTCGCCGGTGCGCTCGTACTCCTCCTTGATGCGCGACAGGAGGAAGACCTCGTAGTCCATCGACAGGCCGAACACGATGGCGAACATCATCATCGGGATGAACGGCTCGATCGGCGCCGGCTGGATGCCGGTGATGTCGGAGAACCATCCCCACTGGAAGATGGCGACCACGATGCCGTAGGCGCCCGAGATCGACAGCATGTTCATGATCACCGCCTTGATCGGCACGAGCAGTGATCGGAACACGGCCATCAGCAGGAAGAACGAAGCCGCCAGCACCACGCCGAAGAAGACCAGGCTGCGGGCGCCGAGGTAGTTGCTGAAGTCGATCGAGACCGCCACGAACCCGGTGAGGACGACGTCGAGGCCGCTGCCGGCCTCGGCTGCGGGAATGACCTCGTCGCGCAGCCGATGAACAAGCCGCTCGGTCTCGAGGTCCTGCGGCGAGGTGCTCGGGATGACCAGCAGCTGCGCCGCCGTCGGCGACGCGGGGTCATTGGGCAGAGGGCCGACGACGCGGGCGACGCCCGGGTCGGCGGCGATGGCCTGCGCCACGGCCTGGAAGCCGGCAAGGCCTTCCTGACCATCGATGCGGGCGACCGCGACCAGAGGGCCGTTGACGCCCGGCCCGAAGCCCTCGCTGAGGAGGTCGTAGGCCTGGCGGGTGGTGGACTCCTCGGGGTAGTTGCCCTCGTCGGAGAACCCCAGCCGGAGGCCGAGCAGCGGCAGCGAGACGACGAGCAGCACCATGGTGCCGCCGATGGCGAACCGCCACGGCCGGCGCTGGATGAGGTGGCTCCACTTGTACCAGCCGGTCTCGGTGACCGGCTTCGGGATCCGTCGGGGCACCTCGCGCTTGAGCACCGGGACGAACGAACCCACGATGACGGTGAGGATCGCCAGCGGGATGCCGATGAGGAACTGGTTCAACCCGAAGCCGAGGCCGAGGAGGGCGACAGCGACGAACCCGGCGGCGACCAGGCCACGCCAGCGGGTCATCTCGACCTTGAACTGCGCGAAGCCGAGGAGCGCCGGCAGCAGGGTGATGGACGCGAGCATGGTCACCGCGACGGTGACGGCGGCCGAGATGCCGAGCCCGGCGATGAACTCGAGGCCGATGAGCAGCAGGCCGAGCAGCGACACCACCACGGTGACGCCGGCGAAGACCACCGAGCGGCCGGCGGTGTCCATCGCCGCCATGGTGGCGGTCTGCGGGTCGTAGTCCTTGTGGAGACCCTCGCGGAACCGGGTGACGATGAACAGGGCGTAGTCGATGCCCACGCCGAGGCCGATCATCGCGCCGATCGCGGTGGCGAACTCGGGGATGTCGGCGACGTTCGAGATCAGGTTGGTGAGCGTCAGCCCCAAGAACACGCCGGCGAGGGCCACCGCGATGGGCAGGCCCATCGCGAGCACCGAGCCGAACGAGATGATGAGCACGACGATGGCGAAGGCGAGACCGATGGTCTCGGACGACGGCGGCTCGAACCCGGCCAGCGCCTCGCCACCGATCTCGATCTGGAGGCCCGGGACGGCAGCCTCGATCTCGTCCGCCTTCTCCCGCAGCTCGGCGCCGAGCTCGCCGCCTCCGCCGAACTCGTTCCCGTGTGAGAGCTGGACACGGGCATAGGCGTACTTGCCGGCGTTCGGCCCCTCCTGCACCACGAGGAACGCGCCGGCGAAGCTGTACGGGCTCTGGATGGTGACGTCGTCCTTGGCGTCGGCGAAGGCGAACAGCTCCTCCATCTCGGCCATGACGGCGGGGTCGGTGACGCCCTGCTCGGCCGTGAAGACGATGGTGCCGCCCCGGCCGTCCTCGTTGCCGGGGAACTCCTGGAGGATCTCGAAGCCGGTGCGGCTCTCGGAATCGGGGGCCTCGGGCTCACCGCCGAAGTCGGAGCCGACGGCACCGAGCACCACGTTCGCGGCGACGATGACCGCCAACCAGGCGACCACGACGATGCGGCGTCGCAGGAAACACCAGCGAGCGAGCTTCATGTACACGTGAGATCCTCCGGTTCGACCCGGAAGCGAGGATACGCTCCGGAACGGACGATGGACCATTTCGGACACCCCGGCATGTGTCACACCTGACGCTCACGTCAGGACTTCTCGGTCGTCGTCACCCATCGCCCAGGTGGGCGCCCTCGTGGGCCAGCAGCCACTCCTTGCGATCCACGCCGCCGCCGTAGCCGCCGATCGACCCGTCGCTGCGGATCACCCGGTGGCACGGCACGACGATCCACACGGGGTTCGCGCCGTTGGCCTGGCCCACGGCCCGCATCCCGTCGCCGGCGCCGGCGGCCGCCGCGAGGTCCTTGTAGCTCCACGTCTGGCCCCGCGGGATCGTGCGCAGCGCGTCCCACACCCGCTGCTGGAACTCGGTGCCGCCGGCGTCGACCACCAGCTCGTCGAGCGCGGCGAGGTCGCCGCCGAGATAGGCCGCCACGGCGTCGGCGGCCGGGGTCGGCCCCTCGACCCAGTCGTCGTCGGGGAAGCGTCGCACCACCTTGGCAGCGATCCGGTCCCAGTGGTCGGCGTAGCAGCAGGCCACGACGGCGCCGTCTCGGGCGGCGACCCGGACGGGCCCGACGGGGGTGTCGAGGTCGGCGGTGATGATGGTCATGAGGATCCCTTCGGAGGCAGGGGTGTCTGCCAGAGGTGCATGGCGGCGTAGGCCCGCCACGGGCGCCACGGCTCGGCGCGGGCGTCGGCGTCGCGGTCGGCCGTGACGCCGAGGACGCGACGGAGGTGGAGGTCGCCGGCGGGGAACGCGTCGGGTTCGCCGGAGCGCAGTGCCACGTACGACGCCGACCACGGCCCGATGCCCTTGATGGCGACGAGCGAGGCGACGAGGTCGTCGTGGTCGACGCTGCCGTCGAGCGCGAGGTCGCCGGCCAGGACGAGGGCCGCGATGCGCCGGATGGTCTCGGCCCGCTGGCCGATGATGCCGAGCCGTTCGAGCGGTGCGTCGACCAGCGACTCGGGTCGGGGGAACGACCCGCCGACGCCATGCGCCGCGACGATGCGGCCGAGCACGGTGCGCGCCGCGGCCACCGAGATCTGCTGGCCGACCACGGCCCGGACCGCGGCCTCGAACCCGGTCCAGCACCCGGGCACGCGGATGCCGGGGCGCTGGTGGACCTTCGACGCCAGCCACGGATCGGCCGACAGGTGCTCGTCGACCGCGTCCGGGTCGGCGTCGAGATCGAAGAGCCGACGCGCACCGCCGACGATGGCGCCGAGGTTGGTGTCGGGCGGGAGGTCGACGTCGAGCA
>JBFJNI010000044.1:0-27525 GCA_041618235.1 Acidimicrobiales bacterium
GCCTCGACCTCGGCGTCCAGTGGATCCGGCGGGATCCGCAGACCCTCGGGCGCCGGCACGCCGACGGCGTTCGACATGCCGCGCTCGTCCTCGCCGACCCGGTAGAGCCCACGCTCGACCACGATCGGCTCGGACGACGTCACGACGACCGAGAGGTCGTCGCGGGAGATCTTCTCGCCGAGACGGATGGCCAGGCGACTGCCGGCCTCGAGCGAGACCGCCTGGAGGTCGGCCACCGGGACGAGCTGTCCCGCGGCGACCGCGGTGATCTCGACCTCGGCCAGGATCTGCGGGTCGAGGTTCACCAGGACCAGCCACTCGTCGGACGAGTCGGTGGTGGCGCCGGCCGCGAACGCCCACCGCTCGGCCTCGACCGGCGACCCGGTGGTGACGGAGACGCCCTTGCGGCTGGACCCCTCCGACTTCAGGACCCGTTCGGCGACGACCGGCACCCCGTTGGCGCTGCGGACCACTGCCGAGTGGGCGACCCCGGCGGGAATCAGCTCGTCGGCGGCGAGATCGACGACCTGGTGGGTGCCCGGCGCCAGGCTGAGGTCGACGGCCTCGGGCACGCCGTTGACGTCGGGTTCGTCGAGCTGGATCGTGATCTCGACCTCGGCGAGCTCCTCGCCCGGGTTGTAGACGACGTATTCCTCGCGCACGTCCTCGGACACGAAGCCATCGGGGTAGACCCAGACGCCCTGCGCCTCGGGCACGCCGGTCTGCACGGTGAGCCCGCGCACGCCGGCCTCGCCGTCGAAGCGGACGATCCGATCGACGACGATGCGGCCCGAGCGGGCCGTGATGGTGGCCGCGACCTCGCGACGCCGGGTGACGTCGTCGCCGAGGTCGACTGCGAGGGTGCCGCGTCCGGGAACGACGAGGCCGTCGAAGCGGCCGGGCTCGCGGACGCCGTCCTCGGTGGAGAAGCGGCCGTCGACGATGGCGTCGTCGGGGAAGGGGTTGAACAGGACCAGCAGCTCGCGTGCGTCGACGGTGGTGGCACCCCAGGCGAAGTGCCACGTCGACGCTGCCGCGGTGGCGCAGGGCTTGGCATCGCGGCCATGGACACTGGCGACCTCGTGCTCGACGACGAGTCCACCAGCGGGGGCCTCGACCAGGGCCGACGCCACCGGTGCCGACACGACGTCGCCGAGCCGGACCCGCTTGCGGGTTCGGGGCGCCAGGGGAACGAGCTGCACGACCGGCTCACCTGCACCGGATTCGGCTTCGAATTCGGCTTCGGCTTCGGTCGTGGTGGGGGCGGCCGTGGTCGTGGTCTCCTCGCCGTCGAGCGAGTCGGGATCGACGGACACCGCCGGCGGCGCGATCTTGCCGGCGAAGACGGTGAGGGTGACCTCCAGCGGCGTCTCACCGGGATTGAGCATGGTCACGACGTGGTCGGCGAACTCCTCGTCGTCGGCCGTGCCGCCCGCGCAGAACCAGGTCGACGACAGGGCGCTCGCCGGCGACGAGATCGGGAACTCGCTGGCATCGACGGTGTCGTCGGTGACGATCTCGGTCTCGGTGCGCTTGCCGCCGTCGAACACGAGCGCACCGACCACGAGGCCGACGATGATCACCAGGATCGGGATGCGGCGGTTCACGCTGCGACCTCCGTGGATGGGGCCTGCACGGGCAGCTCGGCCTCGTCAGGCCGACGGAGACGGCGGGCGAAGCGCACCGCCACCACCCAGAACGCCAGCTGGATCAGGACCATGGCGTAGCGCAGCGGGCTCGTGTCATAACGCAGCACCGCCGAACCGCCGGTCTCGGTGTCGTAGCCGTCGGCCCAGCCGAACAACTTCGTGCGGGACGCCGGGCGACCCTCGACCACGAGCTCCCAGTTGTCGTTGGCCGCCGCCGAGTGGAGGATGCGAGCGCCGGCGTCGACCGAGCCCTCGAAGGTCGTGGGACCCGTCTGGTCGTCGAGGACGGGCACCGCGCCGTCGAGCGAGCCGGCCGTGACGTCGAAGGCCAGGCCCTCGCCCGCCGTGGGCGCCAACACGGTGCGAGCCGAGAGCGCGGCTTCGTTGCGATACACGGTGTAGGCCGGGTTGACCGGTATCTCGGACAGGTCGAGCTGGGCCGAGAACGTGTCGCGGACCGTCGGCGGCGCCGGGCGTTGCAGACCGCCCAGGGGTCGGGGCGCGGCGGCCGAGGCGATCACGACGTAGCGGATGGCCATCGGAGCGAGCAGACGTCCGAGCCGGCTGGTCTCTCCGTCGTCGGCGAGGGCGAGCGCGTCCTCGATGAGCTGCGTCGGTCCTTCGCCGGAACCGGCCCACTGGTCGGTGAGGGTCGGCAGCCCGTCGTCGGTGGTGGCGTAGACGAGGTCGTCGGCCAACGGGAAGCCGTCGACGGGCAGGACATCGGGGTCGCCGATCCACAGGACGCGGAAGCCCGGGTCCTGCTCCTCGAAGAAGGCGAAGGTGCTGTCGAGGTCGCCGGCCGGCAGGTACCAGCGGCCGTTGCCGGCGTCGAGCAACGTCGGGATGGCGCCGATGAGGAGTGCGACACCGGATGCGGTCGCCGCGACCTGTCGCCAGCCGAAGCCGTAGGCCCGCAGATCGACCTCGAAGGCCACCACGCCCATGCCCATGGCCACGGCGAACGCGGCGGCGGCCGGCGCCAGCATCGCCTCGGGGGGCGGAACGGCGGCCGGGAGCCAACCCTCACCCGATGCCCAGGTGGCACCGATGCACACCAGGGCGACCGTCCAGGCGCGGACCGCCCAGTCGAAGCGCCATCCACGTCCGATGAGGAGTGGGAGGAGGGCGGCGAGCGGCAGACCGATCGACAGCGCCGACGCACCGACCGGGCCGACGTCGAAGCGCAGCAGCTCGGGCAGGGTGCGGACGTCGGCGGCACCACCGTGGCCCACGACCATGCCCCAGTCGGCCCCGGGAAGGATGAAGTCGAACGCCCAGGGCACGTGCAGGACGATGGCGACGACGACGCCGCCGAGGCCACCGGCGGCGAGGCGGGACACGCCGTGGCCGCTCCCGGCGATGACCGACCCCAGCGCGAGGCCGGCGACGACGATCACCGCGATGGGGATGACCGAGGGGTCGACGGCGGCGACGAGGGCGAGGATCAACCCGATGGCAACGGTGCGCGGCAGCGCGCGGTGGGGCCCGACGCCAGGACCCGCGTCACCGCCGATGGGCCCGAACGGCGCCCAACCCGCGGTCCGGGCGAGGTGGGCGAGCAGCCAGGGCGTGGCGCCGTAGATGGTGACCGCGCCCCAGCGGGCGTCGGCGATGGCGTCGTACGCGAGCGGGATGGCGCCGTAGACGACCAGGGCGACCGCCTGGGCGCGCGACGAACCGGTGGGACGCAGCAGGCGATAGGCGCCGACGAGCCCGAGGAGGACCGGACCGAGCAGGAGCACCCGGCGCAAGGTGCCCATCGCCCCGAGGAACAGGCCGCCGAGACCGCCCAGGAGACCGAGGGCGGTGGGGGCGGGCGATTCGCTGCCGAGGCCGACGTCGCGCCACCCCGACAGGTACGTGCGCACGAGGTCGGTCGGACCCGTGTCGAACTCGGGGAAGCCGCCGACCGCGGCGATCGGCCCGAACAGCAGGTGCCGTGACCCGAACCCCACGATGAGCAGCGTCACCGCCCACGCGGCGATCGGGATCCGGAGGTCACCGGAGCGGACGCCGTCGAGGAGGCCACGCCACGCCGCCTGCGCCCGATCGCTGCGGACGCCGCCGCGGTTGGTCTGCCCGCGGACGAAGGCCACGAACCGGGCCGAGCCTCTGAGCTGGAACCGGCGCACCTCGCTGTCGGGCACCCGGCGGAACGCATCGACCCGGCGACGCCACTCGCGGATCTCGCCGCGGCGACGGAAGTTCCACCGCCAGGCCCGGATCACGTCGCCGGCCTGCCCGCGGCGGCCGACCAAGACCGAGTAGACGACCTCGAGCACCGCCACGGCGATGGCCTGCGGGAGCACGCGCACGAGGTGCCAGCGGCTGTAGCAGCTGAGCATGGTGCGCACCCGGTGACGCACGAGGCGCTCGCGGCGTTCCTCGATCGGCACCCGCTCGCCCAGCGCCTCCGCGTGCCGGACGACCGCGTCGGGGGCCACGACCACGCGGGCGCCGGCCACGTGGGCGCGCCAGCACAGGTTGAGGTCGTCGTTCAGGACATCGATGCCGGGGTCGAACCCGCCGATGGCCTCGAACAGATCGCTGCGGACCAGGGTGCACGCGCCCGGGACGACGAAGACGTCGCGCACCGCGTCGTGCTGCTCCTGGTCGAGCTCGCCGGGCTCGACCAGCGTCGACCGCTCGCCCGTCTTGTCGGCCGACTCACCGACCTGGAGCAGGCGGCGCACGTCACCGAACTGGACCAGCTTGGCGCCGACCACACCGGCGTTGGAGCGCACGGCCTCGCCCACCATCGTGGTGATGGCCGTCTCGGTGGGCGCGGCGTCGTCGTGCAGGAAGCAGTAGAAGGCCGCGCCGTCGACGATCTCGCGCACGTGGTTGGCCGAGGCGCCGAAACCCAGGTTCTCGTCGAGCCGGCGGACGTACGCCTGGGGCAGCACGGCCGCGACGCGAGGCGTCGGGTCGATGTCGCTCGCCGCGTCGATGACCAGGACGGCGAGATTCGAGTAGTCCTGTGCTGCCAGGGCACGGAGGGCCTCTTCGAACCACGGCCCAGGGTTCCTGGTGACCATGACGGCGACGACCGCAGGGGCCGCGGGGCGGCTCGGGGCGGGCGTCTCCACGAATGCGGCAGGCTATCGGTCGGAGGGTCTTACCCACGGGACACGTCGACGGTTCCCGACGATCGAGACATGTTTCACAAGTGCTTGCAACGTCTTGCAAAGCCGCTTAGTCTTTCAAGCACGGGTCATCGACCCCCCACCCGCCGACCAGCGCTGCAGCCCAGCACCGAAAGAGGTTCCCCGTGGCCGAGATCACGATCGACGACATCCAGAAGACGGTCCGCGACGGCGTCTACGTCAGCATCGGACTGGGCGTCATCGCCTTCCAGAAGGCCCAGGTCCGCCGCCAGGAGCTGAAGAAGCAGGTCGAGTCCAACCTCGGCGGCGCCCGCTCCGCGGTCGAAGACCAGATCAAGACCGTCGAAGAGCGCCTCGAGGCCGTCGAGGAGCGCATCGACGCCGTGCTCGACGACGTCGAGTCCCGGCTCCCCGAGCAGGCCCGCACCGTCATGGCCCAGGCGCGCACCGCCGCCAAGGACGCCCGCTCCCAGCTCCACGATCTCGTCGTGAAGGTCAGCTGACCCCACCGACATCTTCCTGGGCGGTCCCGAGTGGCCGCCCAGCTGCAGCGGCAGGTACCTCTCCCCCCAGGTCCCTGCCGCTGCTTCCATTTTCCCCTGCCAGGCTGGATCCATGCGCGTAGCCATCGACGCCACACCCCTGCTGAACACGCGCACCGGGGTCGGCAACTTCACCGCCGCCCTCATCGATGGCCTCGGCGCCCACCCCGACATCGACGTCACGGCCTTCCCGGTGAGCCTCCGAGGCCGCACCGAGCTGCGATCGGTCGCACCCGACGGCGTCCGCGTCGTGGCCCCGTTCCTGCCCGCTCGGTTGCTCCGTGGCTTGTGGCAACGGATCGACCACCCCCGGATCGAGCGGGCCATCGGCGCCCACGATGTCGTGCACGGCCCCAACTTCGTCGTGCCACCAGCTCGGGCGGCCCGGGTCGTCACCGTGCACGACCTCACGCCGGTGCATCACCCGGAGCTGTGCCATCCGTCGACGCTCGTGTACCCCG
The DNA here is from genome assembly GCA_041618235.1 of Acidimicrobiales bacterium. Classification (GTDB taxonomy): domain Bacteria; phylum Actinomycetota; class Acidimicrobiia; order Acidimicrobiales; family Salinilacustritrichaceae; genus Salinilacustrithrix. Next base: position 5,763 of record JBFJNI010000044.1, read on the forward strand.
AGCTCATCCGTCGTGCCGCCCGCTCGGGCGCGTGGCTCCACACCGACAGCGAAGCGGTCCGCGCCGAGCTGATCGAGTTCCTGGGCGTCGCCGCGGAGCGCGTGGTCACCGTGCCTCTCGGGGTCACCCCGATGGACGGTGGTGACGCCGAGGCCGGACGGCGGCACGCGGGTCACGACCGCTACGTCCTCGCCGTCGGCACGGTCGAACCCCGCAAGGACCTGCCCGGCCTGGTCCGGGCCATCGACCACCTCGCCGCCGGCGGCCTCGACCTGCCGCTGGTGCACGTGGGACCCGACGGCTGGGGCACCGAGGCGCTCGAGGCCGCGCTGGAGACGATGCAGCGTCCCGAGCTGGTGCACCGGATGGGCCGCGTCGCCGACGACGCGCTCCGCGATCTCTACGCCGGCGCCCATGTCGTCGCCTACCCGTCGGTCTACGAGGGGTTCGGCCTCCCGGTCCTCGAGGCGATGAGCGCCGGGGTCCCCGTGGTCTCGACGCGCATCGGCGCGATCGAGGAGGTCGCCGGCGGAGCCGCCCGCCTCGTCCCCGTCGGCGACGTCGAGGCCCTGGCTGCGGCCATCGACGTGGTCTGGAACGACGACGACGAGCGTCAGCGCCTGATCGCCGGCGGCCACGAACGGGTGGCCCGGCACAGCTGGGATGCCTGCATCGCCGGCATCGTCGACCTCTATGACCGAGCGCTCGGCGATTCCGGGCGATGAGCGCACTCACCTCTACACTTCCCCCGATGCGCGCCCTCGTGACCGGAAATCTCGGATTCGCCGGGACCCATCTCTGTGCGCACCTGCGCGCCAGCGGCGACGAGGTGATCGGCGTCGACCGTGACGACGCCGACCTCACCGACCCCGACGCAGCCGGGCGCATCATCACCGCCCACCGTCCCGAGGTCATCTACCACCTCGCTGGCGCCGCCGACGTCGGCGCCTCCTGGCGCGACCCGGTCGGCACCTTCGAAGCCAACGCCACCGCCACGCTGCATCTCCTCGAGGCCGCCCGCACGCTCGACGTCCGCCGGGTGCTCGTCGTCTCCAGCGCCGATGTCTACGGCACCGTGTCCGAAGACGAGCTCCCCCTCACCGAGACCTCGCCCGTGCGGCCCACCAGCCCCTACGCCGCGTCGAAGCTGGCCGCCGAGCAGCTCGCCGTGCAGGCGTGGCTCGGTCACGGCCTCGAGACCATCCTCGTCCGGGCGTTCAACCACATCGGCCCCGGCCAGCGGGCCTCGTTCGTCGCCCCGGCGCTGGCCACGGCCATCGCCCGCAACGAGCTCACCGGCGAGACCGAGATCCCCATCGGCGACCTCTCCCCCCGCCGCGACTTCACCGACGTCCGCGACGTCGCCCGGGCCTACCGGCTGCTCACCGAGTCCGGAGAGCCCGGCGAGATCTACTGCGTGTGCTCCGGCCAGGACCTCGCCATCCAGGATCTCGCCGACACCCTCGTCGGCATGTCCACCTCGCCCCAGGAGCTGGTCACCGACCCCGACCGCTTCCGCCCCGTCGACATCCCGGTCCTGCGCGGCGACAACGCCAAGATGCGGGCCGCCACCGGCTGGGAGCCCCAGTTCACCCTCTCCGACTCGCTCGGCGACCTCCTCGACGAGTGCCGCCAGCGGGTCAAGTCCGACATCGCCACCCAAGGAGCAAGAACCCCCTCATGAGCACCGCCAAGAAGGCCCTGATCACCGGCATCACGGGCCAGGACGGCTCCTACCTCGCCGAGCTGCTGCTCGAGAAGGGCTACGACGTCATCGGCGTCGCCCGCCGCTCCTCCACCGTCACCTTCGAACGCATCGCCCACCTCCAGGACGACATCGAGATCGTCTTCGGCGACCTCCTCGACCAGTACTCGATGATCAAGCTGCTCGAGACCCACCGCCCCGAGGAGGTCTACAACCTCGCCGCCCAGTCCTTCGTGCCCACCAGCTTCGACCAGCCCGTCCTCACCGGCGAGATCACCGGCCTCGGCGTGACCCGCGTCCTCGACGCCATCCGCGTCGTCGACCCCGGCATCCGCTTCTACCAGGCCTCCTCCTCCGAGATGTTCGGCAAGGTCCAGGAGGTCCCCCAGACCGAAGCCACCCCGCTCTACCCCCGCTCGCCGTACGGCGTCGCCAAGGTCTACGGCCACTGGATCACCATCAACTACCGAGAGAGCTACGACCTCCACGCCAGCTCCGGCATCCTCTTCAACCACGAATCCCCCCGCCGCGGCCACGAGTTCCTCCCCCGCAAGGTCTCCTACAACGTCGCCAAGATCGCCCTCGGCATGGAGAAGGAGCTCCGCCTCGGCAACCTCGACGCCCGCCGCGACTGGGGCTTCGCCGGCGACTACGTCGAAGCCATGTGGCTCATGCTGCAACAAGACACCCCCGACGACTACGTCGTGTCCACCGGCGAGACCCACGAGGTCCGCGAGCTGGTCCAGCTCGCCTTCGGCCACGTCGGCCTGAACTGGGAGGACCACGTCGTGATCGACGAGAAGTTCTACCGCCCCGCCGAGGTCGACCTGCTCATCGGCGACGCCACCAAGGCCCAGACCAAGCTCGGCTGGAAGCCCAAGACCTCGTTCCCCGAACTGGTCTCCATGATGGTCGATGCCGACCTCGCCCTCCTCCGCGGCGACCTCCGCGAGATCGCCCGTTGACCGAACCCCGACCCGCCGTCGCCGTGCTGTGCGGCGGCGTCGGGGCTGCCAAGTTCCTCCGGGGACTGATCGACGTCGTCGAGCCCACCGGCGTGACGGCCATCGTCAACGTTGCCGACGACACCGAGCTGCATGGCCTGCACGTCAGCCCCGACATCGACACCGTCGTCTACACGCTGGCCGACGCCATCGACCGCGAACGCGGGTGGGGCCTGGCCCGCGAGTCCTGGCAGGCCATGGAGGGCTTCGCCCGCTACGGCAACCCGACGTGGTTCAACCTCGGCGACCGCGACCTGGCCACCCACATCGTGCGCACCGAGCGCCTTCGCGCCGGGGCCACCCTCACCGAGGTCACCTCGCAGCTCGCCACGGCGTGGGACCTGAGGTGTGCGGTCCTGCCGGTCACCGACGATCGCCTCCGCACCATGGTCACGGTCGACGGCCTCGAGATCGGGTTCCAGGAGTACTTCGTGGGACGTCAGCACTCGGTGGCCATCGACGCCGTGCGCTTCGACGGCGTCGAAGAGGCCCGCCCCACGGCCGCGGCGCTCGACGCGATCGCCACGGCCGAATCACTGGTCATCGCACCGTCGAACCCCATCGTCTCGATCGGACCACTATTCGCAGTGCCGGGCGTCCGCGAGGCCGTCGTCGCCCGGCGAGATGCCACCATCGCCATCTCGCCCATCGTCGCCGGTGCGGCGCTCAAGGGCCCCGCTGACCGCATGCTGCGTGAGCTCGGCCACGAGCCCTCGGTGGTCGGCATCGCCCGCCTGTACGCGCCACTGGCCACCACGCTGGTCATCGACGCCGCCGACGCAGATCGGGCCGCCGAGGTCGAGGCCGAGGGTCTGCGCTGCGTGGTGGCCGACACCATCATGAGCGACGTCGGCCGAGCCGCGTCGCTCGCCTCCCGGGTCCTGGAGGCCGCATGACCGAGATGGCACCGGGCGAGCTGCGCGTCCTCCCCGTGCACGGCATCGGCGAGATCGCACCGGGCGAGGACCTCGCCGGCACCATCTTCGATGCGTGTGCCTCGTCGCCCGCCACGACGCTGATCGACGGCGACGTCCTCGTCGTCACCCAGAAGATCGTCTCGAAGGCCGAGGACCGCATCGAGGCCATCGACTTCGACGACCCGCGCCAGCACAAGGCCATCGTCGAGCGCGAGTCGGTACGCATCGTCCGCCGTCGTGGCGACCTCATCATCGCCGAGACCGCCCACGGCTGGATCTGCGCCAACGCCGGCGTCGACCTGTCGAACATCGAGGCCGGGTACGCCGCCCTCCTCCCGGTCGACTCCGACCGCTCGTCACGCCGCATCCGCGACGCCATCCGCCACCGCCACGGCATCGACGTCGCCGTCATCGTGTCCGACACGTTCGGCCGCCCGTGGCGACGGGGGCTCACCGACGTCGCCATCGGCTGCGCCGGCATCTCTCCCATCGCCGACCTCCGGGGCTCCACCGACTCGCTCGGACGTGAGCTCCAGGTCACCGAGGTGTGCATCGTCGACGAGCTCGCCGGAGCGGCCGACCTCGTCTGCGGCAAGGCCGCGGGTGTCCCGGTGGCCATCTGCCGCGGCGTCGACCCCAGCTGGCTCGGCGAGGGTGACGCCCGGCAACTCGTCCGTCACCCACAAGAGGATCTGTTCCGATGACCGCACCCACCCGTTGTCTGTCGGTGGTCATGCCTGCCTACAACGAGCAGGCCACCGTGCTCGACGCCATCCGCCTCGTGCTGGCCTCACCGTGGGTCGGCGAGCTCGTCGTCGTCGACGACTGCTCCACCGACGCCACTCAGACGCTGCTCGCCTCCGTCGAGGACCCCCGCGTGCGGATCCTGCACCACGCCGTCAACCAGGGCAAGGGCGCCGCGCTCCGCACCGGGTTCTCCGAGGCCACGCTCGACTACGTCATCATCCAGGACGCCGATCTCGAGTACGACCCCGGCGAGTACGGCAAGCTCCTCGCCCCGCTGCTCGACGACCGTGCCGACGTGGTCTACGGCTCGCGCTTCGCCGGCGGCGAGTCGCACCGCGTCCTCTACTTCTGGCATTCCGTGGGCAACAAGCTGTTGACCATCGCCTCGAACATGGCGACCAACCTGAACCTCACCGACATGGAGACGTGTTACAAGGTCTTCCGCCGGGAGCTGATCCAGAGCATCTCCATCGAGGAGGATCGCTTCGGGTTCGAACCCGAGATCACGGCGAAGCTCGCCCACCGGCACGTCCGGATGTACGAGGTCGGCATCTCCTACGCGGGGCGCACCTACGAAGAGGGCAAGAAGATCGGCTGGCGCGATGGCGTGCGGGCGATCCAGTGCATCATCCGTTACGGCGTGCTCCGACGCGGTTCCTGACCGGCGAGCACGCGCGAAACGAGTTCAGGAACCCACCGCCACGATGGTGTCGGTGATGCCCTCGGCGAGCGCGGTCCACGACACCCACCCGAGGTAGAGCTCGGCCCGGGCCGGGTCGATCGGCACCGCATCGGGGTCGTCGGGGCGAGCGGCACCCGGTACCGGCTCCGCGTCCGTGCCGACGACCGCGGCCATGGCCCGGTACAGATCGCCGATCGACGTCTGCACGCCGGTCCCGACCTCGACCTGGAGGCCATCGCCGTGGTCGGCCGCCTTCACCAGGGCGTCGACGGCGTCGTCGACGTAGAGCAGGTCACGAGTCTGCTCGCCGCCGCGATGGACCACGCAGGGCTGACCGGTGACGAGGCGCTCGGCGAAGGTGGCCACGACCGCGGATTCGGTGCCCCGGTGCTGTCGCGGACCGAACACCGTGGGGAGCACGACCACGGTGTGCTCGAGACCGTGGAGGCGTCGGTACTGATCGGCGAGCTCGACGACGGTGCGCTGACCGGTGGCCCGCACGGTGTCGCCCATGGCCCCGCGGGCGCTGCCGGCCACGACGATCTTGCGCGCTCCTGCCGCCCGTGCACCCTCGAGGGCCTGCGCGGCACCCACCACCACCGACGCCAGCGAACGCACCGTCGGGAGGCGGTCACCGCGTCGGGTCGGGCCGGCGAGGTGGTAGACGACCTCGGGCTGGCGTCGGGCGATGAGGTCGACGAGCTGATCGTCGCAGACGTCGCACTGGTGGATCTTGAGGCGGCCCGAGGCCTCCCGCCGGGCTTCGGCGAGGTTGGCGAAGCTCCCGGTGCTGAGGTCGTCGACGACGTCGACCTCATGACCGCTGGCAAGGATCCGATCGACCAACGTGGAGCCGATGAACCCGGCGCCGCCGGTCACCAGGACCTTCATCCGTCGTCCCTGGGGACCCGCTCGCTCGTGAGCCGGGCATCCGGCTCGATGTCCATGCCTTCGCCGATGACGGTGAGGTCGAGCAGCTCCGCGCCTTCGCGGATGGTGGCATCCGGGCCCACCACCGAACGGTGGATCCGGGCACCGGCCTCGACCACGGCACCTTCGAGCACGATGGCCTCGGTGAGCGTGACCTCGTCGCCGATGAAGGCGCCGGCGCCGACGACGGACCGCTCGATGTGCGCGGAGTCCGAGACCTCGGCGGTCGTGTGGATGGCCTCGATCCCCTCGTCGTCGAGACGATCGAGGTTGGCCTGCAGGTACGTCTCGGGGGTACCGGCGTCGAGCCAGTACGCGTTGCCGTCGAGGGCGTAGAGGGTTCCGGACTCGACCATGGCAGGGAAGGTCTCGCGCTCGACCGACACCTTCCGGCCGACGTCGATGCGTCCCAGCACGCTGGGCTCGAAGACGTAGGTGCCGGCGTTGATGCGCAGGCTCGGAGCATCCTCCTTGGCGGGCTTCTCGACGAACGCCTCGACCTGGCCGGCGACATCGGTGACGACCACGCCGTAACGGGACGGGTCCTCGACGGTGTGCAGGGCCACGGTGCCCTCGGCGCCGGAGGCGTCGTGGAACCGGACGAGGCGGGTGACGTCGAGGTCGGTGAGCACGTCGCCGTTGACGACGACGAAGCGCTCGTCGACACCGGCTTCACCGGCGGCGAAGCGGATGGCACCGGCCGTGTCGAGGGGTTCGTCCTCGACGGCATAGGTGAGGGTGACGCCGGCGCACGTGCCGTCGGGGTACGCCTCGAAGAACGTGTCGGGCTTGTATCCGAGCGACAGCACCGCCTCGGTGACGCCGTGCGTGGCCAGGTGGGCGACGACGCGCTCGACCATCGGCACGTGGACCACGGGGAGCAGGTTCTTGGGCGTGGTGAGCGTCAACGGCCGCAGCCGGGTGCCGAACCCTCCCACGAGGATCACGGCCTTCACTGGTCGCCGTCTGCCTCGGTCGTGGTGGTCTCGTCGGGCGTGGTCTCGTCGTCGGTGTCACCAGGGAGGTCGACGTCATCGGGGACGTCGTCGGCCGGCACGCCGAGGTCGGCACCGACACCCTCCAGACCGGAGGTGCTCGGCGGGATCGGGATCTCGGCGCCCTCGGGGGCGAAGGCGATGGCGTACGCCTTCCCCTCCTCGTCGAGGAGCAGCTCGTCGAAGCCGGAGGTGAAGATGGTGGGATCGCCACCGTCGAGGCCCGCACGGGCGGACTCCCACACCGCGACCTGCACGATGGGATCGCCGTCGATGCCCTCGCAGGTGTCTTCGCCCTCGGTGTAGGTCTGGCCGCCGGGCACGGCGACGGAGTCGTCGGAGAGCTCGCCGCCGCCGCCGAGGACCTCGCCGGCATCGCCGAGGAAGTTCGTCAGCGTGGCGTTCTTGCCCGCTCGTGACGTCGCGAACGGGTGGATGTGGATCAGACCGTCGCCGTGGGTGTGGATGCCGCCGTTCTGCGGGGCCACGAACTCGGGCAGGTCGGCGAGGAACTCGTCGCAGACGTAGTACCCGTAGGACGAGTGGTAGTGCTCGCCCACCTGCGGCGACACCAGCGCCTCCGCCTGGCGGTCGTCGCGCGCATAGACCACCAGCAACGTGCCGAGGATCACGACGAGCGCCAGCGCCGACGGGAACAGCAGGTTCCGTTCGCCGGCAGCGCGTGCACGGCCGCCCCCCGCCTTTGCGGCGCGAGCGACCTTCTTGTTGGACGAGGCCTTACCCATAGCGGGCCGAGGCTACAGGGGAACCAGTGCCGACCGGTAAGCGGCGATCATCCCGTCGGCTGTGCGGTCGGGCCCGAACTCGGAGGCCCTGGCCCGGCCCCGCTCGGCCAGGTCGGCCCGATGCCCCGGATCGTCGAGGATCCGGTGCAGTTCGACTGCGAGTTGGGCGTCGTCGCCGGCGGGGACGACCACGCCGGCCCCACCCACGACCTCGGGCAACGCCCCGGCAGCGGCGACCACCACCGGGACCCCGGCGGCCATCGCCTCGAGTGCCGGCACGCCGAACCCCTCGTAGCGCGAGGGAAACAGCACCGCGGTCGAGTGGCTGAACAGCGTGGAGATCACGGGCCCGCTGACCCGTCCGGTGCGGACCACGCGATCGCCGAGGTCGAGCCGTTCGATCTCGGCCATCACCTTCGCCTCGGACGGCCCCTCGCCGCCGGTGAGCACGAGCGTGGTCTCGCCGTGGCGGCCGGCGACATGCCCGAACGCCCGGATGGCGGTCTCGTGGTCCTTGTGCGGATAGGTGATCGCCGGCATCAGGACGATGTCGCCGATGATCCCGTAGCGGGCTCGCACGGTCTCGATCGGCGCCTCGTCACCGAGGGTCGGCACCGGCCACGGGACCACCGAGATGTCCGCGCCGTCGATCGAGAACCGCTCGATGAGGCGATCGCGCACGAACTGCGACGGCACCATCACGTGCTGGGCGGCGGCGACCGCCCGCGGGATCGCCCACCGCAGGTACGCGACCTTGACCGGAGAGAAGTTGCGAGGGAGCTCGAGGGGCTGGATGTCGTGGATGGTCAGCACCCGTGGGCAACCCATGTGCCCCGGAGATGTGCCGCCTGCGTCGTGGACGAGATCGATGCCATGGCGCCGGACCATGGCCGGCAGCCAGGTGTGCTCGGCGAGCACTCGGAGGCCCTTGGCCGAACCGGCGAGCGGCACGTCATGGGTCTCGAAGTCCCGGGCGAGCTCCGGATGGGCTGCCCGCAACGCGGGCGCAGCGAACAGCACCACTTCCATCTCTGGCGGCAGCCGCGTCGCGACCGCCTGCAACGAACGGGTCACCGACTCCTCCGAGCCGCCGACCACCCCCGGCACCAGCCAGCTCAAGTTGACCCCTACACGCATCACACGACCTCCTGATAGGCCTCCACCGTGAGTCGGGCTGCCTGCTCCCAGGTGTACCCCGCAGCCCGATCCTGTCCTGCTCGCGCCGTACTCTCCCGGAACGGTGCGTCGTCGACCAGCGATGCGATGCCGGCTGCGATCGCGGCCGGATCCGTCGGATCGACGGCGACGCCGGCACCCCCGGCGACGAGCTCCTCGGTGGAGGTTCCCACCGAGGTCACCACGGGACATCCCAGTGCCATCGATTCGAGCACCGGCAGACCGAACCCCTCGAAGAGGCTCGGGTAGGCCGAAGCGACCGCGCCGGCGTACAACGCATCGCGCACGAGGACGTCCACGAATCCAGTCATCGTCACGTTCGGGGGAACACCTGAGGAATCCGTCACGTCGCCCCATCCGCTGGGCCCGACCACGACGAGATCGAGGTCGTCCCGATCGAGCAGCCGCCACGCCGCCAGGAGCCCGGTCAGGTTCTTACGGGGCTCGAGCGTGCCCACCACGACGACGTAGTCCCGCTCCAGCCCGAACCGCGAACGTGCGGCTGCGATGTCGGCGTCCGTCACCGTCGACACGGTGCAACCCCAGGGGACGAGGCGGAGCCGGTCGCTCGGGATCCCGGCCCGGACGCAGTCCTCGAGGGTGGCCTGCGACGGCACCAGCACGCGTCGTGCGTAGCGACGGGTGAGGTCGAGGGCGCGGTTGAAGAAGCGCAGCCCGTGACGGGTGAACATCGACGGGTGGTGCCGGAAGGCCAGGTCGTGGATCGTGACCACCATCGGCGCATCGGACGCCGCGATCGCACCGCCGAGGACGTGGAGCACGTCGACCGGCCCGGTGGCCGACTCGACGTGGGGATACCGGATGCCGTGCCACGCCTCGTAGAGGAGCAATCGGGGAAACGGGAGGTGCCGCACCGGCACCGTCGGGACGAACGGTGATTCCGGCGACGTGCGGTGACGGGCGGCGACGCCGACGACCTCGATGTCGGGGCGGGCGTCGAGCGCCCGGGCGAGGTCGATCGACGTCAGCGCGGTGCCGCCGGGCACCTCGTGCCAGCACTGCTCGAGGGGAACCGCGACGCGCATCGCTCGAAGTCTCGCACGGAGGCACCTCGGGGCCCGGCAAGGGGTGTCGGTACACTCGCCCGCCGTGTCCACCAGAGTCCTCGTCACCGGCAGTGCCGGCCTCATCGGTTCCGAGGCCGTCACGTTCTTCGATGCGCTGGGCTTCCGCGTCGACGGCATCGACAACAACGGACGTGCCGACTTCTTCGGCCCGCAGGGCGACACGACCTGGAACCGCCAGCGACTCGAGTCGATCTGCGCGGACTACACGCACCACGACATCGACATCCGCGACGCGCAGGCCGTCGACGACGTCTTCGCCCGCCGGGGCTTCGACCTGGTGATCCACGCCGCGGCCCAGCCCAGCCACGACCTCGCCGCCAGCCGCCCCATCGACGACTTCACCACCAACGCCAACGGCACCCTGCACCTGCTCGAGGCCTGCCGCCGCCACACCCCCGACGCCGTGTTCATCCTGGTCTCCACCAACAAGGTGTACGGCGACAACCCCAACCGGTTGGACCTCGTCGAGCTCGAGACCCGCTACGACTATGCCGACCCTGCCGACGAACAGGGCATCGACGAGACCATGTCGGTCGAGGGCTGCCTGCACTCGCTCTTCGGCGTCTCCAAGCTCGCCGGCGACGTGCTGTGCCAGGAGTACGGCCGCTACTTCGGCATGAAGACCGGCGTGTTCCGCGGCGGCTGTCTCACCGGCCCCCACCATTCCGGGGTCGAGCTCCACGGCTTCCTGTCGTACCTGGTCACCGTCGCGTTGCGCGAAGGGCCGTACACGATCTTCGGGTACAAGGGGAAGCAGGTCCGCGACCAGATCCACAGCCACGACGTGATCAACGCCTTCTGGGCCTTCGCCCAGGACCCTCGCCCCGGCGAGGTCTACAACCTCGGCGGCGGCAAGCAGAACGCCGCCAGCCTGCTCGAGTGTGTCGACATGATCGCCGAGCGTTCCGGCACCCGCCCCGTGCTCACCTACGACGAGACCAACCGGGTCGGCGACCACATCTGCTACTACACCGACATGGGCAAGTTCCGGGCCCACTACCCGGGCTGGCAGCTCGAGCACTCCCTCGACGCCATCGTCGACGAGATGGTGGCCGCCGTCGCCCGGCGTCGCGGCTGAGCCCGTGCGTCTCTGCCTGCTCAACCAGTTCTACGCGCCGGACATCTCCCCCACGGCGCAGCTCGCCACGTCGCTGATCGAGCACCGCGCCGCCCTCGGCGACGAGTGCACCGTGGTCTGCGGCTCGGGGGGCTACGCCGAGGCCAGCGACGACCGTCCGCTCCATGACTCGGTGCGGGTCCGACGCGCCTGGTCACCGCGGCTGGGTCGCAGCTCGATCCTCTCGCGAGCCTCCACCTACACCACCTACTTCGCCGCCGCGCTGTGGACGCTGCTGCGGATGCCGCGTCAGGACGTCATCATCGCGATGACCACGCCCCCGTTCGTGTATCTCGTCGCGCTCGCCCACAAGTTCCGCCGGCGCGACACCCGCATCATCCTGTGGAGCATGGACGTCTATCCCGAGGTCGCCGAGCGCCTCCGCGCCGTCAGCGCGGGCAACGTCGTGTCGCATCTGCTCCGACGGGTCAACGCCTGGGCGCTGCCGAAGCTCGACTCGGTCATCGTGCTCGACGGCGCCATGGCCGACCTCCTCGTGTCGGCAGGAACCCCTTCCGAGCGGGTCCACATCATCCCCAACTGGGAGCGGGCCGAGCTCTACACCGGCGCCGACCCCGGTGCGTGGGAGGGCTATCGCCGCCTCGACCTCACCGACCGGTTCGTCGTCCTGTACCTCGGCAACATCGGCCTCGGCCACCACTTCGACACCGTGATCGAGGCCGCGGCCCGACTCGACGACGTGACGTTCCTCTTCGTCGGCGGCGGGCCACGCTGGGACGAGGTTCGAGGCAAGACCCAACACCTCCCCAACGTGTTGATGCACCCGTACGTCGACAAGGGCGAAACGCCGAAGGTCCTCGCCGGCGCCGACACCGCACTCATCTGCCTCGACGATGCCGCGCTGGGCGTGATGAGTCCGTCCAAGCTCCACGGCAGCCTCGGCATGGGCGTCCCCATCACCTACGTGGGTCCGCTCGGGTCCAACGTCGCCGAGGCCATCGACCGTTTCGACTGCGGTGCCAGCGTGCGCCACGGCGACCCCGACGGCCTCGTCGACGCGATCCGACGCTGGCAGCGGGAGCCGGCCCAGCGCGATGCCGCGTCGACGCGTGCCCGAGCCGCGTTCGAGGCGGCCTACTGCGACGAGGCGACGCTGCCGCGCTGGGACCGCCTCCTCGGCGACTGACCGGCCGATGCCCCCGGTCGGGTTCGGTACGGTGGCCCCGTTGCATGCGCCGACCGGACGCTGGGAGAACGGGCGATGAGCGATCCGACACAGATGATCCCCACTGCGGGCGGACCGGACGATCCGGAACCGCCGAAGGACCCCTGGCGCATCGCGATCATCGTGCTGGCCGTCGTCATCGGCCTCCTGCTGCTGCTGTTGCTCATCGTCTCGCTCACCGGCAGCGACGACGAGGGCACCTCCACCACCACCACGTCCTCGACCACGGACTCGTCGACCACGACGTCGACCACCTCGAGCACGACCACCACGGCTGCGCCGACCACCACGACCACCGCCGCACCCAGCACCACGACCACGTCCTCCACCACGACCACGGCACCGCCCACGACCATCGCACCGGCGCGCTGCACCGGGACCACCGGCCCCACCGAACCCGAACCGGTGGCCGTCGTCTTCTACGACGCGTGGCGGGTCGACGACACGGGCTGTGCCGCGAAGGTCGCCGACCAGAGCGCGATCAACACGCTCTTCGCACTCGACGGCGCCGGTGCCCAGTGGCAGTTCCAGGGGTGCTCGACCTTCGACGACCCCGAACCGAAGTTCGATTGCGCCTACACCTACGAGGGCGGCTCGAGTCACTTCGAGATGCAGTACGGCGCCATCGCCGGCTGGCAGATCGTGGCCGTGGAGTTCGTCGCCGACTAGGGCGCTGCGTCGACGGACTCCGTCCGGTGGGTCAGATCACCGACTTGAAGTAGTCGGCCGTGCGCTCGAGGCCTTCGCGGAGCTGGATCGACGGCTCCCAGGCGAGGTGCTCCTGGGCCATGCCGATGTTCGGCCGGCGTTGCGTGGGGTCGTCGACCGGCAGGTCCTCGTGGACGAGCTCCGACGTCGAGCCCGTGACCTCGATGACCAGCTCGGCCAGCTCGGCGATGGTGAACTCGTTGGGATTCCCGATGTTGCAGGGGCCCGTGATGGGACCGTCGAGCAGGCGCAGGAAGCCCTCGACCTCGTCGTCGACGTAGCAGAACGACCGTGACTGCGAGCCGTCGCCGTAGATCGTGATGGGATCGCCGCGGAGCGCCTGGACCAGGAAGTTGGAGATCACCCGGCCGTCCTCGGGACGCATGCGCGGCCCGTAGGTGTTGAAGATGCGCACGATGCGGACATCGAGCCCGTGATGGGTGTGGTACGCCATCGTCATCGCCTCGGCGAATCGCTTGGCCTCGTCGTAGACGCCACGCGGGCCGACCGGGTTCACGTGACCCCAGTAGTCCTCGGTCTGCGGGTGGACCTCGGGGTCGCCGTAGACCTCGCTGGTCGACGCGAGGAAGAACCGTGAGCCCTTCGCCCGGGCGAGCCCGAGGCAGTTGTGGGTGCCGAGACTTCCGACCTTGAGGGTCTGGATCGGCATCTCGAGGTAGTCCTTGGGCGACGCCGGCGATGCGAAGTGCATCACCGCGTCGACCGCTCCGGGGACCCAGATGTAGGTCGACACGTCGAGTTCCACGAAGGTGAAGCCGCGGTGGCCGAAGAGGTGTTCGATGTTGGCGACGTTGCCGGTGATCAGGTTGTCGATGGCGACGACCTGGTCGCCACGATCGAGGAGCCGCTCGCAGAGGTGCGAGCCGAGGAAGCCGGCGCCGCCGGTGACCACAACCCTGGCCATCAGTTGCGGCCCACGCCGCGGAAGTCGAAGCCGCGGCGGCGGAGGGCCGAGCGGTCGAGGAGGTTGCGGGCATCGACGATGGCCGGCACAGCCATGCGCTCCTTGACCTGGTCGAGGTCGAGCCACTTGAACTCGTCCCACTCGGTCAGCACGAGCAGCACGTCGGCGCCATGGCAGGCGTCGTAGGGATCGTCGACGACCTCGATGCCGTCGAGCTGCTTGGAGACCGCAGGGTCGTAGGCGCGGACCTTGGCACCCTGGGCGACCAGCCGGCCGAGGACCTCGAGCGAGGGAGACTCGCGGAGGTCGTCGGTGCGGGCCTTGAAGGTGAGGCCCCATGCCGCGACCTGCTTGCCGCTGATGTCGCCGCCGACCAGGTCGACGGCCTTGCGGGCGGTGCGCTCGTACTGGTCGTCGTTGACCTCGATCACGCCCTTGAGCAGGTCGAAGTCGTAGCCCGCCTCCTCGGCGATCTTGACCATGGCCCGGGTGTCCTTGGGGAAGCACGAGCCGCCGTAGCCCGGACCGGGGCGCAGGAACTCGTGACCGATGCGCTTGTCGTACCCGATGCCGAGGACGACGTCGTTGATGTCGGCACCGACGGCCTCACAGATGGCAGCGACGGCGTTGATGAAGCTGATCTTGGTGGCCAGGAAGGAGTTGGCCGCGTACTTGATGGTCTCGGCCGACGCCGGATCGGTGACGACCAGCGGGGCGGTGACCCCGAGGTAGAGCGAGGCGACCTTGATGGCGGCCGACTGGTTGTCGGCGCCGATGACGATGCGGTCGGGGTTCATGAAATCGTGCACCGCCGAGCCCTCGCGGAGGAACTCGGGGTTCGACACGACCGACACGTCGTCACGACCGAGGGCTCGCTCGACGACACGGGTGGACCCGACCGGCACGGTGGACTTGTTGACCACCACGGCCTCGGAGGGCAGGACCGGAGCGATCTGCCGGGCAGCCGTCTGGATGTAGCTGAGGTCGGCCGAGCCGTCTTCGCCCTGGGGCGTCGGCACGCACAGGTAGGCGAACTCGCACTGGGCGGCGGCGGTGGCGGCGCCGAGCACGAAGCTGAGGCGCCCCGACTCGATGCCCTCGGCCACGAGCTGGTCGAGCCCGGCCTCGAGGATGGGGACCTCGCCCCGCTGGAGGCTGGCGACCTTCTCCTCGTCGATGTCGGCGCAGATGACGTCGTGGCCGAGGCCGGCGAAGCATGCGCCCGTGGTCAGGCCGACGTAGCCGGTGCCGATGACTGCGATCTTGCTCACAGGGGGAACTCCTCAGGATCTGGTGCCGCCGAGCAGCTCGTCGACCACGAGTTGCAGCGAATCACGGTAGTGGGGCATCGGCGGAAGCCGCGAACCCCTCCAGGCCGTGTCGGCGAGGACCGAGTTGGCCGGCCGTGGCGCCGGGCGAGGCGGGTCGAGCTGGTCGGTGCGGATGGGCCGGACCTTGCCCGGATCCTCCCCCGCGGCCGCCAGGACGTCGCGCACGAACTCAAACCAACTGACTGCGCCCTGGTTCGTCAGGTGGAAGAGCCCCGGGATCCGCGCGACCGCCAGCCGACGCAGTCCCACGGCCAGGTCGGCGGTGAAGCTGGGACAGCCACGCTGGTCGTCGACGAAGGAGAGCTCGTCGCGATCGCGGAGCGCCAGCACCGTCTTGACCATGTTGCGGCCGTGGGCGCCGACGACCCACGAGGTCCGGACCACCGAGGCACCCGGCGCGTGGGTGCGCGCCTCACGTTCGCCGGCGAGCTTCGACGCGCCGTAGACCGACGTGGGGTTCGGCTCGTCCCACTCGTGGTAGGCGCCGTCCTTGGTGCCGTCGAACACGTAGTCGGTGGACACGTGCACGAGCTGGGCGCCGGCACGGTGGCTGGCCTCGGCGACCCACCGCACCGCGAGGGCGTTGTCGTGGAAGGCACGGTCGGCGTCGGCCTCACAGTCGTCGACCGCGGTCCACGCCGCCGTGTGGAACACGACATCCGGAGCGGAGCCGAGCACGGCCTGCAGGACAGCGTCGCGGTCGGTGACGTCGAGCGCGGTGCGCGTGCAGGCAACGACGTCGTCGCCTGTGGCCGCGCAGTGCAGACGCAGGTCGGTGCCGAGCTGGCCGCCGGCGCCGGTGATCAGGACTCGCAGGGGTCGTCGCGCCACGGGTCAGCCCTTGAGCGGGCGCCACCACCACTCGTTGTCGCGGTACCAGCCGATGGTCTCCTCGAGTGCTTCGTCGAGGGTGCGCTGACGCTGCCACCCGAGCGCGGTGACCTTGGCGATGTCGACCGAGTACCGGCGGTCGTGGCCCTTGCGGTCCTCGACGTAGGTGACCAGCTCCTCGCCGACGCCGAACGCCGTAAGCAGCTTGTCGACGAGGACCCGGTTGGGGGTCTCGTTGCCGGCACCGATGTTGTAGATCTCGCCGACCTGTCCCTGCTCGAGCACGAGGTGGACGCCGGCGCAGTGGTCGTCGACGAAGATCCAGTCGCGCTCGTTGAGGCCGTCGCCGTAGAGCGGGATGGGCATGCCGTCGATCAGGTTGGTGGTGAACAGCGGGATGGCCTTCTCGGGGTACTGGAACGGCCCGAAGTTGTTCGTGCAGCGCGTCACCACCACGGGGACGTCGTGGGTGGCGTGGTAGCTGAGGGCGATGAGATCCGAGCCCGCCTTCGACGCCGAGTACGGCGAGCGGGGCTCGAGCGGGTCGGTCTCCTTCGACGAGCCGACCTCGACCGATCCGTAGACCTCGTCGGTGCCGATGTGGACGACGCGGTCGACCTCCAACCGGCGGGCGGTGTCCATGACGACGTTGGTGCCGAAGCAGTTGGTGTGGATGAAGTCGTCGGATCCCTCGATGGAACGATCGACGTGACTCTCGGCGGCGAAGTGCACCACCGCGTCGCAGCCGCGCATGGCCTCCTCGAGGGTGCCGGGGTCACAGATGTTGCCGTGCACGAACGAGTAGCGGGGATCGTCGTCGACGTCCTTCAGCGTGCTCAGGTTGCCGGCGTAGGTGAGGGCGTCGTAGCCGACGATCCGGTCGTCACTGTTGGCCAGCACGTACCGCACGTAGTTCGAGCCGATGAACCCGGCCGCACCGGTCACGAGGATCCTCACGGCGGGGACGGTAGCGAACGAGAGCCGGCCCGCCGGCCAGCCCGCCAGCTCAGCCGAGATCGGCCAGCAGCGGCGCGTCACGGTCCTTCGCCGACAGCATCGACCGGTCGTCGACGTCGACGGGCAACGGCCACGTGATGCCCAGCGCAGGGTCCAGCGGACTGACCGTCACGCCGGCCATGCCCGGCACCCACTCCTGGTCGAAGCAGTACAGGTACTGGGTGCGGTCCTCGAGCGCTTGGAAGCCGTTGCACACCCCGGGTGGCACCAGCACCTGCACCCCGGGGACCAGGTCGACGGTCTCGACCTTCCCGAACGTCGCCGAACCCGACCGGGTGTCGACGTAGGCGCCATAAGCCGATCCGGCCACGATCGCCACGAGCTTGGTCATCGCCTCGCCGTGCATCCCCCGCAGCCCACCGCGCGCGGTCTCGGTGACGTTGACCTGCTTCCACGGACCGAGCCCCCCGAGCCCCACCCCGGCGAGCGCGGACTCGCGCAGGAACTCGCGCACGGTTCCCCGCTCGTCGGTGACCTGCTTCATGGTCAGCACGACCAGGCCGTCGATGGCGGTGGGACGCGCGTCGAAGTCGACGATGTCGACCATCAGCCCCGGGCCTCGAACTCGAGGATGCGCAGAAGTGACTCGGCGTAGCCGC
Source organism: Acidimicrobiales bacterium (assembly GCA_041618235.1). GTDB lineage: Bacteria > Actinomycetota > Acidimicrobiia > Acidimicrobiales > Salinilacustritrichaceae > Salinilacustrithrix. The sequence goes on from JBFJNI010000044.1 coordinate 23,467, forward strand.
TCTTGGTGAGGTCGCCGCCGTGGGCCTCGGCCTCGGCCAGCGACCGGAGCCGGTCGGCATCGATGTAGCCCTCGCGGTACGCCGCCGCCTCGGGCGAGCCGATGAGCAGACCCTTGCGGCGTTGCTGGCCGGCGACCCACGTCTGGGCGTCGAGCAACGCATCGAAGGTGCCGACGTCGAACCAGTCGGTGGCGAACGGGAGCTTCGACACCTCGAGCGCGTCGCGGCGCAGGTAGTGGTTGTTCACGTCGGTGATCTCGATCTCGCCACGTGCGCTGGGCTCGATGGTGCGGGCGACCTCGACCACCGAGTTGTCGTAGAAGTACAAGCCGGGGACCATGAAGCTCGACGGCGGTACCGCCGGCTTCTCGTGCACCGCGGCCACCGATGTCCCGTCGGGGCCGAACTCGAGCACGCCGTAGCGCTCGGGGTCGGGCACCCACAGCCCGAACACGACCGCACCCGACGGCTGCGTGTACCGCTGGAGCTGCTCGCCGAGGCCCTGGCCGTAGAAGATGTTGTCGCCGAGGATGAGGGCGACGTCGTCGTCGCCGATGAACTCCGCGCCCACGACGAAGGCGTCGGCGAGCCCACGCGGCTCGGTCTGCACGGCATAGGAGAACGAGCAGCCCCACGACGACCCGTCGCCCAACAGCGCCTCGAACGCACCGATCTGATCGGGCGTCGAGATGACCAGGATCTCGTGGACACGAGCATGGATCAGCGTGGTCACCGGGTAGTACACGAGCGGCTTGTCGTAGACGTGCATCAGCTGCTTCGACGTGGCCCGGCTCGCGGGGCCCAGCCGCGTGGCCCGCCCACCGGCGAGGATGATTCCCTTCACGCCGGCGTGTCTACCAGCCCGGGGCGCGAGGCCCCGGCGCCCACCTCGACCGCTGCCATCAGCCGCAGGAGACCTCGGGGGGCGGCTGCGGCGGGATGGTCCCGATGATGGTGGTCGTCGAGCGCGACGGGTTGCGCGAGGTGGTCGACGTGGTGCTCGGCAGGGTGGTCGACGTGGTGGACGTCGCCGGAAGGGCCTCGTCTCGGAGGCCGGCATAGTCCAGCCCCGTGATCAGGGTGACGTCATCGACTTCGTCGTCCTCGACCAGACGCGCGCTGCCGATCAGCCATCGCGCCACGAAGTCGGCTTCTGCCACGGCCCCGGCCGGGTGGTGGATCTCGGTGCGAGCGCCGCCGATGCGGGACGCGTCACCCGTTCCGGCGATGGAGAAGCCGACGCCACGCAGATCCGAAGAGGCCGCGGCCGCCTCGCCCGGGTTGCCCGAGCCGTTGAGCACGCGGACCCGGATGGCCGACTCGTCGAGCGCGGCCGGGTCGCGGTTGCGGAAGATCTCGAGGATGGGTTCGGCCGGGCGCGCTTGCATGCGCAGGATCGACGCCCCGCCCACCGTGGCGTCGCTGACCGGGAGCTGGTAGATGTCGAGCGCCTCGGGACGGAACTTGCGGAACTGCGTCGCCAGCCGGAGCAGGTCGTCGCCGTCGAGGGTGTCGTCGACCGTGACGGCACCGAGGGCGCTGTCGATGAGCGCATCGAGCGTCACCGGATTGCGCAGGCCACGCTCGAACGCCCGGTCGAGCGCCTGGACGATGAACTGCTGCTGGCGACGAACGCGGCCGATGTCGCCGGTGCCGTCGGTACGCCACCGCCCGTCGATGAGCTCCTGGTAGAAGCGGGACCGGACGAAGCCCAGGGCGTTGCGGGCGTCGAGCGTGATGCATCCCGCCTCGGGGACCGAGAGCCCGCTGTGGGTGTCACGGACCGGGTGCGGGAAGTAGACGGGCACGCCGTCGAGGGCGTCGACCAGCGCACCGAAGCCGAAGAAGTCGACCTGCACGTAGTGGTTGATGGGGATGCCGAAGTAGTCCTGGATCGTCTCGATGAGGCCCTCGGGACCACCGATCTGGACCGCGGAGTTGATGCGGCCGCTGCCGCGCGTGCCGGCAACCGGGACGTAGAGGTCTCGCGGGATCGAGAGCAGCGCCGCCCGGGTCGAGGCCGGATCGACCCGCAGGATCATCATCGTGTCGGAGCGCAGACCGCCGATGGCGTCGCGGGAGGCGCGCACGGGATCGTCGGCATCGAGGTTGGCGGCCGAGTCGACGCCGACCAAGAGGAAGTTCTGGGCCTCGACGCCCGTCTCGGACACGCCCGAGTCGGTGAGGACCTCGGCGATCTCGACCCGCGGGATCTGGCCGTACTTGCTGTAGCCGTACCCGAGCACGGCCGCGGCACCGACGAAAGCCACCATCGCGAAGACGTTGCCCACGATGACGATCCGCTGGAACACCGAACGCCGCGCCCGACGTGGGGTGTCGCCGGACATGGGAGGCGAGGCTACCGGCCGACGCGGCCTGATCGACGACAGGGCCGAGCGGAGCGCGGCGTAGCCTCGGCCCGTGACGTCCCTCGCCGACCAGGCCCCGCTCGCGGTCGTCGGCGAGCGCCTGTGCACCGACCTCGTCGATGTCACCGACGACCCCGCCTGCCTCGACGGCGAGGGATTCTGGGCCGTCGTCATGCCGTACCGCGGCCGCCCGGTGTTCGCCCGATTCGCCACGGTGCGGCCAGCCCGACCGTGGCGGGGACGGCCGTGGAGCGGGCCCGGGATCGAGGGCTGGTGCTCGTCGCTGGACCAGACCCAGTTCGAGCAGGGCGTGCGCTCGATCCGAGACGCGATCGAAGCGGGCGACGTCTACCAGGTGAACCTGACCCGCCAGCTCGCCGCGCCGCTGGACCCCGATGCCGACATCGCAGCGCTCGGGGCGGCGCTCGCCATCGGGAATCCGGCGCCCTACCGCGCAGTGGTGCGCGTGCCGGTGGTCGGCGTCCACGTGGCCTCGGCCTCACCCGAGCGCTTCCTGCGTCGCGAGGGACGGCTGGTCTGGTCGTCACCCATCAAGGGCACCGCGGCGACGCCCGACGGCTTCCTGCCCAAGGACCAGGCCGAGAACGTGATGATCGTCGATCTGGTGCGCAACGACCTCGGTCGGGTCTGCGACCACGGCTCGGTGTGCGTGCCGGCCCTCATGGCCGTCGAGCACCATCCCGGTCTGGTGCACCTCGTCTCGACCGTGGCCGGCGAGCTGATGGACGGGGTCGGGTGGCCCGAGCTGCTCGAGGCCACGTTCCCGGCGGGGTCGATCACGGGCGCACCCAAGCTGGCCGCGATGCAGATGATCGATCGGCTCGAGCCGGTCGACCGCGGCCCCTACTGCGGGGCAATCGGCTGGGTCGACGCCGATCGGGGCATCGGCGAGCTGAACGTGGCGATCCGGACGTTCTGGATCACCGACGACGCCGATGGGCCCCACCTCCGGTTCGGCACCGGAGGCGGGATCACCCATGACAGCGACCCCACGGGCGAGTGGGACGAGACGGTGCTCAAGGCCCGCACCCTGCTGGGCGTGGCCTCGAGCTGACGATCAGCGGGACCGGCCGCCGGGACGGCCGCCACGGCCGCCGCCCGCGCCACGACCACCGGTGCCGGACGCATTCGGCGCACCCTGGCCCTTGCGGTGGCGCTTCTTGCCGCCGGGCGCCTGCGGGCGAGCCGAACGGTCTTCTCGGGGCCGGTCCTCGCGGGGCCGGTCGTCACGGCTGCGCTCATCACGGCTGCGGTCGTTGCCGTTGCGGTCGGACGACGGGCGGCTGATGCCGCTGCCACGAGCGTCGCCGCGCGTCGCGCGGTCCTCGCCGTCGCGGACGCGGTCGCCGTACTGCGCTTCCCACTTGGAGATGCGGGGATCGTCGGACGAGTAGAGGTTGGCGTTGCGCTTGCGCGGACGCTGACCCGGACCCTTCGCAGCGCCTCCGCCGTTACCGCGGTCGGACGGGCGGTCGTCGCGGGACGGGCGACCGTCGCCCTTCGAACGGGGCTTCTTCGACTTCGGACTCGCCGTGGCCTTCGACACCGGGCGGTGGCGGGTGCCGTCGCCCAGCTCGGTGGCATCGGGATCGGTGAACTTGGCGTTGAGGCCGAGGTCACGCTGGAGCTTGTTGACGTCCTTCTTGTTGTCGGGACGCACGAACGAGAC
>JBFJNI010000045.1:0-27048 GCA_041618235.1 Acidimicrobiales bacterium
GACGCGTCGGTGCGCCCCGGCGAGAACGGAACCTGCACGGCGTGCCCGGCGTTCTTGGCAGCTTCCTCGATCGCTGCACACCCGCCGAGGACGATCAGGTCGGCGAGAGACACCGTCTTCCCACCGCTGTTGAACTCCTGTTGGATTCCTTCCAGGGTTTGCAGCACCGTTGCCAGTCGTACCGGCTCGTTGACGTCCCAATCCTTCTGGGGGGCGAGGCGAATGCGGGCTCCGTTCGCGCCACCGCGCTTATCGGTGGTGCGGAACGTTGCCGCCGACGCCCAGGCGGTGGAGACCAGCTGGGAAACGGAGAGCCCTGATTCGAGGACCGTGGCCTTGAGGGCAGCGATGTCCTGTTCGCCGATCAACTCACCGGTGACCTCGGGGACGGGGTCTTGCCAGATCTGCGGCTCGGCGACCAGCGGGCCGAGCAGACGGCTGACCGGCCCCATGTCTCGGTGGGTCAACTTGTACCACGCCTTGGCGAACGCGTCAGCGAGCTGGTCGGGGTTCTCGTGGAAACGCCGCGAGATCTTCTCGTAGATCGGGTCCACCCTCAGCGCGAGGTCTGCCGTGGACATCATTGGTGGGTGCGACCTCGACGGATCGTGCGCATCGGGCACCGTGCCCTGTGCAGATGCGTTCGTGGGGGTCCACTGGTGGGCACCAGCTGGGCTCTCGGTCAACTCCCACTCGTAACCGAACAGCACGTCGAAGTAGCTGTTGTCCCACGTGATCGGGGTGGGGGTCCAGGCGCCCTCGATGCCGCTGGTGGTGGTGTCGACGCCCTTGCCCGTGCCGAAGGCGTTCTTCCAGCCATGGCCCATCTGCTCGAGGGGTGCACCCTCGGGCTCGGGACCGACGAGGTCGGGGTCGCCGGCGCCGTGGGCCTTGCCGAAGGTGTGGCCGCCGGCGACGAGCGCCACGGTCTCCTCGTCGTTCATGGCCATGCGGGCGAAGGTCTCGCGGATGTCGCGAGCCGACGCAAGCGGGTCGGGGTTGCCGTTGGGGCCCTCGGGGTTGACGTAGATCAGGCCCATCTGGACCGCGCCCAACGGATTCTCGAGCTCTCGGTCGCCCGAGTAGCGCTTGTCGCCGAGCCACTCGGTCTCGGGACCCCAGTAGATGTCTTCCTCGGGCGCCCACACGTCGGCACGGCCGCCGGCGAAGCCGAAGGTCTCGAAGCCCATCGACTCGAGGGCGACGTTGCCGGCGAGGACCATGAGGTCGGCCCACGACAGCTTGCGCCCGTACTTCTGCTTGATCGGCAGCAGCAGCGTTCGGGCCTTGTCCAGGTTGCCGTTGTCGGGCCAGCTGTTGAGGGGCGCGAAGCGCTGGGTGCCGTTGCCCGCGCCTCCACGTCCGTCCTCGATGCGGTAGGTGCCCGCGCTGTGCCACGCCATGCGGATGAAGAAGGGCCCGTAGTGGCCGTAGTCGGCGGGCCACCACGCCTGCGAGTCGGTCATCAGCGTGGTGAGGTCCTGCTTCACGGCGGCGAGGTCGAGCGTCTCGAACTCGGCCGCGTAGTCGAAGCCCTCGCCCATGGGATCGGAGGCCGGCGAGTTCTGGTGGAGGATCTTCAGGTTGAGCTGGTTGGGCCACCAGTGCTCGTTGGCGGTGGACCCCATGGCCGTGCTGGCGGCGTTGGGGCCGTGCATCACCGGGCAGCCTCGCTGGCTGTCGTTGATGTCCCAGACGTCTTGGTCGTTGTCGCTCATTGCTGCTCCTCGGGTGTGGTGCGTCGATGGATGGTGTGGTGGGTCAAGCGGAACGGGTGGTGGCGCGGCACGCCGGGCAGTAGCCCCAGTAGATGACCTCGGCTTCATCGATCTCGAAGCCGTGGTCCTCGTCGGCGGTGAGGCAGGGGACCTCGCCGACCGCGCAGTCGATGTCGTGCGTGGTGCCGCAGCTCCGACAGATGAGGTGGTGGTGGTTGTCGCCGACGCGGTCCTCGTACCGGGCGGGTGAGCCCGCCGGCTGGATCCGCCGGACCAGGTTCTTGTCGGACAGGACGCCGAGCGCGTCGTAGACGGCTTGGCGCGAGATCGCGCCGAGATCGGCGCGGACCGTCTCGGCGAGCTCGTCGGCGGTGGCGTGCTTGCGCTCCGACACGGCCCGGAGCAGCGCCAACCGCTGCGCGGTCACCTGCACCCCGTGCTGACGGAGGAGCTGGGCGGCGTCGCGAGTCACGCGCACCACCCAATCACAGATTCTGGATCATGTCCAGAACTTGATCACATCTTCTTTCCAACACTGTCGGTGGCGGAGCGCCGACGCGCGGTCGTGGGCATCGTTCGGCTGGCGATGGCGAGTGCCACGGCCGTTGCCGGGAGGACGGCCGACACCCACAGCGCGGTCTCGTAGGTACCGGCGAGCGCCTCGACGAGCGCGAACAACGCCGGGCCGATGGCGCTGCCGATCACCATGACGCTCATCTGCACGCCGGAGATGGCGCCGAGATGTCGCCGGCCGAAGATGCGGGGAAGGGCCGCCGACGTCAGCGGTGCGTAGAAGCCCGACGAGACGCCCCAACCGATGATCGCGACCGCGGCGAAGAGTGGGACGTCGATGTGACTGACCGAGAAGTACATGACGAGCTGCGCGACCCCCATGCCGGCGGCGAGGTACACGGGACGCACCAGGTCGACGAGCCACCCGCCGAGCAACGTCACGGGCACGCTCACGAAGGCGATCGGCACGAAGATCCGGACGACCTCGGCATCGGTCAGGCCGAGTTCGGCGCCGAAGTCGACGATGTGGAACGTGAGGGCGGTCGAGGTCGACGCCATCGCTGCGACCGGGAGCGTGACCGCCCAGAACCGGGGGTCGCGCACGGCCTCCGCACGGGTGAAGTCGTCGTCGGTGCCGATCAGGACCGGGCGGGAGGCGCCGCCGTGACTGCCGACGTCTTCACTCGCCACGCCACCGTCGATCTTCATCCCCGCCGCCTCCGGGCTCGTCCGGAAGAGCGTCAGGATCACCAACGCCGCCACGCCGATCAGACCGACCGCGATCAGGCGCCAGGCGTTCCGGAACCCGTGGGCATCGACGAGCACGAGCAGGAGCGCCGGGCTCGAGGCGATCGCGAAGCTCATGCAGACGTTGGAGATCGAGGTCACCACGCCACGGCGGCGGTCGAACCACTGCGAGACCATGGTGCGCGACGACAGCGTCAACAGCCCCTGGCCGCTGAACCGCAGGCAGCCGAACCCGACGCTCATCGTCGCCATGCCGAGCGGGATCGACATCGGCCCCACCAGGCTGAGCCCCACCAACGTGAGCGCGAGTCCCCCTGCCGCCGACAACGCCGTGACCCTGGGCCCGTACCGATCGATCGCCCCCCCGGCCCGGGAGAGCAGCAGACCGCTGGATCCGGTGCCGATGAGGTAGCTGATCGCGAGCTGGAGCCGGGTGAGCCCGGTGGCATCGCTGAGGTGGCCGGTGAAGACGCTGACACCAGCGGTCTGCCCGGGGATCGACGCGATCACGCCGACGGTGCCGGCGAACAGCACGACCCAGCCGTAGTAGACGGGCACGCGGGCGGGGTCGAACGGGCGGCGACCACCGGCGGCCGCTCTCGCTTCGAGGGACTGCCCACGGGATTCGGGGGGCCGGACGAGGGACAAGTCGACGACCGTACCGAGCCGGTGCCACGGGCCACGCCTCCGCGCCGAGCTGATTCCGGCTTCCCCAGGTGCTCGCCCTACCCTCCCGGGAACCGCAGGCACCGGCGTGAGCGCCGACGATCGAGGAGCACCCCACCGTGGCGACCAAGACCAACCCAGGCCGTTTCTTCGAGGACTTCCGCGTCGGCGAGACGCTGCACCACGCCACGCCGCGGACGCTGACCGAGGGTGATCGGGCGCTCTACACCTCGCTGTACCCGACCCGCTTCGCACTTCCCTCCTCGGCCGCGTTCGCCGCCGCCTGCGGGTTCGACCGTCATCCGCTCGAGGAGCTCGTCGGGTTCCACGTGGCGTTCGGCAAGACCGTGCCCGACGTGTCGCTGAATGCCGTCGCCAACCTGGGCTACGCCGACTGCCGCTTCCTGCGGCCGGTGTACGCCGGCGACACCATCTCGACCACCTCCGAGGTGATCGGGCTCAAGGAGAACTCCAACGGCAAGACCGGCATCGTCTACGTACGCTCGAACGCCGTCGACGCCGACGGCATGCCGGTGCTCACCTGGGCGCGCTGGGTGATGGTCCGCAAGCGCGACGTCTCGTCCCCCGCCCCCGACCCCGTCGTGCCCGACCTGCCCGACGTGGTGGCACCCGCCGACCTCCCGATCCCCGACGGGCTCACCTTCGCGGACTACGACTTCGCCCTGGCCGGCGAGCCCCACCGCTTCGGCGACTACGAGGTCGGCGAGAAGATCGACCACGTCGACGGCGTCACCGTGTCCGAGGCCGAGCACATGCTGGCCACCCGCCTGTGGCAGAACACGGCGAAGGTGCACTTCAACGCGCAGGCCCGCGACGACGGCCGCCGCCTCATCTACGGCGGCCACGTCATCTCGCTCGCCCGTGCGCTCAGCTACAACGGCCTGGCCAACGCGCAGACCATCGTCGCCATCAACGGCGGGAGCCACACCGCCCCGTGCTTCGCGGACGACACCGTCTACGCCTGGTCCGAGGTGCTCGACACCGCCGAGATCAGCGAAACCGTCGGCGCCCTGCGCCTGCGGCTGGTCGCGGTGAAGGACCGCCAGCCCAGCGACTTCCCGCTGCGCAACGACGACGGCAAGTACGCCGACGGCGTGCTCCTCGACCTCGATCTCTGGGCGCTCATCCCCCGCTGAGCACGCTGGACGAGCCCGGCTCGGTCAGTGCGACGAGCGGGTGACCTTCGACAGCACGGCGACGGCGACGAGACCGACCGCCAATCCCACCGCTGCGGACGCCGCGGTGTTGACGAGCCACTCGAGGACGCCGGCCATCGAACCGGCACCGTGGACGGTTTCCTCGAGGTCGTGGACGACGTCGTACGGACCGTGCCACCCGAGCTCGTCGGCGCCCACCAACAGGATGTGGCCGCCGACCCAGAGCATCGCCGCCGTGCCCACGACCGAGAGCACGGTGAGCAGCTTGGGCATGCCGTTGACCAGGAGGCGACCGAACCGCTTCACACCATCGGTGTCGCGCTCGGTCATCGCCAGCCCGACGTCGTCCATCTTCACGATGAGGGCGACGACGCCGTAGACGGCGGCGGTGATCAGCACCGCCACGACCACGAGGATGATGGCTCTGGAGACCAACCCCTCGTCGAGGACCTCCTTCAGCGCGATCACCATGATCTCGGCCGACAGGATGAAGTCGGTTCGGATGGCGCCGGCGATGGTGGCCTTCTCGGCCTCGGGGCCCTTCATCGGAGCCGGCACGTCGTGATCCTGGTCGTCGCCCTTGATGACACCGACGATCTTGTGGGCCCCCTCGTAGCAGAGGTACGTGCCGCCGCACATCAAGATGATCTCGACCAGCGTCGGCGCGATGGCGCTCAGCAGCAGCGCCGCCGGCGTGATGAACAGCAGCTTGTTGCGCAGCGAGCCCGTGGCGATCCGCTTGATGATCGGCAGCTCGCGGTCGGCGGCGAGCCCGTGCACGTAGGCCGGCGTCACGGCGGTGTCGTCGACGACCACGCCGGCGGCCTTCATGCTGGCCTTGCCGGCGGCGGCGCCGACGTCGTCGATGGACGCGGCCGCGAGCTTGGCGAGCGCCGCCACGTCATCGAGCAACCCGACCAGTCCGCCAGCCATCTCTGTCCTTCACCTCTCGCAGGAAATCCTGCGAGAGGGTACCCGGCGTCGTCAGCGGGCCGGCAGGTGCACCGGGACCGGCCTCGTGGCGCCTCCCGCTGCCGGTTGCGTGGTGGCTCCACACTGATACCCTGGGGGGTATGTGTAGACGAGTGCAGTGTCCGACCTGTCAACGCCCGACCTTCGCCGGATGCGGAAATCACGTCGAGCAGGTGCTCGGCGACGTCGCCCCCGACGATCGATGCGCCTGCTCCGATGCAGCGCGATCCGCCGCCCCAGCCGGTCGCCGGCGCACGTGGTTCGGATCTCGACGCCGCACCTGACCGACAGCCCAGATGCACGAGGGTCATGACCGAAGTCCTGTCGCCAGGACCATCGGCTGATCCACCGGGGTACGCCCGTTGCGTACGAACGGCTGCCAGGTCTCGACGACCTGGGCCTCCATCGCCTCCTGCGCGGCCTGCGGCGCCTCGGCCACGAACGGCGCCATCGGGGTGACGTTGATGTACTGCCAGAGGAACTCGGCCGGCGACGGCAGCTCGAACCTCGCGGTGTACGCGCCCGCTTCGACATCGGTGAATCCACCCTCGCGCAGCAGCGAGGACAGGGTCGAGGGCTCGTGCATCGAGAACACCACCCGCACGAAGCCGGCGAGGTCGGGGCTGATGTGGTCGATGATCGCCTGCTCCATGCGCTCGAAGGTCGGCTGGATCGGACCGGGCGTACTCACGATCACGCGTCCGCCGGCGGCGAGCACCCGATGCATCTCGCGGACGGCTGCGGCTCGATCGGCGACGAACATCAGGCTCAGCTGGCACACGACCACGTCGAAGCTTGCGTCATCGAACGGAAGCGACGTGGCGTCACCCTGCCGCCATTCGATCGATGCCCCTTCCCGCGCGGGCAGTGACCCGGCCACGGCGAGCATGTCGGGGGCGACGTCGATCCCGGTGACGGCGCCGGTCGCTCCGACCGCGGTTGCCGCCTGCCGAGCGACGATGCCGGTGCCACAACCGACATCGAGCACCCGCTCGCCGGCCTGGAGCGCGGCGGCGCGGAGCAGGCCATCGGAGACCGGCGCACCGATGGCGGGAACGAAGTACCGCTCGTAGTTCTCGGCGGCGGTCCCGGTGAAGTCGCGATACGTCGCGGTCGTCATCGTCCATTCCTCCTGGTCGGGTGCCGGTGACGATCACCGACCAGTCGAACGTACGGATCGCCACCGTCCTGCGGCATCGCCCACCCGCACCATTTCGCCTCGGGGGCGCCGATGGGTCGGATGCACCATCCGACCGACGCGTGCGTCAGAGGAGGTGGTGTTCGTAGGCATAGGCCGTGGCCGCCGCGCGGCTGTTCACGCCGATCTTGGCGAACACGTTCTCGAGATGCCGGCCGACCGTGTGCTGGCTGATCGTCAACGTGGCCGCGATCTCGCGGTTGGTCTGCCCCGTCGCCACGTGGACGAGCACCTCGATCTCACGCGCGGTGAGGCCGGACTCACCCGCAGCAGGCGACGCCGCCGGGACCTCCACCCGCTGACGTAAGGCGCGGAGCCGGTCGACGTCGGGCCTCGCGCCGAGCGAGTCGAACACCGACTCCGCGTTGTCGATCTCCAGCGCTGCCGACGCACGATCTCCGAGCGACAGGCAGCCCAGGCCGACCAGGACCGAGGTCCGGGCGGTCTCGAGCGGCAGGTGCAGGCGAGTCCAGGTCTGGTGCGCCGTCCGCAGGAGCGCGAGGGCCCCGACCGGGTCGCCCTCGGCCAGCAGCGCGGCGCCGCACGCCTGATCGGCCATCGCCCGCAGCACCTCCGACGTCGATGCCTCGGCAATCGACCGGAGCTCGTCGGCCGCTCTGCGAACCCCGGCCGTGTCCCGTGCCTCGCGCAGGATGTCGACGGCGGCGGCGAGGAGCGCCGGCCGCTGCGCGCCACCCTCGTCGGTGTCCATCGCCCGGCGGATTCCGGCCGAAGCGCCGTCGACGTCGCCGCGGGCGAGTGCGAGCAACGCCAGACCGGGCATGGGGTCGTGTCCGTGGGCGCCGGCCTGCGCGTACGCCGCCGACGCCTCGTCGTAGGCACCTCGCAGTCGGTGGAGCTCGGCCTCCTGGTATCGGGCCAGACCCAACGCGGGGTGCGGCGGATCGGCGAGACGCTCGCACGCTGCGGTGGCGGTCACGATGGCCGAAGGCCAGTCGCCGGCAGCCTGTTGCAGCTGCGACCGATGGACGAGGCACTGGCCCCGATAGGGCACGAGCTCGGGTTGGTCCTCGCACCACTCGTGCAACGCCTCGGTCCACTCGGCAGCGCGCGCGAGGTCGAAGACCTGCATGCACTCGAGGATGACGGCGCAGTAGACGACGCCGGCCACGATCGGACCGACCTCGCCGGTCGACACGGAGAGCATCACCTCGTCGAACTGCGCGGTCGCCGAGTGCATCTCCCCCATCGCCATCAGCGCCTGTCCGTCGCCGAGCCGCGCGAACGCCGCCAGATCCGGGTCGGCGAACGTCTCGGCCACGGACGCCGCCTGTGCCGCAAGCGCGCGGGCCGTCGCCGGCTCGCCGGCGTCGAGCGCACGGAGGAGCGCCGGGACCAGGACGTAGCCACTGGCGCGGCAGGTCTCGGTGTGGGCGAGCGTGGTCTCGGCACGGCCCAACCATGCCCCGGCCTGCGCCATCTGTCCCCGCATCATGAGCGAGAAGGCCAGCCAGAACGAGCAGAGCGCGGCATCGGCATGGGCACCCGCCGAGAGGTGTCGCCGATGCGCTTCCTCCCACATCCCCGCGCACCGGGCGTCGTCACCGATCAGGTACGACGAGACCGCCAGTCGTTCGACGTCTTCGTCCGAGAGGTCCTCGAGCGGCCGCGCCCGGAGCTCGTGGTACGAGGCCACCCAGTCGGCGGCCTCGCGTCGTCGCCCCCCGGCGCCCGATCCGGCCATGGTGCAAGTCTGCAGCACCATGGCGAGGATGTCAGGCGGCGGTGACCGCCTCGGGCCGAGGTCCGTCGCTGTCGAGCCACTCTCGCCACGCCGTCTCGAGCGCCGTGGTGTCGTGCTGGAGCGGGTGGAAGTCGGGGCGGTTGTAGTCGGCGATCCGCTGGCGGAAGTCGCGGGAGATCAGCGGATTGTTGCGCATCCGCCACAGGCTCCGGACGAGGCCGAACCGACGCCAGCTGCGCCGGTCGGTCAGCACGCCGGCGACGGTGTGCCAGCCGGAGATGAACACCAGCGCGAACGTCGACATGCGAAGTGCACGACGACGTGTCTCCTCGTCGCCGCCGACCGCCTTGTAGACGTCGAAGGCGACCGACTTGTGCTCGCACTCCTCGATGGCGTGCCACGCCCACATGCGGAACAGCCCCTGGTCGGCGAAGCGCGCCTGGAGGTCGGGCTCGCGCAGGAGCGTCTCGGCCATGGTGGCGGTGTAGTGCTCGAGCGCAGCGGTGATGGCCAGCTTCATGATCGGTTCGGGCTCGATCTGCTCGTCGCGCTCGAGCTGCTCGCCCACGTCCTTCAGCGGACCGAAGCGGGTGACGACCTTGAGGATCTTGAGCATGCGGGGCGTGATGGCCTGGTCCTGGTGGAGCAGCGCCTCGACCAGCTGCGAGCGGTAGCCGAGCTCGCCCAGACGGGCGTTGAGCCGCCGGTGCTCGCGACCGTGGGTGACCTCCTGGCCGATGAAGGCATTCACCTGGCGCAGCAGGTCGGGGTCGGTGATCTGGTCGCGGTGGAGGCGCACGGCGTCGATGAACAGCTCTTCGCCGTCGGGGAACAGACCGGAGAGCGCGGCGACCATGTGCGACATGATGACGTCGCCGTCGGTGGCGAAGTCCTTGTCGAGGCCGTCGATGACCGACTCGAAGTCGATGCGGCGCACCGGGAAGGAGCGGTCGGGATCGCTGGTCTGGCGCGGGATGGCGGCGGTGCTCATGTGGGGGGCTCCTGATGAGAAACTGAGTGATTTGCTCGATCACTCACCATTGTGCCCGACGACGGGTACCCTGACAAGGTGCCACCCGTCACGGAGGAGCCGATCACGGCGAACACCACCCCCGAGGAACCGTCGAAGGGCGATCAGACCCGAACGTCCCTGCTGGTGGCGGCACGAGAGCGATTCGCTCGCGATGGCTATCGCCGGACCTCGGTCGCCGACATCTCCCGCGACGCCGGGGTCGGCGGGACCACCGCGTACGTGCACTTCGCCAACAAGGAAGCCGTCTTCTTCGCCGCGGTCGACGACGACCTCACCGCGTTCTTCGGCGAGTTCGAAGCCGCGGTGATGGCACTCGGCCCGGGCGACGACGTCGCCGAGCGACTCCTCCCCGCCGTCCTCGAGACGGTCGAGCGCCACCCCCTCGCCCGCCGACTCCTCGCCGGCCTGGAGCCCGAGTTCACCGAGCGCGTCCTCGACACCGACGCCTTTGCCAAACTCCGCGGGCACGTCGCCACCCGCCTGTCCGAGGCCCAGGACACCGGTGGCATCCGGTCCGACGTGGACGCGGTCGACCTCGCCGACGGCTTGGTCGCGACGGTGGTCGCGGTCGCGATGGCGTCGGTGCAGATCGGCGACGCCGTCCTCGACACATTCGGCCCCGGCCTGACCGCGATGCTGCGCGTCGTCCTCAGCCGCGAACCCGGAACGATGGGTTGACGTGACGCTGCGCATCGGCGTGTGGGCCATGCCCGTCGACCGGCCAGGACTCGACTACGTGGTCGAGGCCGAACGGCTCGGCGCCGACTCGGTGTGGGTCCCGGAGTTCTGGGGCTTCGATGCCCTCACCCCGTTGGCGGCCGCCGCAGTGGTGACCGATCGCATCAGGCTCGCCACCGGCATCGTGCAGCTCGGCACGCGCACGCCGGCGATGCTCGCCATGTCGGCGATGACCCTGCAGCACCTGTCCGAGGGGCGCTTCGTCCTGGGCCTCGGCACCAGTGGACCGCAGGTGATGGAGGGGTGGCACGGCGTCCCGTTCGCCAAGCCGGTGACGCGCACCCGCGAGACCATCGAGATCATCCGCAAGGTCACCGCCGGCGAGCGGCTCACCTACGACGGCACGATCCACCAGCTGCCACTGCCGGGCGGTGAGGGGAAGGCGATCCGATCGGCGGCACCTCCGGCGCACGTCCCGATCCACCTCGCCTCCCTCGGGCCCGCCAACCTGCGTCTCACCGGCGAAGCCGCCGATGGCTGGATCGGCAACTCGTTCTTCACCGAGACCGCCGACGTGTTCTTCGACCCGATCCGCACGAGCGCGGAGGAGGCCGGACGAGCACTCGACGACATCGAGCTCACCGTCTCGGTGAGCGTCGAGTTCACCGACGACGTCGACGAGGCCGCCCGTCGCCACGCGGACGGCTACGCCTTCACCTTCGGCGCGATGGGGTCTGCCACCACGAACTTCTACAACGACGCCTTCGCCCGTCAGGGGTGGGGCGACGCGGTCGCCGAGGTGCAGCGCCTGTGGCTGGCCGGCGACCGAGAAGGGGCGGCGGCCGCGGTGCCGGTGGAGATCGGTCTCCGCACCAACCTCATCGGCCCACCCGACGAGGTCCGCCGTCGCCTCGGCGAGTACCGCGACTGCGGCGTCACGACGTTGCGCGTCTCCCCGATGGGCGAGACCGTCGACGAGCGGCTCGCGAATCTCGGCCAGCTCGTCGACCTGGCCTACGACCTCGAGAGCGACTGATCGAGCCTCGAAGCCGGGCTGCAACCGGTCGTCACGTCTCCATCAGGCGCGCCAGCCGGTGCCGTAGCCGGCCTCCGCGAGGACCAAGACCTGGACGGCGTCGACGACACGATCGAACACGGCGATCCGGTCGCCGACCCGAGCCCGAGCGAGGAGCTCTCGTGCTGTGCTCCGGCTGCTCGTGACGCAGGTGTCCGCCGGGGTCCGGTCCCACCGCGCAGGGTCGATCCCGTCGATCGCCGATCGCCCGACGAGGGTGCACCCGTCGAGGTCGATCACCACCGGCACATCGGCACACCGGCCGAGGAGCGCGTCGAGCTCGTCGATGCATCGGGCGTCGAGCACCCCGGTGGTCATGACGACCAGCGCCGGCCCCGTGCGGACCACACGGAGGCGCTCTCCCGGGACGACTGGCGCGCTGGCGTCGTCGTTCGGCGGCGCCGGATCGGCCAGGTCTTTCGGGTCGACCAGGATGGTCGTGGTGGTCATGCCGACTCCGTCTCGTCGCGCGGATGCGTTCGTATGCACCTAGACGGGGTCTGGGTCAGTGCCGAGGCCGGCCCGGTTCCCGGGCCTGAAATCCGATGGTAACGAGAACGTCGGCCCACGGCCACGGGACATAGCCCCCATCATTCGCAGTCTTCACAGACCTCACAGTCCCGGGTCGTGCACGCGAAGCTCGGTAGGGCCCATGGTCCCGACCCGCCCACACCATTGGCCGTGGCGGACCCCGACGAGCCCGCGTACATTGGTTCGTTGATCCGCTCTCTGCCCCGGGATCCCCGGGCCGGGGGTGGCGATGTTCGCCCCGGTCCTCGGCGACGCCTCGTCCTCACTGGATGCCGATCGATGGACCACATGTCACGCCCCGAGACCGACCTCGCAATCTGGCACGGGGACCGCCTGCCTTCGGCAACTGCATCGAGAGCCGATGGCAGGCAGCCCCGTGCCCGTGTTCCGCTGCCCGACCAGCCTGCGCCGTGCGATCCGTCCAGCCAGACGAGCGGCGCCCCGGCCACCGGCAGGAGCGACAACGGCGGCCCTGCCGGTCCGCGTCGAGCAGCTCCGGGGCCAGGCGGAGAAGACCGCCCGGCCCCGGACATCCGCTCCACCATCTCGAGGAGCCGTGTTCGCTGACCGGGTGGACGCTGGCCGCCACCTGGCCCGATCCCTCGACCACCTGCGCGAGGCCGATCCGGTGGTGGTCGGGTTGCCGCGCGGCGGCGTGCCCGTCGCGGCAAAGGTGGCCGAGGCCCTCGGCGCACCCCTCGATGTGATCGTCGTTCGCAAGCTCGGCGTCCCGTCCCAGCCCGAGCTGGGGATGGGCGCCATCGGCGAGGACGATGTCCGGGTCCTCAACCGCGACGTCATCCGTGCCACTCGGGTGACCGCCGACGAGCTGGCCGAGGTCGAGCAGCGGGAGCGGGCCGAGCTCGACCGACGAGCTCGCCGCTTCCGGGCCGGCCGGGACCGCATCCCGTTGGCCGGGAGGGTGGTGGTTGTCGTCGACGACGGGATCGCCACCGGATCGACCGCTCGAGCGGCCTGCGATGTCGCTCGCGCCGAGGGTGCGGCGCGGGTCGTGCTCGCGGTCCCGGTCGCCCCGCCGGATTGGACCCTTCGTCTCGCCGGGGCGGCGGACGAGTACGTGTGCCTCGAAACCCCCGAGCCGTTCTACGCCGTGGGTCGGTTCTATCGGGACTTCTCCCAGACCACCGACGACGAGGTCGTCCGCTGGCTCCACGCACCGCCTACTCACACCGACCGCGGCGTTGCGGCCGGTACCGACCTGCCCGTCTGCGACGAGGAGGTCACGGTCGTCGCCGGCCCCGTCGAGCTCGCCGGCCACCTGACCGTCCCGGAGCAGGCGCGGGGCGTGGTGATCTTCGCCCACGGCAGCGGCAGCAGCCGGCACAGCCCGCGCAACCGTGTCGTCGCCGAGCTGTTGAACGACGCCGGCCTCGCCACGCTGCTGTTCGACCTCCTCACACCTGACGAGGAGCTCGACCGGTCCAACGTGTTCGACATCGAACTGCTCGGCCGCCGCCTGCACGACGTGACCGCATGGGTGCGCGGCCGACCCGAGACCGCCGGCCTGGCGGTCGGCTACTTCGGAGCGAGCACCGGCGCCGGCGCCGCACTTGCCGCTGCGGCGGTGCCCGACGTCGGTGTCGCGGCCGTGGTGTCGCGGGGCGGGCGCCCCGATCTCGCCGGGCCCCTGCTGACATGGGTCGAAGCGCCGACCCTGCTCGTCGTCGGCGGCCGTGACCACGTCGTGCTCGACCTGAACCGCGAGGCGCAGGCACGCCTGCGCTGTCCCAGCCAGCTCGCCATCATCCCCGGGGCCACCCATCTCTTCGAAGAGCCAGGGACCCTCCGTGCGGCCGCCGAGGCTGCACGTGACTGGTTCTTGCAGCACCTGACCCCGGATCAGGCAGACGCCGTCGGCGGCTGAGGCGGCCCGAGAAGTCGGTCGAACTCGTCGCGCAGGACGCGGTAGCACTCGCAGGCCACATCCTCGAGGCCTTCTCGGTCGACGACGGTCATGCTGCCGCGGCGGTACTCGATCAGCCCGGCCTGCTGGAGCGCGGCTGCAGCCAACGTGACCGAGGCTCGGCGCACACCGAGCATCTGGGCCAGGAACTCATGTGTGATCGGAAAGGTGTCGGCCCCGACGCGGTCGAGGGTCAGCAACAGCCAGCGACTGCAGCGTTCCTCGACACTGTGCAGGGCGTTGCACGCGACCTGCTGGGTGATCTGCGCGAACAGCGCCTGGACGTAACGCTGCACGACGTCCCGGAACGGGTCCGCCTCGGACAGCACACTGGCGAAGGACTCGCGGTCCATCCGCCACATCCGCCCGGGTACCTGCACCTGACAGAGCTCCCGGACCGGCATCGTCTCGGAGCCCAACACGACGTGGGAACCGACCATGCCCTCGTTGCCCACGGTGGCGACCTCGACGGCCGGGTCGTCGCTCAACGTGGTCAGGATCGACACGACCGCGTCGACCGGGAAGTAGAGCGAGTCGATCCGACCCCCGGGCTCGTAGAGGACACGTTTCATCCCGAAGTCGGCAACGTCGAGCTTGGGTCGGATCCGGTCGCGATCCGAGGGAGGAAGTGCGTCGAGCAACCGATTCCCGAACGCCGCCCCAATTCGCGAAGGCGTCATCATCCACACCTGCCGTGATGAGGGCCTCGCCCGGGACTCGGCAGTGACACCAGTCTCCGCCGGCTTCCAGGGCAGGGCACCCGCCTGGTCCGGTCACCGATGGTACCGGCGCATCCCGGTGCCTGCGATCGCGTCCTGGCTGGCCGCCGATCTTGGTACGGTTCCGTACAGAGCACGAGTTGACGTGTCGGCGCCCCAGTCCTCGGTCCCGGCAAGCAGACGCCACCCGACTGCCCACCGAGGAGAACGATGCGCGCCAGGCTGCGCTGTGCCCATCCGGGAGCCACGATCGCCGTGCCCAGCCCCGAGGCTGGACGATGACCGACCAGGGCCGCCTGCTCGAGGTCCTCACCAGCTTCGCCCGGCACCTGGTCACCGACTACGCGGTCAGCGACGCACTCCACGACCTCGTCGACGGGTCCACCGCGGTGCTGCAGGTCGCCGGCGCCGGTGTGTCGCTCGTCGACGACGGCCGCCTCGCCTTCGTCACCGCGACGCCCGAACAGCTCGCCTCCCTCGAACGAGTCCAGGAAGACACCCAGTCCGGGCCGTGTGTCGACGCGTATCGCGAGGGCCGACCCGTGGTCATCGCCAACCTGGACGACGTGCCGCAACGGTGGCCGGAGCTGGCCGACGCCGCCAAGGACGCCGGACTGATCGCCGTCGCCGGCATCCCCATGCGCCTCAACGGCTCCCTGATCGGCGTCCTCAACCTCTACGACGACAAGCCGCGCGACTGGACCGACGACGACGTCGCTGGCGCGACATTGCTGGCCGACGTGGCATCCGCCTACGTCGCCAACGCCCAACGGCTCGACCGGGCGCAGGCCACCGCCGACCAACTGCAGCACGCCCTGGACAGCCGCGTGATCATCGAACAGGCCAAGGGCATGATCGCCAACCAGCGCGGCATCTCCGTCGACGCCGCCTTCGAGCTGCTCCGTTCCCACGCTCGCAGCCATCAGGCATCTCTGCGCTCCGTCGCCGAGGCCGTCGTCAACCTCCGCCTCCAGCTCTGACCGCCTCGGGGTGGCAATCCCACCCGCGCCCGGAATCGGGGTGCTACCGGTCTCGCCGGTCGCAACCGAGCCCCGAATCACCGAGCGCTATCGCCACCCCGTGCAAGTCCCGCCGCGCCGTCTCCACGGCCCACCATGCAACCCCGTCCTCGGGCGCCGGGGGCTGGTCAGCGAGGAGCGACGCGGCGCGCGCCGCGTGCTGCGACGCGGCGACACAGACTTCGGAGCACGACATGCCAGCACCGCCGCTCGCCGTGGCTCCGTCGGCGGTGATCGAGCGGAGCGCCAACGCCCGAACATCACGGATCAACCCATCGAGCTCCTCGACGGCGAGCTCCAACCGGGCGCGTGCCTCCTTTGCGATCGGATCTGCGGGCGAGTCCGAGTCGGCGAGACTCGCTGCAGACTGGATGATGAGGCCGACACCGAAGACCCGATGGACGACCAGATCGGCCAGCTCGGAAACCGGAACCGTCGCGGGCTCGGCCCGGACGTCCTCGTGGTCGAGCGGGTCCGCCGGGTTCGCGTCGAACAGCCCGACGATCATCGACCACGCACCGGTGCCGTCACGAAACGCTCCGCATCGTCATCCCCTGTCTGCAAACGTGAACAACGCCGCCGGGGACTGGGACGACCGGACCCGCCGCCGAGCGTCTCGGGCGGAATCGGGTGCGGTCCGAGCGTAGAAGACCGCCGGTCTGCGGGCAACGGGACGAACTCACCAAACCGTTCCGAATCGCACGACACGGGCCACGAGCCGTCGGCTCCCGGTGGCCCAGCTGTGCCGACGGCCCCGTGACATACTTCGTCGGTCGGGCAAATCGGACGGCGCCCGCAGGCGGGGTGGGGACATGAGCGGCGTACGGAGCCAGCTGGCGGCGGACTTCTCGCCGCGGCGGCTACCGGCCACGTTGGCGGCCGGACTCGTGTTGGCCGTGGTCGACGCCGTGCTCGGGATCGCCATCATGTCGCTGATCTTCGCCGGCGACCTGGCGGTCTCGCTGCCACTGGGTCTGGGCGTCGGCCTGACCGCGTCTGCCGCAACGGGACTGGTCGTCGCCCTCCGGAGCGACTTCCCGGGGATGTACGCGGGAGCCCAGGACATCAGCGCGGCCATCCTCGGCCTCGCCGCGACGTCCGTGGCGGTCACGCTGACCCAGCCCGACAGCGTCGACACCGTCATCGCCCTCATGACGGTGACGTCGCTGGCCGTCGGTGCCACGTTCTGGCTGCTCGGAGCGTTCCGCCTGGGGGAGATCGCCCGATTCGTGCCGTTCCCGGTGATCGGCGGGCTCCTCGCCGGCACCGGGTTCTTGATCGTGGTCGGGGGGATCGGCCTGCTCGGTCTGGGCGACGTGCTCGACGGTAGCGCCGGTACGAACCCGTGGGGACTGGGCTGGCCCGGCCTCGCGTTCGGCGCCACCTGCCTGCTCGTCTCGTCGAAGGGCTGGCCGTCGGCCGCGTACCTCGGGATCCTGGTCGTGTCGACCGCAGGCTTCCACCTCCTGCGAACGCTGACCGGCATCGGACGGACCGAGTCGTTCGAGCGAGGCTGGCTGCTGGGCCCGTTCCCTGACGGCGGGCTGTGGCCCGGCGTGGCGATCGGGCGGGTGGGTGGCGCCGACTGGGGAGCCGTGGCCGGTGAGGCCGCCAGCCTGTTCACGGTCCTGCTGCTGGTGCCGCTCACGCTGCTGCTCTACCTCAGCGCCCTCGAGGTGGCCAGCAACCGCGATCTCGACGTCAACGCCGAACTGCGAACGACCGGCTTGGCCAACCTCGCCGCGGGCGCGATGGGCGGGCCACCCGGCTTCGTCTACATGGCCAGCACGCTGGTGTCGCACCGGGTCCTCGGACCTCGTCGGGGGCCGGCGGTGGTGGCCGCCGCGGGCATGGTGGCCATCGTGCTCGCCGGCGGTGCAGTGCTCGAACTGCTGCCGCGGTTCGTCATCGGCGGGCTACTGGTCTTCGTCGGTGCCGACTTCCTCATCGAGTGGCTGTGGTCTTCGCGACGGCGGATGAGCCGGCTCGACCACGCGCTGGCGGTCGGCATCGTGGTGATCGTGGCGGCGGCCGGGTTCCTCCCCGGTGTGGCCGCCGGCGCGGCGGCGGCCGTCGTCCTGTTCGTGGTGCGCTACAGCCGAACCGACGTGGTGAAGCACCAGCTCACCGGGAGCGACCACCAGAGCAACATCGAACGACCGGCACCCCAGGTCGAGAGCCTCGACCGACAGGGCGACGCCGTGCTGATCCTCGAACTCCAGGGTTTCGTGTTCTTCGGCACCGCCAGCCGCATCCTCGACCGGGTGCGGGCGCACCGAGCCCGGACCCCGACGCTGCGCTTCATCGTCGTCGACTTCCGCTTGGTCGCCGGCATCGACTCGACCGCGGTCCTGGTGTTCGAACGGATCGCGGCGATCGCCGAGGAACACGACCTCGAACTCATCCTCACCGGTGCCTCCGCCGCCGTGCGAGGCCAGTTCGCCGAGCTGGTCGACCGACACGCCGAGCGGGTGGTCGACGCACCCGACCTCGACCACGGGATGGCCCGCTGCGAGGACGTCCTTCTCGGCGACGCCACCAACCTGTCACCGGTGGAAGCGTTCCCCGAACAGCTCCTCGCCCGCCTCGGGCCCCATCTGTGCTCCCGCACCGTCGCCCCCGGCGAGCGCCTGATGCGTCGGGGCGACCCGACGCCCGGGATGTTCCTGATCACGGAGGGGCGGGCGACGGTGCTGATGGCGACGGAGGGAGACAAGGACGTGCGATTGCGGTCCATCCAGGAGGGCACCATCCTCGGGGAGATCTCGCTCTACCGGGACGAGCCGTGCGGCGCGACCGTGGTGGCCGACACGGTCTGCGAGGTGCTGCACCTCAGCCCCTCCGTGTTCGACCAGCTCGCGACCCGAGACCCGGAAGCGGCGGCCGAGCTCCACCACTTCGTCGCAAGGATCCTCGCCGGCCGGGTTGACCACGCCAACCGAGCGGTCACGGCCCTCCGGCGCTGATGCCTCGGTCCACGGCCCCACTCGCAACGCGGGAGGTGGGCCCGGATGCGTAGTTCCGATGGGGGCGGGCGCCGCCCGGTCACTGGTCGCCGACGGCATGGAGCCGCTTGTGTCGTCTGACGGCGACCGCGGCCAGCGCGGTGAGGGGGAACGCCGCGATCGCGGCCAATCGAAGCGATCGGGTCCAGGGCCCTGCGGCTGCGGCAGGACGCCCCAGGATGGAGTCGAGTGGTCCTGGGGTGGTGGGAAGAGTGGCGAGCTCGTCCTCGGTGACGCGGCCCACACCAGCCCGGGCGGTGGTCGCGGAGACGTCGTCGGCCTCGCCCGGGCCCGCGCGGTCGCCGGCCACCTGGTCGGCGGGAACCACCACTGCATCGTCGTCCAGTGGTTCGCCGGTGGCTCCCGGCGCTGCACCGACGAGCGGATCGTCGCGATCGGGCGGCGGCGAGCTCGGTTGCTCCGGCGACGTCGCCGGAAGGGACGGTGACGGCGAGCTGGTCGGCTTCGGTGCTGCCGACGTGGGCGCGGGCGCCGTCGACGTGGGGGCGGGAGCCTTCGTGGTCGACGTGGCGGTCGATCGAGCGCGAACGACCAGGGTCGTGAGGTGACCTCGGTTCTCGTGGAACTTGCAGTAGAGGTCGAACGTCCCGGCCTGGTTGATCACCGGAGTGGTGTAGGTCTCGCCGGTCGAGAGGCCACCGGAGTGGATCCCGAGTTCATCGATCTCGACCGTGTGGGGGGTCCCCGGACCGTTGTCCTCGGCGATGAACCGGATCTGGTCGCCCTGGTTGATCTCGATCTTGCCGTCTCCGACGCTGGCATCTTCGTAGTAGAAGTTCCCGAGGCGCACGTCGCTGAGGGCGGCGAACGCGTCGGACGACGCCATGGCGACCCCGCCGATGGCGACGGCGAGCGCGACGACGCGCACACGGCTCATGCTGCGTACACCATCTCGGCGGCGATCGCTCCGGTGAGCACCAGCAGCCAGACCCCGAGCGTCATGCCGCCGATGTCGATGGCCACGACGCGCGGCTCGGTCTCCGCCCGGGGCGCACGCCGCCAGACCCAGTGGCTCGTCCAGACCACGACGGTGGCGGTGGCGGCGAGGAGGTGCCAGATCAGAGGCTGACCCCACTGAGGGTCGGAGATGAAAGCGACGCCACGCGTGTCGACGAAACCAGCCAGCACCACGATGGGGAACGTGGCGACACCAGCGGTCTCCAGGAACCTCGAACGCTCCCGCCATGACCTGGACCCGGTCGAATGAGCCCAGAGCTGGGCACCCCAGGCGACCACCAGCAGCGCGATCGGGAAGTGCACGACCGCGGGGTGCACTGGGAGGTCGAATGGATTCACGATTTCGATCGCTGGGCGGTGGACTGCGTTTCCGGTGCCGAGTCGGGGAGCATCATGCGCCCTCGATCATGGCCGACCGGCCGGGCGATCGTCGACATCGGGTGACGGTGTCACTCGTTGTGCAATGCGGTCGCAGCTGCGAGGGCGAGGAATCGCAGTCGACGACGGTATGCGGTCGGCGATGGCCGGTCTTGCTTGAGTCCGGCGGGCGCGAGCGTCAGGAGCTGGAAGGTCTGATCGCGACTGGTCTTCGAGCCGCCATGAGCACGGATGTGCGCTCTCAGGCCGCCATGGGCACGGCTGATCGCCGCACTTGCCGCCTCGGCGGCGAACTGGTGCTTCGCCTCCATGAGCTCGTCGCCGCACGGTGCCGATGCCAGCGCCTCGTAGGCATCGCCCGAGAGACGCTGGAGGAACCCGTCGAGCTGTGTCTCGAGCTCGCCCGGCGTGACGAGCGCGCTCAGGGCCGCATCGGTCGATTCCTCGAGCAGGAGGCGGAATGCAGCGGCGAAGAGGTCTGACCGATCCTGGAAGTACTGGTACAGCGCGGGTCTCGACACGCCTGCGGCTGCCGCGATCTTGCTCATCGACGCACCCCGATAGCCCAGCGACGCGAAGACCGGCACCGAGGCGCGGAGGATCGCCTCGACCCGGTCGTCGCGCGTTGTCGGCTCGGCACTCATCGGGATGGATCTTGACACATCTTGTCGAAAGTGTCAGTCTCCACCCTGACACTATCGCTCCTGATTGTCAGGACCCATCGAGGGGGAACCATGCAGGCAAGTCGTTCGATCGAGGGCCGGACGGTGTGCGTCACCGGGGCATCCAGTGGCATGGGACGCGCCATCGCAGAGCATCTCGGCTCGCTCGGTGCGCACGTGTTCCTGATGGGCCGGACCGTCGAGCCGATGGAGGAGTCGGCGGACACGATCCGACGCGCCGGCGGCGAGGCGGAGGTGTCGGTGTTCGACCTCTCGGACACCGACGAACTGGCGGCATGGGTCGCCGGCGCCGCCGAGTCGACCGGTCGTCTCGACGTGATGGTGAACAACGCCGGCTTCGGTGACGTGGGCTCCTCCATCGCCGACGGCGACCCGGCGATGTGGCGCTCGATGCTCGAGATCAACGTCCTCGCGCTCGCCGTCGGGTGCCAGGCCGCCATCCGAGCGATGCGTTCGACCGCATCCGAGGGCAACATCATCAACATCTCCTCGGTGGCGGCGATCCGCCGCGAGTCCGGCGTCTACGGCGCCACGAAACACGCAGTGAACTGCATCAACGCCTCGCTCCGATCCGAGCTCGAGGACGACACGATCCGGGTCACCTCGATCATGCCGGGCGTCTTCGCCACCAACTTCACTCGCAACATGGATCGCAGCGCGATCGAGGGGCTCGCCGCCATGGCCGGGATCGACGACGTGCAGATCGATGAGGACGGCCGCGTACCGAGAGATCAGCTCGAGCGCGTCCAGTCCGCCATGGCGAGCACGATCGGCGATGTCGACCACATCGCCCGGACGATCGAGTTCTTGCTGACCCAGCCCATCGAGCTCAACCTCGAGGAGATCGTGATCCGGCCCCAGAAGAGCCTCTTCTGAAGCGCACCGACCTCGAGCTGGTGGACGCAGGGCAGGGCAGTTGTTTCAGGTCACGCGGCGAGCACGTCGACAGCGTGGGCGAGCCCGCGACGTCGCCGCTGGGGACGACATCGGCGATTCGGCCGCTGACGACGACCGCATGATCGGTCAGCCTTGATCCCGTGGCGTCGAGGTCGAGGACCTCGCCGCCGGTGACGAGGAGGTCACACGAGTTTCACGACGACTCATCCGCCAATGACTTCATGAACGACCACAGTCCTCCTTCGGGGTCGCGGGCGCTGTACTCCCGATAGCCGTAGGGCTGGTCGACGGGGGCGTACACGATCTCGGCGCCGCGCTCCTTGGCGCGGTCGTGGTGGGCGTCGACATCGTTCACCATCACGGCCGTGGTCGCAGTGGCCGCGCCGAGCGAGCGGGGCGAAGCAAGCCTGAACTCCGGCGATTCGGGGTGCAGCCAGAGCTGGCCGTCGCCGGCGTCGACCGAACCGTGGACCGGCACGCCGTCGCCGTCGCGGGTCAGCTCACCGGGGCCGAGGTCGAAGACGTCGACGAGGAAGTCCATCGCCGCTTCCAGGTCGGCGTACACCAGGATCTGGATGCGCTGTTCGACAGGTCGGTCGAGTTTGGTCATGTCGGTCAGGACCTCCATCAGGTCGAGTTGGTGGGAAGGGTCGTCGGCGAGCAACTGCACCAGACCCGACCGAAGCCGCTGCGCGGCGGCGAGCCGCTCCTCGACCTCGTCGAGGTGCGCTTGCAGGGACTCGGTGAGCGTCCACTCGTCGCCGTCGAGGGCCCGGCCGATCTGATCGAGCGACATACCGAGGCGGCGCAAGACGCAGATGCGGTAGATCCGCTGTACCGAATCGTCGTCGTAGATCCGATACCCGGCCTCGGTCCGCCCGGCAGGGGTCAACAGTCCGATCGACTCGTAGTGGTGCAGCGTCCGGATCGTCACGCCCGCAGCGGCAGCGACCTCTCCGATGCGTCGGCCTCCTCGTGCATCGCTCATGCGTCGGACCGTACGACCTGACGTCGCGTGAGGGTCAAGCACCTCGTCGGTTCCTTGACCCTCACGCGACGTGAGCCCGTAGCGTCGGCCGCATGACCGACCAGCCGTCTCCGTTCCGCATGGGTCGCCTCGACCACGTCCACATCCGCGTGCCCGACCGGGCCGAGGCCGCACGCTGGTACGCCGAGCACCTCGGCTTCGAGCCGGTGGACCGGTTCTCGTTCTGGGCCGTGGGCTTCGAGGGTGGGCCGCTGCAGATCTCGGCCGACGGAGGCAAGACCACCCTGGCGCTGTTCGAGGCGGGCGAGGGTCATCCGATGGTCACTCAGCAGACCGGCGTGGCGTTCAGCGTCGAGGCCGAGACGTTCATCCAGTTCATCCGATCGCTGCCGTCGGGCATCCCCAACCGCAACGGTGAACCGCTGACCGCCGCCGACATCGTCGACTTCGACCTGTGCTGGGCGATCGATCTGTGCGACCCGTGGGACAACCTCTACGAGCTCAACTGCTACGACTACGACCGGGTCAGAGCCGACCTGATCGAGGCCGACGACATTACGCCGCAGCGGTATTGGCCGAAGGACGTCTTCGACGCCCACCAGCGGAGTTGAGCCGGTCGTGCGCATCGGGACCCTGCTCCTGCCGACCGACCCGTGGGACGCCACGGTCGCACGCGTGCAGCGACTCGAGGCGCTCGGCTACCACCACGTCTGGGTCTACGACCACTTGTCCTGGCAGCGCTACCGCGACCGGCCCTGGCACGCCACGTACCCCTGGCTGACCGGTCTCGCCGCCGCCACGTCGCGGATCCGCCTCGGGACGATGGTGTCGAACCTCAACGTCCGGCACCCGCTCACCCTGGCCAAGGACGCCATGACGATCGACCATGTCTCCGGCGGTCGCATCACCATCGGTCTCGGCGCCGGAGGCACCGGCTACGACGCCGTCGTGCTCGGCCAAGACCCGCTCTCCCCCGGCGAACGTCTCGACCGTCTCGAGGAAGGCGCCCGGCTCCTCGATGGCCTGCTCCGCGGCGACGTCGAGGACCACGACGGCGACCACTACCAGATCCGAGGCGCCCGGCTCCTCCCCGGTTGCATCCAGCGACCTCGCGTGCCGATCGCGATCGCCGCCGGCGGACGGCGATCGATCCGGCTCGCCGCCGAGATCGGTGACGCCTGGATCACCTACGGCGACACCACCTCCCGGGACCTGACCGCCGCCGGCACCGAGCGCGTCGTGCGCGAACAGGCCGCGTTGCTTGCTACCTCGTGCGAGGAGATCGGGCGTGACCCGACCTCGATCGACCGCATCCACCTCGTCGGCAACACCGACGCCCGCCCTCTCGGCAGCATCGATGCCTTCGAGGACTTCGTTGGCCGCTACACCGAACTCGGCTTCACCGACCTCGTCTTCCACCACCCACGACCCGATGACGCCGTCTGGAGCGAGAACGACGAGATCGTGGAGACCATCGCCGAGCGCTTCCTCGGTGTTCAGTGATCGGACGGGCGGGCGCGACCGCCGGGAGGTAGAACGGCGTGATGGCCCGGCTGCAGATCGTGCGGTGATCAGGTGGTAGGCGCTCGAGTGCGTCGCCACCCGCGAGTCGAACCGTGGCTCGATGGTCGAGGCGGCACGGCTGCTGGCTGCGGACGCGCTCCGCAGCTCGACCCGTGCCGTCCGCTCGGCGTCGGAGCAGCTGCTGATCGCCGATCTGGACAAGGCGGCCCCGAGACAGCAGAAGGCCCCACTCCGAGAAGTGGGGCCGGACCTGCGGTTTCGATGGTGGCGGGGGGAGGATTTGAACCTCCGACCTTCGGGTTATGAGCCCGACGAGCTACCAGACTGCTCCACCCCGCGGCGGATGGATGAATGTATCGACGCTCGCCCGCCGGACACAACCTGACGGCGTCGAAACCGGAGGATCAGTCGTCGAGGTAGCTGTCGAGGAAG
Source organism: Acidimicrobiales bacterium (assembly GCA_041618235.1). Classification (GTDB taxonomy): domain Bacteria; phylum Actinomycetota; class Acidimicrobiia; order Acidimicrobiales; family Salinilacustritrichaceae; genus Salinilacustrithrix. Next base: position 24,562 of record JBFJNI010000045.1, read on the forward strand.
GCGTCGAGCGCCTCGGGGTCATCGAGGTCGACGCCGGCGGCCACGGCCTGCTCGAGGATCTCGACCTGACCCGGCCCGGCGTCGCCGAGGTCGGCCTCGACCGCATCGATGACGGCGAGCGTCTCGGTGGCGTAGCGGTCCTCCCAGCCGTGCTCGCGCTGCGCCCACGGAACGAACGCGCGCAGCAGGTCGGGGAAGCGGGCGACGGTCGCGACGTCGAAGCCGGCGAGCGGGACCCAACCCGAGAGCACGATCTGGGTGACGACGGCCGTCCAGCGCAGGGGGTCGCCGCCGAGTTCGTCGACCACGAACTCGACCGCGGCGATGAGCAGCTCGCGATCGTCGGCGAACGCGGCGCCCTCGGGTGAGGCCACGAACCGCTCGACCACGTCGATCTGCTCGGCCGGCGTGGCCGGCGCGGGCGTGGGGAGCGGAGCCCCGCCGGGCGGCATCTTCGCCACGTAGTGCTCGACGAGGGAGAAGAGCGCGGCGAACTCGGCGGCCACCGGCGCGGCGCCACCGAGCTCGTAGACGGCGTCGACCGCCTCGTCGATGGTGGCAGCCGCGGTGGCAGGGTCCACGTCGCGCAGCGTCATACCGGGCTCGTCGGCCGAGCGCTGGAGGAAGTCGGCCGCGTCGGCGTGCACGAGGAGGTCGCGCGCCAGGCCGCCGAGTGTGCGGTCGACGTAGACGGCGACGACGTGATCGGCCTCGGCACCCGGATGGCGGGCGACGAGCACCACGTCGTAGCCGTCGCCGGTCTCGTGCTCGACGAGGTGGGTCGACTGGATCTCGGCCGACCCGACGGCCCACGCCCACGCCGGCGCGGACGGCATCTTGCTGGCCTCGAGCCGGTCGTGCAGCGGCCACTGGACGGCGCCCAGGTCGAACGCGTCGAGCACCCAGAGGAAGTCGATGACCACCCGCGGCGGGTCACGATCGAGGTGGTGGAGGCACACCTCGACCAGGCCGTTGATGAGCTCCTCGTGGTCGGGCTCGTCGTCCTCGAGCGGCTCGGGCGAGCCGGCGCCGAGCATGCCGAGGAAGCGGGAGACGGTGATCTCGACGTCGAGCGGGGCGGAGTCACCGATCTGCTCGAAGCTCTCGAGCGCGGGGATGATGCCGTCGAGGGGCGGGAGGTCGGTCGAGTCGGCGGGCCACACCGGGACCGGTGCCGCCGTTCGTCCGTTGGCGCGCCGCGATCGTCGTGAAGCCATCGTTCGAGGCTAGGCGGGCCGCCGGCGGTTGACGTCCCCGCCCCTTGACGAACCGGCGTGTCCCTGCGATCCTCGGAACCTCGCGGGACCGACCCCGCCTTCCGGCACCACGTGCCGCTCGCCGTCGCCGCAGTCGATGGCCGTACCGCTTCCCGGAAGGCATCGTCATGTCCGCCACCCGTCCCGAGCCCTCGCGGCCCGGACCCACCACCGACGTCGTCGCCGCCGACGCCGGCCTCCACCTCGTCGCCGACCACCTGCTCGACGACCTCGTCGCCGGCGAGCTCGAACCGTCGCTCGTCCACGTCGCCTCCTCCGACCTCGTCGCGGCCGACATCGGGCTGCTTCCGCTCGAGGGTCGCCACCCCACCGACCTCCTCGTCGGATTCGTCGCCCCGGCACGGTGGCACGCGCTGGGCATCGTCACCTCGGGCTGGGCCTATCCGATCGACCAGCGCGCCGCCACGGACCGCCGGCGCACGCGGGTCCGCCTCGTCACCCTGGTGTCACGCTCGGGGGAGATCGCCCACCGGACCCGGGTCGAAGGCGACGACCACGTCGCCGCTGCGCTGGCCGACGAGCCCGTGCCCGCCGGCGAGCAGGTCGACCTCCTCCGCCTCGCCCTCGAGCTGCCCACCGACCCACCGCCCTGCACCACCGACGCGTACTGGACCATCGAGTGGCTCTCGGCCCTGCTCGCACGTGATCGGGACGAGATCGGTTCGTGGGTCGACGTCGTCGACGCCCACCCGGCCATGCAACTGCTCGTCGACGACGACCTCCGCCAGGCCGACTTCGTCGACGTCGCCACCGGTTTCGTCCGCATCTGCACCTGGGCCCGCCTGCGACGGCTGGCCGCCGACGGCGCGTTCACCGTCCCCGAGCTGACGAGCACCGAGGCGCGGTGGTTCGACGATGGTGCCTTCGCCCGCTTCCTGCTCAACCGGTGCCCACCGCTCGACATGCTGCGGCGCCAGGCCCTCGACCACCTGCCGGGGCACCTGGCCGACCGGTTGCTGACCACGTTGGGGCTGTTGGGAGTCCCCCGCACGTCGTGGCCCGACGACGCCGGAGACCATGCGGCCTGAGGCGCGCCCAGATCGGGACGAGGTCAGCTCCGAGACGTCAACGCGGCCGGTCGGGTACCCGGAACAGCGGTCCCAACGGGCCCTTGTCGCGCGCCGTGTCGAGCCGGTCGGGGTAGCCGTCGACGCGGTTGGGGTCGACCACCACGCGTTCGAGCCAGAACGCCCCTTCGGTGCCACGGAAC
>JBFJNI010000046.1:0-27011 GCA_041618235.1 Acidimicrobiales bacterium
ACCACGACCACGATGCCACCGCCCGAGAAGCGGGCGCCACGCAACCAGTGCTACGGCAACCCGCCCCGCCAGATCGAGGCCGTGTACGCGCCGGAGTGCCAGCCCGCCTTCATCGGCGACAACGGCGGGGCCACCTCGTTCGGCGTCACCGCCACCGAGATCCGCGTCGCCTTCGCCCCCGATCTCAGCGGCACCACCAGCGGGCCCGAGTGCGGCGAGATCGAGGAAGACACGCCCGACCGCGGCGAGACCGGCCAGTACCGCACCTACCGCGTGCTGCGCGACTACTTCAACGCCAACCTCGAGCTCTACGGCCGCAAGCTGCGCTTCTTCTACGCCTGCGCCCAGGAGGGCACGCGCGACGAAGAGGCCCAGCGCACCCGGGTCGTGAAGATGAAGGAGGACTTCCAGACCTTCGGCGTCATCGGTGAGTTCAACCAGACCATCCCCAAGGAGGCGGCCCGCAACGGCATCGTCTACATGGGCAACGTCGTGGTGGCCGGCGACACCTTCTACAAGAACCTCCAGCCGTACGTGTGGGGGTCACGAGCGCACTCCACCCGCGCGGTCGACATGAGCGCCGAGTACCTGTGCCGTCGCCTCCACGGCAACAAGCCGTTCCCCACGGGCGACACCCAGATCGATTATGAGGCGCCGCGCACCTACGGCATCCTCGCCCTCGCCGACGAGAGCACCGCCGAGTCGGTGGCGGCGATGCAGCAGAAGATGAAGGAGACGTGCGGCGCCGAGGCGAAGGTCGTCGCCGAGTACAACCTCGACGACAACGCCCAGGGCATCGGCACCGCCATGACCACCATCGCGGTGGCCCGTCCGTCGACCGTCATCTTCATGGGCGAGATCCTCACCCTGCCCACGCAGGCCGAGATCGCCAACCAGCAGAACTACTTCCCCGAGTGGTACACGATGGGCGCCGGCGGCTTCGAGACCTCGATCCTGCTCGCCCGGTCCATCAGTCCCCGTCAGTGGGCCAACGCCTTCGGGTTCTCGTTCGAGGAGATCCCCCGCCTCCCGCGCTCGACCCCGTGCTACCGCGCCTTCCGGTCGATCGACCCCGAGAACGACCCCAACAACTCGGTGTGCGAGATCCTCTTCCACTCGATGCTCTTCATGTTCGGCGCCATGCAGGAGGCCGGTCCCAACCTGACGCCCGAGACGTGGTCGGTGGCGCTCGAGAAGGCCTTCACCCGGCCGGCGACCCCCGAGTGGTCGATGTCGGGCGGGTTCGGCCCGCGCGACTACACCTACGGCGACTTCGCGGTCGAGCTGTACTGGGACCCCACCGCCATCCATCCCGACGGTCAGCCCGGCGCCTACGTGTACCTCAACAACGGCGTGCGGTTCCTGAAGCAGGACATCCCCCGCGGCCAGCCCCCGATGTTCCAGGGCGGTATCACCGACGGCGACAACGCCGGCCCCGACGGCAACGCCTTCAACTGACCCCCACTCCTGGAAATCGCTGGGGATCGACGTCGGAAACCGACGGCGATCCACTACGAGATCCGCCCGTGGGCGCCGGCGTTAGCGTGCGGCCATGCGCGCCATCGCCAACCCCGCCACCGGCCAGATCGTCGACCACGTCCCCGAGGCGACGCCCGTCGACGTCGACGCCGCCGTCGGTCGGGCCACGCTGGCCCACGCCGAGTGGTCACGCACCTCGGTACGGACCCGCCGCGACGTCCTGCGCACCCTGGCGTCGCTGATCCGCCGCGACCAGGAGCGGCTGGCCCAGCTCGAGTCGGCCCAGGCCGGCAAGCCGATCGGTTCCGCCCGGGGCGAGGTCGGCGCCGCGGCCGAGGTGTTCGACTTCTACGCGGGCGCCGTCGACAAGATCCACGGGTCGACGATCCCGGGCAACGCCGGCGGCACGCTGCTGACCTTCCGCGAGCCCGTCGGTGTGTGCGCCGCGATCACGCCCTGGAACTTCCCGCTGCTCATCCTGTGTTGGAAGGTGGCGCCGGCGCTGGCCATGGGCAATGCCGTCGTGGCCAAGCCGGCGTCGCTGACCCCGCTCACCTCGGTGGCCCTCGCCGATCTCGCGCTCGAGGCCGGCCTTCCCGCCGACACGCTCACGGTGCTCACCGGCCCGGGCGCGTCGCTGGGCGAGGCCCTCGTGACCCACCCTGGCGTCCGCAAGGTCAGCTTCACCGGTTCCACCGAGGTCGGCTCGCAGATCATGTCGCTCGCCGCCCAGGACATCACCCGGGTCAGCCTCGAGCTCGGTGGCAAGTCGGCCAACGTGGTGTTCGGCGACCTCTCCGACGACCAACTCGACGCCTGCGTCGCCTCTTCTCTGTGGTCGGTCTTCGACAACGCCGGCCAGGACTGCTGCGCCCGCAGCCGCGTGTTCGTCGAGGCGTCGATCGTCGACGACTTCACCGAGCGGTTCGTCGCCGCCACCGAGGCCATCGTCGTCGGCGACACCGCTGACGACGCCACCGAGATGGGTCCGCTCATCAGCGCCGGCCAGCGCGACGACGTCGAAGGATTCATCGCCTCGGCCGAGGCCGACGGCGCTCGGCGACGGTGCGGGGGCGACCGCCCCGATCTGCCGGGCCACTACCTCCGGCCCGCGGTCTTCGATCGGGCCGACCTCGACATGCGGTTCATGCGCGACGAGATCTTCGGGCCGGTCGTGGGCATCCAGTCGTTCACCTCCGAAGACCAGGCCGTCACCCTCGCCAACAACTCGGTGTACGGACTGTCGGGTTCGATCTGGTGCCGAGACATCGGCCGCGCGCTACGGGTCGCCCGCCGGGTCGAGACCGGGATGCTGTCGATCAACACCAGCTCCAGTGTCCACGTCGAGGCGCCATTCGGCGGAGTGAAGCGCAGCGGCATCGGCCGCGAGCAGGGCCTGGCGGCCCTCGACCACTACACCGAGCTGAAGACCGTCTTCATCGCTGACGACTGACACTTCATCCGAGAGCCCGGCTGCGTGGCGCGGCGACGGCGGGCGCGATGACCGCGTAGGGCGGTCATCAGGTGTCGATGAGTCATGAGCCCGCTCGACTGCGACCGTGGATCGGACCGAAATGGAACGATATGGCCGGTTCCGGTGCGCCAGCGCACAGTCGAACGTGGGAGGTGGCGCGACAACGGCGGGGAGCGGGGGGCCGGCGCGGGCGAACCCGATGAGTGAATGGGGAATGCCATGGAACATGGCTGGCGGAAGATCGTCGGAGCGTTGACGGCGGTCGCGCTCCTGGCACTGGGCGCATGGGCCTCCGAGGTCGGCGCCGCGGTGCCGGCCGGAATGAAGGTGGAGGTGACGGCCGATTTCGAGTCGCTCACCCCGAACCAGATGGTGAAGACCCTGACCACCGGCGGCGGCGGACTCGTGGCCACCGGCGGCGGTGGTGTCACCGGCGCCGTGACGGTCGTGGGCGTGACCACCAATCCCCCGCGCGACGACAACCGGGCGGCGGTGTTCAACGCCACATGCCTGCCGCGGACCAAGCCGCGCTGCGGCGGCGACCGCGATCTGTACCAGCCGCAGCAGGGCAACGTGCTCATCACCGACCGGGTCGGCGATCAGGACGGCAACGGCTTCGTCGATGCGTCGTCCGGCGCCAACGATGCCAACGGCCACATCCTGAGCCTCGACTTCACCGGGTTCGGCAGCGGCACGATCACCCCGAAGTCGATCACCGTCCTCGACATCGACGACGAGGAGGCCGCCGCCAACGTCAAGTTCATCGCCGGCGACGCGGTCCTCGACACGGTTGCGATCCCGGTGACCGGCGATGGTGGCATCGTGACGGTCGACCTGACCGGCAAGGGTGCCGGGGCCGAGCGCATGGTGGTGACGTTCCCGAACTCGGGCGCGATCGACGACGTGGTCTTCGACGTCGACGTCGAGTGCGTCGCTCCCGGCGAGCGCTCGGCTGCGTCCACCGCCACGGCCGTGCACCTGGCCGTTCCCGGTCTCGAGCTCGACCTGACCCTTCCCGACCCCGCCACCGCCACGGCGGGAACCGACGAGACCGACGGCGACGTCCAGCAGCTCGCCGACATCGACGAGCTCGACGGGCTGGTCACGGCGAAGCTCCTCGAGGCGACGGCGGACGCCGGCGGGACCGAACCGGCCAACGCTGCGGCGGCCTCGACGGTGGCCGACATCGACATCGGCGACGGTCTGATCACCGTCGGCGCGGTGATCTCCCGGGCGCACACCCAGGCGACCGAGTTCGGGGCGTTCGGCTCCACGCTCGCCAGCAAGGTCGACGACGTCGCCATCTCTGGGCTGCCGCTCATCGACGTCGATGAGATCATCGGGCTCGACGCGTCGGTGCCGCTCCTCGATCTCGGCGAGATCGCCCTCTACGACCGGGAGGTGAGCGACGAGCTGACCGACGGCAGGTGGATTGGCTCGGCGTCGATGACCGCGTTGCGCATCACCGTCTTCGACGACGCCTTCCCGGTCGACTCGCCGCTGGCGCTGCTCAACGGGCTCCTGCTCGAGGTCGGCACGACCACGGCGACGGCGAGCGCGGCCGCCAACCCGTGCGAGTCGGACACCACCGCACTCCTGGACGCCAGCGCACGGATCGCCGGCGTCGACCTCGGGCAGGTGCCGATCAACGTCGGCGCCGGGATCTTCGTCCCCGAGTTCGCCGTCGGTGCCGGCGTGCTCACGGCCGGGCCCATCGCTCCCGCGGGGCACGACTTCGGCCAGGCGCTCGGGTTCACCGTCGACGGCGTCGCCGGCGGTGGCATCGGCGTGGTCGAGGCCGAAGGCGTGTTCGACGGCGTGAACGGCATCGCCGACGGTCGGGCCGAGCTGGCCCGGCTGGACCTGTTCGGCGGGGAGATCACCGCCGATCTCCTCAGCTCCTGGGTCACGGCGACCGACGACGAGTCGGGCGACGCCTCGAGCGAGGGGGGAGCCAGCTTCGCCGCCCTCACCCTGCCGGGCTGGGGCAACGTCTGTGCGCTCCCGTTCGCCACGGCACAACCCGGCGGCACGTGCACGGTGCCGCCCAACACCGAGCTCGTCATCGGTGTCGCCGACACGAGCCTGGTCACCATCGTGCTCAACCACCAGATCGACAACTCCACCGGGCTGCAGACCGGCCCGCCCGGGTTCGGCTGTGCCGAGGTCGGCGACGTCGCCGACTGCACGGTGCGGGCGGTGACGCTCCGCACCGGCCTCGACGTCCTCGGCCTGGCGTCGCAGATCGTGCTGGTCGAGTCGCAGGCCTCGGCGGCGGTGCCGGCGCCGTGACCTGAGTCCGCGGGACCACCGCGCCAGAGACGAGGACCGGTGCCGCCCGCGCCGGTCCTCGTCTCGCCTCCGAGGACGCAGGACCGCTGCCGAACCGCTGGGTAGCGTCGGCGGGATGCGCATCGTCTCGCTCCTCCCCTCGGCGACCGAGATCCTGTTCGACCTCGGGGTCGGCGATCACGTGGTCGGGGTCACGTTCGAGTGCGACTTCCCCGCCGAGGCGAAGACCAAGCGCATCGTGTCCACGTCGGCGCTGCCTGAAGGGCTGACGCCGGCGGAGATCGACGCCGTGGTCAAGGAGCGGATGGCCGCGGGCGAGGACCTCTACCGCCTCGACGCCGGAGCGTTCGACGCCATCGATCCCACGCTCGTGGTCACCCAGGACCTCTGTGCGGTGTGCGCGGTCGACGTGTCCGAGGTCGACGACGCCCTCGCCCACCTCGGCTGCTCGGCCGAGGTCCTCACCCTCGATCCCATGAGCCTCGACGAGGTCATCGACTCGATCCGCCTCGTCGGCGCGGCAACCGGAACGGATGCCCGGGCCCGCGCCGTCGTCGACGATCTTCGAGATCGTGTCGCCGCGCTGCGCCGGCAGGTCGAGAGAGATCCGCGCCGCCGAACGCTCGTGCTCGAGTGGACCGATCCAGCGTTCTGCGCCGGCCACTGGGTCCCCGACCTGGTGTCAGCTGCCGGCGGCGAGCCGGTGCTCGGCCGTCCGGGCCTGCACTCGATCGGGGTGAGCTGGGACGACATCCGTGCCGCCGACGCCGAGGTCGTGCTGGTGGCGCCGTGCGGCTACCGACTCGACGGCGCGGTCGAGCTCGCCCAACAGGTCGTCGACGCCGGCCACGTCCCCGCTGGTGCCGAGGTGTGGGCACTCGACGCCGACGCCCACATCGTGCGGCCCGGCCCCCGGGTCGTCGAGGGCGCGGAGATCATCGGTCGCGTCCTGCACCCCGACCGGTGCGGCGCGCCGTCGCCGTCCCAGGCCCGCCGCCTCCGCTGAGCCGTGCGCGTCCTCGTCACCGGGACATCGGGGCTGCTCGGGACCTGGCTGCGATCCACCGCACCGCCAGCCGTCGACGTCGTCGCGGTGGCCCACCGCCGCCCGATCGACGACGCGTGGCCGGTCGTCCTCGACCTCCGAGACCGCGCCGCGGTCGTGGCCGCGCTCCGCGCCTCCCGCCCTCAGGTCGTGATCCACGCCGCGTACGCCAAGGACGAACGATCGATCGTCGACGCCACCCACCACCTCGCGGCGGCGGCGCACGGCGTCGGCGCCGAATTCGTACAGGTGTCCTCCGAAGCGGTCTTCGCTGGCGACGGTTCGGTACGGGGCGAGGCCGACCGGCCCGACCCGGTCTGGGACTACGGGAAGTGGAAGGCCGAGGCGGAGGGCGCGGCCACCGATGGCTGTCCCGGGGCGGCGATCGTCCGGCTCCCCCTCATCATCTCCGTCGATCCCCCCGACCACATCGCGACGGCCATCCGCGCCGGCGCCGACGGTGAACCGCCCACCTGGTACACCGACGAGATGCGCCAGCCGGCGATGGCCGAGGACCTGGCGATCGCGCTCTGGGCCATCGCGACGCTCCCGCCCGTCGAACGCGCGGGCGTCTGGCACCTCCCCGGCCCCGAGCTGCTCTCGCGCCTCGAGATCGCCCAGCGGACGGTCGACGCGCTCGGCCTCGACCCCGGCCTGCTCGTCGGCACACCGACCCCGGCCGGTGCGCGGCGGCCGAAGGACATCCGGATGTCGGCCGAGCGGGCGACAGCCACGATCGACTGGGACCCCCGCCCCATCCACACCTGACCCGATCGGCGAACCGAATTGGGGTTGGCGCCGGCATCCGGTTCACTTGGCTCTCCATGAGCACGTCCGATCCCGCCGTCGAAGCCGGCCGCCGCCGCACCTTCGCCATCATCAGCCATCCCGACGCGGGCAAGACCACCCTCACCGAGAAGTTCCTGCTCTACGGCGGGGCCGTCCAGGATGCCGGCCAGGTCAAGGCCCGTGGCGAGCGCCGGCGGGTGCGGTCCGACTGGATGGAGATGGAGCAGCAGCGCGGCATCTCGATCACCTCGACGGTGATGCAGTTCCCGTACCGCGACCACGTCCTCAACCTGCTCGACACCCCCGGTCACCGCGACTTCTCCGAGGACACCTACCGGGTCCTGGCCGCCGCGGACGCGGCGATCATGGTCCTCGACGCCAGCTCGGGCATCGAGCCCCAGACCCTCAAGCTGTTCGAGGTCTGCCGCGAGCGTCGCATCCCGCTCATCACCTTCATCAACAAGTGGGACCGGCCCGGCAAGGAGGCGCTCGAGCTCACCGACGAGATCGAGTCGACCCTCGACCTCGCCACCATGCCCATCACCTGGCCGGTCGGCATCGCCGGCGACTTCCGTGGTCTCATCGACCGGCGGAGCGGCGACTACATCCGCTTCACCCGCACCGCCCGTGGCGCCACCGAGGCGGGCGAGGAGGTCCTCGGCGAGGACGAGGCCCTCGAGCGCGACGGCGACAGCTACGTGCAGGCGGTCGAGCAGATCGAGCTGCTCGAGGCGGTCGGGTCGGACTTCGACCGCGAGCTGTTCGAGGACGCCCACGCCACGCCGGTCTTCTTCGGCTCGGCCCTCACCAACTACGGCGTCCGCCTGCTGCTCGATGCCGTGGTCGACCTCGCGCCCAGCCCCAAGGCCCGCCCCACGGTGCCCGACGCCGCCGGCGTCGTCGGCAGCCGTGAGCTCGACGACCCGTTCTCCGGGTTCGTCTTCAAGGTGCAGGCCAACATGGACCCCTCGCACCGCGACCGCATCGCGTTCGTGCGGGTGTGCTCGGGTCGCTTCGAACGGGGCGAGGTCATCACCCATGGCCCCACCGGCAAGCCCTTCGCCACCAAGTACGCCCACTCGGTGTTCGGTCAGGACCGCGAGACCCTCGACGAGGCCTTCCCCGGGGACGTGATCGGCCTGGTCAACGCCACCGACGTCCGGGTCGGCGACACGCTCTACGCCGACGAGCCCGTGGAGTTCCCCGGCATCCCCGCCTTCGCCCCCGAGCTTTTCGCCGTGGCGCGACCGAAGGACATCGGCCGGTTCAAGCAGTTCCGCAAGGGCATCTCCCAGCTCGACGAGGAGGGCGTGGTGCAGGTGCTGCGCGACCCCGACCTCGGCGACCAGGAACCCATGCTCGCGGCCGTCGGTCAGATGCAGTTCGAGGTCGCCAGCGCCCGCCTGGCCGACGAGTTCGGTTCGCCGGCCGAGCTGTCGATGACCCGCTACTCGATCGCCCGCCTCACCGACGCCGAGACCATGCCCAAGCTGCGCGGCATGCAGGGCGTCCGGGTGCTCGAGCGCTCCGACGGCGCGCTCCTGGCGCTGTTCGAGTCGGTCTACTGGCTCCAGCGGGTCGAGTCCGACAACCCCGAGTGGACCCTCGAGCCCCTCGTCGCCGAAGGCCTCGCCGGCTGACCGTCCCACCGGATATTTCGTGGGTTCCCCAGGCGATGGCTGCGGAACCAACGAAATTTCCCGTCTGTGTTGCTGCAATCCGACGTGGCGTTCGTGCCACTCGTAGCGGTGTCGTGGCGGAGCCGGCCCACGAATCCGTCGTTCCGTGCCCTGAAACAGTCCCGACGTTCGACGACAGATCCGCTGGGGTGGGGGAGCCCACGGCAGCGCGGGCGGGCTCGTTAGCCTCGCCGGCGATGCCGTCACTGCCAGAGCCGGGAACCGAGTGGGCCGGATTCCACATCGAGGGTCAGATCGGCGAGGGCGGCTTCGGTCGGGTGTACACGGCGTGGGACCCCTCGCTGCAGCGTCGGGTGGCCATCAAGGTTCTCGTCGGGCCGAACGGGCCTGACTCACCGGTGGACCACACGGTGCGAGAGCGGTTCCTGCGCGAGTCGCGCACCGCCGCCGGCCTCGACCACCCGCGCATCGTGCCGATCCACCTGGCCGACGAGCACGACGGCATCCCCTACATCGTCATGCGCCACGTCGCCGGCGGCGACCTGCGCGAGGAGATCCGCCAGAGCCCCCTCACGCTCGATCGAACCATCTCGGTCGTCAGCCAGGTGGCCAGCGCGCTCGATCGTGCCCACCGCGGCGGCCTGGTCCACCGCGACGTGAAGCCGGCCAACATCCTGTGCAGCGAGGACAGCGGCGACGTCTACCTCACCGATTTCGGCATCACCCGCTTCCTCGGCGAGTCCACCGACGAGGGGCTCACCCTCACGGGCCACGCCCCGCCGGCGTCGCCCCACTACGCCTCACCCGAGCAGCTGCGCGGCGAGCCGGTCGGTCCCACCGCCGACGTCTACTCGCTGGGCTGCACGCTCTTCGAGTGCCTCACGGGTCGGGTCCCGTTCACCGGCGGCACGTCCATCGAGGTCGCCCACCACCAGCTCCACACCGATCCGCCGCGTATCTCCGAGACCCGGCCCGACCTCCCCGTCGCCCTCGATGCGATCGTCGCCCGGGCCATGTCCAAGGACCCCGATCAGCGCTTCCCCACCGGTGCCGCGCTGGCCGAGGCGCTGGCGACGGTCGGCGAGCCCCGGCTCGCGTCCGCGCCCCTCCCGCCGAGCGGATTCGACATCGACCCGGCACCGGTCCGACCCGGCCGATCGGTGTTCGACGACGCCGATCCCGAGCTCCCCGAGGCCACGGTCGCGTCGGCGGCCATCACCGAAGTGGTGGCGGGACCGGGCATCTCGCCGGGGGATCCCACCGGCGTCTACCCGGTGGTGCCGCCGGAGTCCCGCCGACCCGACGGCACGGTCGACGGCGCCTACTTCGACGTCTGGGAGGACGACACGCCACGAAGCCGGACCCCGTTGCTGATCGGCCTCGGCGTCACCCTCGCCGCCATGCTCGTCGGCGGTCTGGTGTGGCGGGCGGTCAACACGGACGCCGACCTGCAGGTTCCGGCCGACGAGACGACGACCACCACCGAAGCCGCCGCCACCGGACCCACGGTGGATGATCTCCGAGCGATGATCCCGGCGTCGCTGACCACGTGCGGTCCGCCCGCGGAGCAACCAACCGACGAACCCACCCGGGTCGTGCTCCAGTGTCCGCTCGCCGACGAGCCCGATCTCGTCTCCTTCGAGCTGTACGCCGACGTCGCCACGCGCGACTCGCGTTTCGACGACATCGTCGCGTTCGCCGGTCTCCCGACCCAGGGCACCGACTGCGCGCTCGGTCAGTCGGGGGTGCATGGCTTCGCCGGCGTCGAGCAATCGGGCCGTGTCGCGTGTCGCATCGTCGACGGGGTCACCGACCTCGTCTGGACCGACGACGCCACGCCCGTGCTCGCGCTGGCCAACGGCAAGGGCCGCTACCGCGACGACTACCGCTTCTTCTCCGAGCTGGTGGGCCGCACCGACGACGGCTTCCCCCTGCTGGCAGAGACCGAGCTCCTCGCCCGCATCCCCGACGAGTACACGCTCGGCTGCCGGCGTGACCTCGACCTCACGGTCGACGCCCGCGGCGAGGTCGCCGTGGCGTGCGAGCCACCGAGCCAGGAGCCCTCGGTGATCTCGTGGGTGCGCTTCGGATCACCCGACTCGATGCGCAGTTGGATCGAGTCGAGGAGGGCCGGGCTGACCAACACCTTCGGTACCAACGACGACGCCTGCACGTCGAAGGGCTTCGGCAAGATCGAGGAGGGCATCGACGACGACGAGGACGACGACCAGCCCGAGCCCGACGCCGGCTTCGGCGACTACGAACTCGACGATTCCACCGGTCGGGTCCTGTGCTTTGTCAACGCCAGCCGGCAGAACGTCTTGTTCTGGGTCCGCAACGGTGAGCTCATCGGGTCGATCGCGGTGTCGAGCACCGAGGGTCGCTCGATGAAGGACCTGCTCAAGTGGTGGGAACAAGACGGCCACCGACCCTGAGCGCAACCGTGGGATCAGGCCGGCGTCGGGAGCGCCAGCGAGCAGCCGGCACGACTGCGGCGGAGCCGCAGGCCCTGAGCACAGCAAGCTCAGCAGGTGGTGCCGTCGTCCGGGACGGTGAGGTCCACGAGATAGTCGATGGCCAGCGCGTCGATGCAGCTGCTGCCCTGGAACACGATGGTGTGGCCGTCGCCGTCGTTGGTGACGAGCACACCGGTCTCGAGGCGGCGGGCGACCGTGACACCGTTCTCGTACGGGGTGGCGGGATCGCCGGTGGTCGACACCACCAGGATCGGGGCCGTGCCCGGCGCGGTGATGGCGCCGAGCGGATCGGGGTCGGCCGGCCAGATGGCGCACCGGATGTAGTCGTTGACGATGGACTCGCCGAACCGGGGCGCGACCGCGTCGGCCTCCTTCGCCTTCGAGAGGAACGTGTCGGGATCGCGTGGCCACGTCGAGTCGAGGCACGAGACCGCGAAGTAGATCGAGAAGTCGACGAGTCGGGTGTAGTCGTCGGCGAGGTCGACCATGGGGCCGCCGTCGCCGTCGATCGCCGCGGCGACGGCCTGGTCGAGCTGCGACCACAGGCGCTGGTCGTACAAGGGGTAGTCGAGCCCGATGGCCGCCTCGCCGGGGCCGAGCGCTCGCCGCCCGCCCGACGAGTTCACGCCGCCTTCGGCCAGCGCCTGCATCCGGTCGACGGCCGCGATGGCGTCGTCGAAGCGGCACGTCGAGCGTGACCGACAGCTCGCGGCCCATCGGGCGAGGGCCGACTCGAAGCCGAGGGCCTGTGCGGTGGCGACCTCGATGCCGGGCGGGGCGGTGTCGACCACGCCGTCGAGGATCATGGCCCGCACCCGGCCGGGGAACTGCTCGGCGTACGCCTGCCCGATGGAGGTCCCGTAGCTGTAGCCGACGTACGACAGCTGGTCGTCGCCCATGGCGGCGCGGAGGAGGTCCATGTCGCGGGCGACGTCGCGCGTGCCCAGGTGCGGCAGCAGGTCGCCACGCTCGCGTTCGCAGTCGTCGGCGTAGCGCTCGGAGACGTCGAGCAGCGTGGCCGCGTCGATGTCGTCTTCGATGGTGGGATCGACGGCGTAGAGCGTGCGGGGGTCGATCCCGCAGTCGAGCGGCGTCGAACGACCGACGCCTCGGGGATCCATGCCGATGATGTCGAAGCGCGCCCGCACCGCGGCAGGCACACCGAACACGTCGATGAGATCGGCGGCGCCGGCGCCGGGGCCGCCGAAGTTGAAGAACAGGGCCCCGATGCGGTCGCCCTTGGCGGGGAGCCGCTTGACGTGGAGCTCGATGGTGGCGCCGCCGGGATCGTCGTGATCGAGGGGGACGGCGACCGTGGCGCACTCGCGGCCGCTGCCGCACGACGACCAGGAGAGGTCGGGCACCGACACGGGCGGCGCCGTCGAGCTGGTGGGCTCGTCGGGGGTGGCGGTGCCGGGCGCCGACGTCGTGGTCGAGTCGTCGTCCCGGTCGACATCGATGTCGCTCGGGGAGCACGCCGCCAGAAGACACATCGTGGCGATGGTGACGGCGATGAGCCGGCGCGGGTTGGTCATGTGGTCGGGCCGCTCTGGTCACGATCGGATGGGGGCGATGCGGCGTCGGTTGCCTCGGGAGGTTCGAGCTTGGACTCGATGCGGCCCATGGCCTCGACGAGCGTGTGCACGGCGTCCTGGAGCTCTTCGATGGTGGCGACGTCGGCGAGGGTGAGGCGGACGGAGGCCAGCTCGCGGGCGAGGAACTCGGCTTCGGCCTGCGTGCGGGCGTTGACCTCACGGTCGCGCTCGGACTGGGCGCGGTCGCGTTCGTCCTGGCGGTTCTGGGCCAGCAGGATCAGCGGAGCGGCGTAGGCGGCCTGGGTCGAGAACGCCAGGTTCAGGAGGATGAACGGGTACGGGTCCCAGCGGAACCGGATGGCGAGGACGTTGAACGAGATCCAGAAGATCACCATCACCGTCTGGAAGAAGAGGAACCGTCCGGTGCCGAGGAAGCGGGCGATGCCCTCGGAGAAGCGGCCGAACGCGTCGGGGTCGAAGTGGACGCCGATGACGCCACCGCGTGCGGGGCGCGTCAGGTCGTCGGAGCGTCGCAGGAGCCCCATGGGTCAGTCGCCGCCGGTCGCGGCAGCGTGCTCGGCGGCGGAACGTCGGAGCAGCCGCCGGCGCCACCCGGGCGGGAGCATGTGGTCCATCACGTCGTCGATGGTGACCGCGCCGACCAACCGACGGGCCGAGTCGCACACCGCCACCGAGACCATGTCGTAAGCGGCCAGGCGGCTGGCGACGTCGATCTTCTCGGTCTCGGGCGTGAGGAACTCGGGTCGCTCGGGCACGCAGTCTCCGAGAAGACGAGATGGGGACTCGCGCAGCAGCCGTTGGATGGCCACGCCACCGAGGAACCGACCCGTGGGGACCGAGAGGGGAGGGTTGACCACGAACACCTGAGACGCCAGTGCCACCGGCAGCGACTTGACGCGCAGCAGGGCGAGGGCCTCGGCGACGGTGGCGGTGGGGTGCATGATCACTGGCTCCGGCGTCATCAGACCGCCGGCGGTCTCGGACTCGTAGGTCAGCAGGCGCCGGACCGGGGTGGCCTCGTCGGGCTCCATGGCCTCGAGCAGGCGGGCCCGCTCGTCGGCCGGCAGCTCGCCGAGCAGGTCGGCGGCGTCGTCGGGGTCCATGGCTTCGAGGACGTCGGCGGCGCGCTCGAGGTCGAGACCCTCGATGATGCGGATCTGCTCGTCCTCGGGCAGCTCCTCGAGCAGGTCGGCGAGGCGCTCGTCCTCCATGATCTCGGCGAGGCGCTGGCGCTTGGCCTGGGGCAGCGAACGGATCCGGTTGGCCACGTCGGCCGGGCGCATCTCGCGGAAGAGGGCGACCTCCTCGACGTCGGCGCCGACCTCGAAGAGGTGCTCGGCCTCGGTCCACGGCACGATCTTGGGGCTGCGCCGGCGGGCCAGCGGGCCGCGTCCGCCGAGCGCGAGGTTGGACAGCACCCACGACGAACCGAGGGCCTCGGACGGCACGATGCCGAGGTCGAGGATGAACAGATCGCCGACCTGGCGGCCGACGACGTCGCCGAGGGCCAGCAGCTCGCCCTCGCGCTTGCGGAACGGGCGGACGTCGATGGTGCCGGTGCGCATGCGGACGCCGGTGGCGTCGATGTCGCCGATGCGGCCGGCGTTCACGAAGATGTGCCGGCGTTGCACGGCGGTCACGAACCCGATGACGCGGGGCGCGATGCGCCGCGCGGGCGCGAGGACGACGTCTTCGACCTGCCCGATGGTCCCGCCGTCGCCGTCGAGCAACGGCAGCCGGGCGACCCGAGAGACGTAGCGGATGGTGTCCGGCACGGGCGGAGTCTACGGCGGCTCAGCCCGGTTGACGGACGGCGTAGACCAGGGATGCCTCCATCACGAGGCGTCCCTCGCAGGTGGCCTCGGCCCGGCAGAACACCGTGGAGCGGCCGCGGCGGGTGACCCACCCCTCCGCGACGGCGTCGGCCTCGATGACGGCGCCGAGGTAGTTGATGTTCATGTTCACCGTCATGAACTGGGTCTCGGGCCCGTAGGCCGACCCGATGGCCGGGACGACGACCGTGTCGATGAGCGTGGCCAGCGCGCCGCCGTGCACGACGCCGGCGGGTTGCTCGTGCTCGGGCTTGTAGGGCAGGCGCATGCGGCAGTAGTCGAGCCGGAGCTCCTCGACCTCGAGGCCGACGAGCGAGGGGAAGTACGTGCGCCCCGGCCACTTGCCGAAGTTCTCCCATCGGGCGAGGACGTCGGCGGGGGCGGGTTCGAACCGGTCGGCGCGCATGGGCGCGGAACCTACACTCGCGTGCTTGCGCCGGATCCCCCCGCTGCTGCCCATCGCGCTCGCCGGCGTGCTCATCATCGCGGTGACCTGGTGGATCGACGATCGGGGCACCACCGACGTCGCCGGCGGCACGCCCATCACCGACACCGACGGTGACGGCGACATCGATGCCGCCGACGCCACGACCACCACCACCGAGCCGCCCTACGAGGGCTGGTCCGATCCGTCGAAGGCCGGCCAGGCGTGGCCCGGCGCCACCGTCGAGGGCCTGCTCACCTTTCGCGGCAACCCGACCCGGTCGTACTACGGCAAGGGCCCGGTCCCCACCGACCCCGAGATCGCGTTCCGGTTCCCCCGGTCGGGTGGCATGTGCGGCGAGTCGACCAACCTCGGCACCACCAAGGTGTGGTGTGGCATGGGCTGGACCGGCCAGCCCGCCGTCTTCGAGCGTGACGGCCGCACCTGGGCGGTCTTCGGCGCCTACGACGGCGCCGTCCACTTCCTCGACGCCGACACCGGCGAGAAGATCCTCCCGAGCTTCCCCACGGGCGACCTGATCAAGGGCACCGTCACCATCGACCCCGACGGATTCCCGCTCGTCTACAGCGGCTCTCGCGACAACCGGTACCGCATCCTCTCCATCGACGGCGTCGAGCCGGTCGAGCTGTGGTCGATGCACGCCGACGACTTCTCGCCGGTGCTGTGGAACGACGACTGGGACTCGTCGGGGATGATCATCGACGACCACCTGTTCGTCGGCGGCGAGAACAGCCAGTTCGTGATCGTGAAGCTCAACCGTGGCTTCGACGCCACCGGCAACGTCACCGTCGATCCTCAGATCGCGTTCAACACGCCGGCCTGGGACCAGGAGCTGCTGACGGCCATCGGAGACGAGACGGTTTCGGTCGAGAACTCGCCAACCGTCGTCGAGAACACCGTGTACTTCGCCAACTCGGGCGGGCTCGTCCAGGGCTGGGACATCTCCGGCCTCGGCGACGCAGGCTTCGTGCCGACCCGGACCTTCCGCTTCTGGACCGGAGACGACACCGACGCCACCATCGTCGCCGACACCGACGGGATGCTCTACGTCGCCAGCGAGTACGAGCGCTCGAAGACCACCGCCCGGTCCGACGAGGTCGGTCAGCTGATGAAGCTGGACCCGAAGGCCGACGTCGCCGCCGGCGAGTCGCCGCTGGTGTGGTCGGTGAAGGACAACGCCGCCCGACCCGGCGGGATCTGGGGTACGCCGGCCGTGGTCGGCAACGTGGTCTACGCCAGCACCGACGGTGGTCGGCTGTTCGCGGTCGACAAGGCCACCGGCACCATGCTCTGGGAGAAGAAGCTCCCCGGGCCGCTGTGGGCATCGCCGGTCGTGGTCGACGACGTCCTCCTCATGGGCGACTGCAGCGGCTTCTTCCACGCCTACGACGTCTCGGCGCCTCGGGTCGACCCCCCTCGGCTCTGGGTCCTCGAGCTCGGGGGCTGCATCGAGGCCACGCCGGCGGTGTGGGACGGTCGGATCCTCATCGGCACCCGCTCCGGCGCCTTCTTCTCCATCGTCGAGCGCCGCACCACCGACCCCGCCGTGCCCGACGAGGTCCCGGTCACCGAACCCTGATCTCGGCGGTGCCGCCGACGGAGCGACGAAATTTCCGGTGCGGGTCTAGGGTCCCGCCCATGGACCGTGAGCGCGAGATGCAGTTCGACCGGCACATGAGCGACAACGAGGCGCTGATGTGGAACATCGAGAAGGACCCGGCGCTCAGCTCGTGGTTCGCCAGCATCACGGTGCTCGACACGGCCCCGTCGCTCGAGCGGCTGCGCGCCCGGCTGTCCATCGCCGTCGCCGACATCCCGCGCCTCCGCCAGCGGGTGTCGCCTCGAGTGGGCCGCCTGTCGCCCCCCGCCTGGGTCGACGACGCCGCGTTCGACCTCGACTACCACGTCCGCCGGCTCGCGCTCCCTGCGCCCGGCGGCGACCGCGAGCTCTACGACCTGTGCATGTCGCTGCTGGTCGATCCGTTCGAACGCACCCGGCCCCTGTGGCAGTTCGTCATCATCGAAGGCCTCGAGGGCGGTCGCGCCGCGCTGTTCCAGAAGATGCACCACACCATCACCGACGGCGAAGGCGGCATGCGTCTGTCCGAGAAGTTCATCGATCTCGAACGCGACGTCCCCGCCGACGCCAAGGTGCTGTCCATCGTCGATGCACCCGAGCCCGACGCCTTCGTCGAGTCGGCCCGCGAGGTGGTCGGTCACAACGTCCGTCGCGTCGGCGGCGTGGCCCAGCGCGTCGTGAAGTCGGTCGTCACCAACCCGGTCGGCACGGCCACCGGCATCGGTCAGGTCGTGGCCGAGCTCAACAAGGCGCTGTTCCCCAACACCGAGCCAGGCGAGAAGGTGGGCTCCCCCCTGTGGACCGAGCGCGGTCTGCGGCGTTGGTTCGGCACCATCGACGTCCCGTTCGCCGAGGCCAAGGCGGCCGCCAAGGGCCTGGGCGGAACCATCAATGACTTCTTCGTCGCCGGGGCCCTCGCCGGTGCGTCGCAGTACCACGCCGACCGCGCCGCCGATGTCGACAAGCTCCGCATCGCGATGCCGGTCAGCACCCGGTCGGGAAACACGGCGGGCGGCAACAGCTTCGCCCTCACCACCACCGATGTGGCAGCGATCACCGATCCCGTGGAGGCGTTCGCCGCGGTCAACGAGGGCCTCTCGGCCGCCAAGTCGGGCGCCTCGGTCGACGTGTTGGGAAGCCTCTCGATGATCATCAACCTGCTGCCCACGTCGGTGATCACCTCGTTCGCCAAGGACACGGCCGCCACTGTCGACTTCACGGTGTCCAACGTCCGCGGCGCTCCGTTCGCCATGTACATCGCCGGCGCGAAGTGCGAAGCCGTCTATGCCATGGGCCCCATCTCGGGCACCGGGTTCAATCTCACGACCATCTCCTACAACGGCAACCTCGGCATGGGTCTGGTCGTCGATGCCGGTGCGATCGCCCATCCCGAGGACCTCCGCGACGACATCGCCGCCGCCTACGACGCGCTGATCGCCGCCGGGTCGCCCGCGCCGGCGAAGCCGTCGAAGGCCCGCAGCGACAAGCGCGCCACCACCAAGCGGACGTCGGCGAAGCGCACCACCAAGCGTCCGGCAAAGCGCACGACGAGCACGGCGGCCAAGACCGCGTCGAAGAAGTCCTGACCGCCCCGGTCGGTCACGCGCAGTGGTCATCGAGCCGCCGATCTGCACCAATCGTGCGGATTCGTGTCGATCTGGCGACGATGACCCATCTGCGTCTCAAGTCGGGGCCGAGTGCGCCGATGCTGACTCGGTGCAGTTCGAGACCGACAACGAACGCCATCTCCTGAAGGCCCTCGTGGCCGAGGACGATCCCGGCATCCGCAAACTCATCGCCAGCATGCTCGAGCTCGACGGCTGGGAGGTCCGCGAGGCCGAGAACGGTGCGGAGGCGGTGGCCATGGCCGAGGACTGGCACCCCGACGCCCTCGTGATGGACGTGATGATGCCCGAGCTCGACGGCATCGCCGCCACCGAGCAGATCCGGCTGCAGGAGGGCAACGACGACTGCGCCGTCATCGTCGTGTCGGCCGAGCCGTTGGCCGAGGCCCGTGCCCGCGAGATCGGGTCCGACGACTTCGTCCAGAAGCCCTTCGACCCCAGCGATCTGTCGGCCCGGGCCCGCGCCGCGATGCGCTGGCACGGCCAAGCCAAGCAGTCGAGCTGACTCCGGGCGGCCTCGACGGGAATCTGGCGACGTCTGCCCCGCAACGGGTCCGTCAGTTGTCGCCAGATCCGACTGGGCGGGCGGGGGTGCTCAGATCCCGAGCTGGCGCGACGCGAGGTCGCGCATGATCTCCTCGGAGCCGCCGCCGATGGCCTGCACCCGCACCTCGCGGTAGAGCCGCTCGACGGTGTCGCCGCGCAGGTAGCTGGCGCCACCGAGGATCTGGGCGGCCTCGCGCGCGCAGAACTCGAAGCACAACGTGGCGTTGACCTTGGCCTCGGCGATCTCGGCCACCGGGTTGTCACCCTGGTTGAGCCGCCAGGACAGCAGCTCGAGCCATGCCTGCGACGCGTTGATGCAGCGGTCCATCTCGGCCAGCTTGTGGCGGATGACCTGATGGTCGGCCAGCCGCTTGCCGAACGTCTCGCGCTCACGCGCCCAGGCCACGGCCTCGTCGAAGCACACCCGGCTGAACGCCGTGGACTGCACGGCGAGGTCGATGCGCTCGGCGTTGAAGTTGTTGACGATGGCCGAGAAGCCGGCGTTCTCCTCGGTGATGAGGTTGCTCACCGGGACCCGCACGTCATCGAAGTAGAGGGTCGCGGTGTCCGACGCGAGCCAACCCATCTTGTCGAGCTTGGTGCGTTCGAGCCCGGGCATGTCGCCCTCGAGCAGCACCATCGAGATCCCGGCCGGGCCTTCGCCACCGGTGCGCACCGCGGTGGCGAAGAAGTCGGCCCGCAGGCCCGAGGTGATGAACGTCTTCGAGCCGTTCACGATGAAGTGGTCGCCGTCACGCTTGGCCGTGGTCTTGATGCGGGCGACGTCGGAGCCGCCCGACGGCTCGGTGATGGCCAGCGCGGCGATCTTCTCGCCCGACATGCACGGGGTGATGACCCGGGCCTTCATCTCGTCGGAGCCGAAGCGCTGGATGGGTGGCAGGCCGATGTAGTTGGAGAAGAACGCGGCGACGACGCCACCCGAGCCGGCCCGACAGAGCTCCTCCATGAGCACGAATCGCATCAGGGCGTCGCGCTGACCGTGGCCGCCGTACTCCTCGTCGAAGCCGTCGCCGAACAGTCCGATGGCTCCCGCCTTCACGTACAGCTCGCGAGGGATCTCGCCGGCCAGATCCCACTCGTGGACGTTGGGCGCGATCTCCTTCTCGGTGAACTGACGGACGACGTCGCGGTAGGCGTGGTGATCGTCGTTGTAGAAGGGGCTGGAGGCGTTCATCGCCTCCGAGCTTTCCACATGCCAGACGCCGCGTTCGCCCCCGTCGCAGCCTCGTGCGGGCCATTGTCGCCAATGACGAACACGGGGCATTCGAGCTCGATCAGCCAACTCGAGGGAGAGTCGACTCGGTGCCGTCGGTACCGTTGGGGAGATCCGCCTGTGGCTGGAAGGGGGTGGAGGTGCGGCTGGTGCGTCGGTACGTCGATGTGGTCCTGGTGTTCGCCGTCGCGCTCGTCCTCGTGTTCGCCGTGGCCCAGGCCGAGCAGCGACGCGCCGACACCGCCATGCGTGAGTACGACTCGCTGACCAAGGTCGCGGCCGTGCAGATGGACACCTGGCTCGCCAACCACCTGGCGCTGCAGCGGTCTCTGGCCTTTCTCGAACCCGACGCCGACGACCTCGCGGTCGCCCTCGAGCCCGGCTACGTCTCGTTCGCCCTGTTCCTCGACGGTGACGGACGCGTCATCGTGACGTACCCCTCCCGGCCCGACATCGGCCCGGGCACCGACCTGGCGGGCCGCTTCTCCCACATCGACGCCGTCCTCGACGGCGCCAGTCAGGCGTTCTGGGCATCCGATGCCGCGACCACGGCGTCGGGATCGGTGGCGGCCACCGCGGTCGCCGGGCCCGGAGAGCCACCCACCGTGCTCACCTTCGCCTTCGACATGACCGAGACCACGCTCAGTCGGATGCTCGCCTCGCTGCTCGACACCGTTGCGGGGTCTCGCTGGTCGATCGCCGATGCTGGGACGGGCCTCGCCCTCCTCGGACCGGTCCCCACCGATGGCGCCAACGCCCGCACCTTCTCGTCATCGGGCCCCTCGTCGGGCTGGCGGCTCGAGATCGTCGCACCGACGTCGTCGATCAACGCACTGGTCGGTGGCACCACCGACTGGACCGCACGTGTCGCAGCGGTGGCGCTCGTCGCCGCGCTCGTCCTCGGCTGCATCTTGCGGCGGCGGCTGGTCGCGACGTCGGCCCAGCGAGAGGTCCACGGCGGGCTCGTGGTGTTCGAGGCGGCCTCGACCCCGAGCCTGCTGCTCGATCCGGCCACGGCCACCGTCATCCGCGCCAACGACGCGATGGCATCCCTGGTCGGTGTGCCGAACCCCCGGCAGCTCGACGGCAGCGACATCGGCTCGGTGTTGGTCGTCGATGACCCCGGCGGCACCCAACAACCTGCATCCGAGGTCATCGATCTCGATCTCGTGCTCGGCGGCGAGCCCCAGCAGGTGGAACAGCGCTATTGGATGCAGGGTGAACAGCGCTGGGGGCGGGTGTCCGCCCGCCGGCTCGACCGAGCGGACACCGATCCGGTCGTGCTGCTCGAGATCCACGACCTCGACACCCAGCGCCAGCGCGAAGCCATGCTCGAGCGGCAACGCGTCGCGCTGCAGGACATGGCGGGACGGGTGTCCCATGATCTGCGCACGCCCATCACCGCCATGATCGGCTTCGCCGAGCTGCTCCAACGCTCGCCGGATGCCGCACCAACCGATCGGGCCGAGTGGCTCGAGCGGCTGGCGGCGAACGCCCGTCGGTTGGGGGAACACGTCCGTGAGATGGCGCAGGTCGCGGTCGACATCGCCGATCATCCGGTGACCGACGTCCGAGCGTGTGCCGCTCGCGCGATCAAGCTCCACGACACCGCCATCCACGCGGCCGGCGCGGACGTCACCAACCTCGTTCCCGACGACACGTCGGTGGCCATGCCCGAGCTGCTGCTGCGCCAGGTGCTCGCCAACCTCATCGACAACGCGGTCAAGTACCGGGACCGAGCGCGCACCGTCGAGGTCCGAATCGAGGCCGTCCGCAACAACGACGGCATGATCGAAGTCCTCGTCGCCGACAACGGGCCCGGCATCGCGCCCGATCAGCGCGAGCGGGTCTTCGCGGCCGGTGTGCGTGGTCCCGTCACCGAGGGCCTCGGGTCGGGCTTGGGGCTGGCCATGTGCCGGACCCTCGTCGAGGATTTCGGCGGCACGCTCGGCGTCACCGACAACGAGCCGGTCGGCGCGCGCTTCTCCGTGTGGCTCCCCGAGACGTCGGCAGCCTGGCCGGCGGACGTCGCCCGCGACCGCCCACGCTCCGCCCTGCCCGATGCCCACGAGGACGCGGGGTCCACGTTGCTCGATCACCTCCCCATCTCGGTCCTCGTCCTGGGTGACGATCGCGAGCTGACCGACGCGAACCGCGTGGCCCTGGCCCAGCACGGGTGGGAGCGCGACGCCCTCCCCGCCGAGACGTGGATCGATCACCTGCCCGACGACAGCGTCCGCTCCCTCGTGCTCGATGCGTTGTTCACCGGTCGCACAGAGAGCTGGGTCTCCGCCGCCGGAGCCCATGCGGGGCTCGTGGTCACCCTCGACGGCCATCCCGACGGTCGGGGTGCGCTGGTGCTCTCCTGGCCCACTTCGTCCGCCACGTCGCTCGACCTGGTCCACGACGAGCTCACCGGGCTACCCGACCGCGTCGTCGTGCGCGATCGGCTGGTCCGGGCGCTCCGAGACGACGCCGCGTCGGTCAGGTGCACGGCGGTCCTCACCGTGGACCTCGACGAGTTCCGGTCGTTCAACGAGCGGCGCGGGCTGTCGGCCGGCGACCAGGTGCTCCAAGCCGTGGCCGATCGTCTGCGAGCGTCGGCTGTCGACGAGGACTCGGTCGCCCGCCAGGGCGCCGACGAGTTCGTCGTCGTCCGGCCGGGCCTCACCGGTCGCGACGAGGCCCTACGCGTCGCCGAACGCATCCGCGCCCATCTCGCTGCACCCATCACGCTCGCCGACGGTTCGGTCGTCTCGGTCGCGTGCTCGGTCGGGGTCGCGGTCGCCGGTCGCGAACACGACCCCGATCTCCTGCTGATCGCCGCCGCGCAGGCCCTTCACGAAGCACGCCGGGCCGAGCAGCCAACGGCGGTCGTCGAGGTCAGCTGACGCTGGATCGACGAGGGCGAGGCCGATGCGGCGGGACCGCTCGGGTGGCGGCCGTGGTCAGGGTCGGCCGCCGCGTCGTGCCCACCGACGGGGCACGGCCGGCTCGGCGCCGTTCGGATAGCGGGTGAGGAAGCGGTCCTCGGACTCGCTGTCGCCGATGAGGATGAGGTCGATGTCGGCGCCGAGCACGGCGTCGGGTGCGGGGTTGGCCTCCATGCCATCGGTCGTCGCGAGCCCGACGACGGTGCAGCCGGTGGTGGCCCGGATGTGGGCGCCGGCGAGCGTGGAGCCGACCAGCTGGGTGGGGATGGGGACGCGGAAGACGTCGACGCCTTCGGCCAGCTGCAGGGTGTTGTCGGCGGTGAGGAGGTTCCACAGTGCGGTGGCGCCGGTGGAGGCGTAGGAGTGCACCGAGTCGGCACCGGCGCGGTGCAGCGTGGTGACGTTTCGGTCGAGG
The DNA here is from genome assembly GCA_041618235.1 of Acidimicrobiales bacterium. Classification (GTDB taxonomy): domain Bacteria; phylum Actinomycetota; class Acidimicrobiia; order Acidimicrobiales; family Salinilacustritrichaceae; genus Salinilacustrithrix. Next base: position 23,362 of record JBFJNI010000046.1, read on the forward strand.
CGGGCCCGGGCGATGATCTGCACGTCGGCCCGCAGCCGGCGGCAGTAGTTGGTGAGGTACACGTTGATGTCGTCGTCGTGAGTGGTGACGACGATGGTGGTGGCGTCGTCGATGCCGGCGGCCCGCAGGACGGTGAGGTCGGCGGCGTCACCGACGACGGCACCGGGCAGGTGCTCGATGCGCTCGGCGAGCTTGTCGATGATGCGGTGCTCGATGTCCGCTGCTGCCAGGTGGCGGGCGACGGCCCGGCCGACCCGGCCGCCGCCGATGACGATCACCGGGCCAGGTGGTTCGTGCACGGTGTCGAACAGCTCGTCGTACCGGTCGAGCTGGATGCGCGAGCCGGCGAGGACGAGGATGCTCGAGTCGTGCAGCACGGTGGCCGGCTCGGCGACCGCGAGCCGGCCGCGGTCCCACACGCCACCGACGGTGAGGCCGGTGTCGCGGCGCAGGCCGCTGTCGGCCAGCGGCCGGTCGATCAGGTCGGGCGGCACCGACGCCTCGGCGATGAGCAGCTCGTCGAACTGGCCGATCACCTGGCTGCGTCCGCCCGGCGCCAGCACCCGGCGGGCGAGGGCCGCGCCGAGCAGCTCACCCAGGCGCAGCACCTCGTTGCAGCCGGCGAGCTCGAGGATGTCGACCGACGCCTGGCTGTCGGCGGTGGCGACCACCGTGATCTGCTCGCTGATCTCGCGCACGGTGAACGCGACGTTGGTGTTGGTGGTGTCGGCCCGGGTGGTGGCCACCATCGCGGCCCGGTCGACGCCGGCGGCGATGTAGGCCTCGGGGTCGTCGAGGTCGCCGACCATCACCTGCAGCCCCTCGTCGTCGAGACGGAGCGCCTCGTCGAGATCGCCCACCAGGGTGACGTAGGGGATGCCGGCCCGGTCGAGCCGGCCGATCAGCGCGGTCTCGATCGCGCCGGTGCCGGTGAAGATGACATGGCCCTGCACGTCGTCGCCGACCTCCCGAGGCGCCCGGGCCCGTTGCGTCGCCTCCATCCACGGCAGGAACACGAACTGGATGAACGTGAACGGCAACAGCACGAGGATGAACACCGACCCCGACAGCAGCACCAGGACCGAGAACGCCCGGCCGAGGTCGGTGTCGAAGGTGATGTCGCCGAAGCCCAGCGTCGACATCGTCACCAGCGTCCAGTAGACCGCGGTGATCCAGCTGTAGCTCTGGCCCTCGTAGTCCATGATCTCGTGGAACAGGGCGCTGTAGACCGCGACGATGACCGCGAGCAGGCCCAGCATCCAGCCCAGGATCCGGCCGCTGCGGCGGGCCTGGGGCGTGGCGAGATAGCTGAGGATGAATCCGAGCGACTTCACGGTGACCGACCATCGTAGGAACCGGCACCCGTGGCGTGGGTCCGAAGCCGAGAACGGCTCGGGCAGTCGACCTCGCTGTCGAGGGTCGGTTCGAAGGCCCGATCCCGCCGAGCTGCGCTCCGGGCGTCCGGTCGCCGTCTCTCGAGGGCCGTGACCAGGACCCGCCAGTCCCCGTGCAGAGATCGAGACCGTCGGCGAGGGCCGTGGGTGGCGCGGCAGTCCGATGGTCTCGAGTGACGGTTATTGTGAGAACCAGTAGATGGAGGCAGCCTGATGACCGAGCCGTCCGCAGACCTCGAGCGAAGCGACCCGCTCCTCACGGACGGCGTCGTCGTCTCCATGGCTGCGTGGCTGTTGCACCATCGCTCCGAACGGCTGTCGTCTGACGACCGGGTGGCCGTCTTGGAGGTTCTCGACCGTCGCGCCGAACAGCTCTACGACGGGGTCAGGGAATTGGTCGAAGCCAGCGGCGAGCTCGTCGGTCGACGGCGCAAGGACCGACGCCGGATCGACGATCTGGAGTCCGCAGCCGAACACGACCGTGAACGGATCGACAAACTCGAATCCGCTGCGCTCGACGCGGAGGCCGCTGACCTCGTCAGCGATGCGCGGATGCAGGATCTGATCGCGGAGGTCGGGGACTTGCGCGCGAAACGTGACCGGGGCGAGGTGATCAGTGAGGCGAAGGGCATTCTGATGCGGACCATGCAGATCAGTGACGACGCTGCCTTCGCTGTCTTGGTTGCTGCGTCGCAGCGAGATGGCGTCGATCTGTCTACGATCGCCCACCGGCTCACCGTCTCCACCCTCGGCTCATCGAAAGGGTCATCCGGTTAGCGCGGGTCATCCCCCGAGTCGACCGGCCACCCAGTTGAACACCTGCGGCGAACCGTGTGGGGTGCGATGGATGTGTCGCTGCTCGGCGATGATCTCGACCTTGCCTGTCTGCGCGACGGCCTGCCGTAGCTCTTCCGGCGTGTATCGCCGCACCGGCAGCCCCGAGCATTGATCCGGGCCGTCTTCGGCGAACACGCCGATCACGAATGCTCCGCCCGGAATCAGTGCATCGCGGAGGAGTCGACCGTAGGAGGCTCGGTCCGCGTCGTCGACGAGGAAGTGCAACACCGCGCGGTCGTGCCACGCTGACCAGCGGTGCTGTGGCTTCCACTGCAACAAGTCGGTCTCGATCCACTCGACGCGCTGGGTCGATGCGACCCGGAGTTCGGCGTCCCGGAGCGCAACCCCCGAAACGTCGAGCACTCCGACCTTCCGGTGGCCGCGATCGACGAGGTGGTCCACCAGTCTCGACGCTCCACCGCCGATGTCGACAACGGAATCGCTTGGCGCAACGGACAGGGTGTCGAGCATCTCAAGCGACATGGTCGGAACGTCCTCGAACCATGAAAGCTGAGAGGCCCCGATGCTCTTGTAACGCTCGTTCCAGTGTTCGGATCCGGCCACCGAGACATTGTACGGACTATTCGCGGAATCCGGTCTGCTGGTCACCGACTACGTACCGCTCGGGACGCCTCGACAGCACCTGGCTCCAGACCGTGACCCGCTCGCGATTCCCGCAGAGTGCGTGACAACGGCGCGGGTCATCCGGCACTCGGGGCGGCCCCTTCCGTTCTGGGTTGTCGAGGACGACAGCGGGCACGTTCTGCACTCCGATCTCGGCAACCCAGAACGACTTGGGCCGTCGCCGACGTGCCGTTATCTGGGCCAGGCCGTGCGCGGACAGCGGACGTAGGCGCCCCGGGTCAGCTGAGTCTTTCTGCGAGCGAGATCTCGACGACGTCTCCTTCGGCCTTTCCGTGCAGGGTCGCGCCTTGGATGGGCGCCGGCCCGACGCCGAGCCGATGAACCGGCAGGTTGAAGACGCTTGCTGGCAGGGGCGGGCACCGGGATATGGACAGACGATCGTCCTCCTGGGTGCGATCGGCTGGGCCGTCGCTCAGAACTGCATGACGGCGTACCGATTGGCGCGGGAGCTGGCGCCACCGGGTGAGAACGCCGCCCCTGATCTGCCCGCCGCCTGGATCGAGCGGCCGAGCGGAGCGTCGGACACCGGAGCGCGGTGCGACAGCGCCGATCGGCTCGGCTCGGTCGGTGCCGTCTACACTCTCAGCCTCCCGCTGGGTGATCGCTGTGCCGACTTTTCGACCGGATTCTCGCCCAGTCCCGGGGACGTAGCTCAGTTGGCTAGAGCACCTGCTTTGCAAGCAGGGGGTCGTGGGTTCGAGTCCCATCGTCTCCACCACAAAAGTCCAGGTCAGAGGCCACAAGATCGCCTCCGCTCGCCAAGGGTCTTGCCGA